>CAVRNM010000225.1:0-6694 GCA_963722225.1 uncultured Verrucomicrobiae bacterium
GGGCGTGAATTCGAGCACCTTCAGTTGCAACTCGCGGACGCCGGTCAGGGCGCCGTCCCGGAAATCCATCCGCCGATCGTAGTGCACGCAGGCGTCGTTGACGGGCGAATACGAGGGCAGCGACAGTCCCTGGCCAAAGCCCTCGGCCAGCTTCAGCGAAAACTCCTCGTGGATCCCGCAGGCGGCGATCGTCACCATCGGGTACCGGCGCTTCTCCAGGCCGGCCCCCTGCAGGATGAAGTTCGCCAGGCCCACGACTTTGCCGACCCAGGGAGGACTCACGATGGCCTCGCGGTCGCCAAAGGTGGCCATGCCGGGCACCGCAAATTCCAGCCGGACGTGCAGGGGTGCCGACATGTCGAGCATGCTGTCGGGTGTGATGGTCAGAGATCTCAGGCTCGCCCCGGGCATCACCCACTTCAGGAGGCCTTCCATCACCCGCCGGCGATCGTCGGGCTTCACGTTGGCGAAATAGTCCCGGTAAACGGTGTCGTTGATGCCGTCGAACCACAGCTCCGACTTCGCCTCAATGGTCCCCGTGTTGTTCAACGTGCCGGTGGTCTGGACCCGCATCATGTTTTCTTCGGGCGGATTAACCGGGCTGATGCGGAGGTCCTCGCCCTCCGGGCGGCAGACCAGATAGCTCTGATTGCATTCGTATCCGGGCAGGAGGTCCCGGGTGTTTTCGTTGGTCGGATCCATGAGCAGATAGTCTCCCTTGCCCTGCTCCACGGAGACGATCGCGTGGACGAAGTACATGTCCGGAACGTCCGGATCCCTTCGTGCATCGGCACCCACCACGGTGATGAGGACGGGATAGGCGTGGAATCCGGCCGACCGAAGCATGGAAACAAGCAGGGCCGCCTTGTCGCGGCAGACGCCGTACTTTCGGCCGAAGGTCAGGCTGACGTCATGCGGCTCGAATCCAGGCCGGTCTTTTTCCGGGGTGACGCCCATGTACCGCACATTCTTCGAAACGTAGTAGAATATCGCCTTGATCCGGTCCAGGTCGGTCGTGGACCCGGCGGTCAGTTTCGCGATCGTGGCCTGAATCTCGGCCGTCGTTGCCTCCAAGTGCGGTTTGCTCAGACCCCAATACCAGCGGGAGACCGCTGGCCAGTCGGCAATCGTGCTGGCCATCACGCGCTGCAGGACGGCGTCACTGGTCGGCATATTCGGCTCCTCGTGCATGCGCGGCACGTCCGTCACCTCCCAGTCATAAACCAGGCGGTGGTTCTCGGCGGGCCGGACGGTGGACTTGACGGTGCCCGCGAGGGGATCGCGAAGGACGACGTGCCGCAGCGGCTTGGCTTCGGGCATCCTGACCTCCATCGCGATGTGACGGATGAACCCCATGCCCTCGAAAAATTCCTCCACCACGGCTTCCCCCTCAATGAACGCCCGCAGGGTCGGCACGCGCACGACCGAGTGAACCACGTCGCCGATCTCCAACTGGGGAATGCTGACTTCGAGAACCCGCTCATTCGGATCGTAGATATTCGATTCCATCTGGGAGGAATCGGTGCCCTCCTTGGAGTTTGCCGCCACGTCGACCGGGCAAACGGAGCCATCCGGCCTGACCACTTCCAGCCGGTCCACCTCCGCGGTGTTGTAGGGCACATAAAACTGCTGCCGGAGGGTCCGGTTGTCGCGCTTGCCTTTCTCGGTCAGGATCTTGAGGTAGGTTTCATACTGCATCTCACCAGTGCCGTCCGGCCGGTACGCTCCGATGATCTTCGAATCAACCGTGGCCTCGTCGCATTCGCGGTAACTTGCCGGGGTGATCTCGGCGGCCGCCGCCATGACTTTCTTGAATTCCAGATAGCTCCAATCGCCGCTGTCGGGATGTTTTGCCGCTTCCGGCGGATTCGCGCTGCACGCGCTGGTCGGAAAAACCAGAAGAGCAGCCGCAGCGAACAGGCACGCGCGGCACGAGAGGACGACATTTGCCTTCATCAGGTGGGAGGTTTCGGGATTGGATGCGTAATCGTTTCAGGATCTTGGCAGGAAAACCGGGCATCCGAGATGCCGTGGTCCGTTCGTCGTGCCATCGCCGGATTTGACGCACGTCCTGCCGGCAGTCGTCGCGACGGCTGCCGGCACTGCCGTCACGTCGATGACAGCCCATGGGTCGATTCCATGGACAAACGCAAGAGTCATGGGGAAATTTTCAGCAGACTGAAGGGACAAAGCAAGGCGGCTTCGGCGCCCAGGACGCCGGCGACGAACGGGAAGAACTGTGAAGGTGGGTGGGAAGCATCAAAAGAACGGGTCAGACGGATCGCGGGAAGAAGGGTAGGATGGAACGGTTGTGCGATTCCACTTTCACTCTCACTCTCACTTTCACCTTCACCTTCACTCGCTACGCAGCGCGATGATCGGGTCGACCCTGGCGGCGCGACGGGCGGGGAGCCAGCACGCGAGGGCGGCCGCCGCGGCCACGGCGGCAGTGGCGATGAAGAGCGCGAACGGATTGGCCGATTCCATCCCGTAGACCATCGCTTGCAGAACGCTCGTGAGCGCGAGGGCGCCGGCGATGCCGAGGACCACGCCGGCCAGGACCCAGCCCGAGCCCTGGCGGAAAACGAGTCGCACAATCTCGCGGCGGCTGGCGCCCAATGCCAGTCGGATGCCGATCTCCCGCGTGCGTTGCAGCACGTGATAGGATAGCGTGCCAAAGAGCCCGACCGCGACGAGGCCGAGCGCCGTGGCCATGAAGAAATCAACCAAACCGGCGATGGCACGCTCTCCTTTCGTGGCGTCATCGATCACCTCCTGAAGCGTGCGCACTTCGGCCAGCGGCAGATCCGGATCGAGGGCGGCCACCGCGCGGCGCAATGCGGGCGTGAGCTGGGCCGCCGGTTGGGCAGACCGGACGACCAGGAAGACGCCCTGGCCCCAGGCATGCTCGGGCGTCCAATAGATCTCCGGATTCGGCGGCGTCTCGGCACCCC
Organism: uncultured Verrucomicrobiae bacterium; assembly: GCA_963722225.1. GTDB lineage: Bacteria > Verrucomicrobiota > Verrucomicrobiia > Opitutales > Opitutaceae > Fen-1467. Next base: position 2,955 of record CAVRNM010000225.1, read on the forward strand.
ATTGGCGGACGCTCTCGACCACGCCGACAACGCGGGCGTGAAACCATGCCTGCGGACCACTGGGGCGGATGATCTTTCCCAGCGGATCCTCGCCCGGCCAGCACTTCTCGGCAAGGGTGCGGTTGACCACCACGCCGATGACATCCTCGCCGACATCGCCGGGCTCGAGCGTGCGCCCGTGCAGAAGCGCAATCCCGGCGGCGTTGAAATAGCCCAGCGTGATGGCCGACATCTCGGCTAGCCGGCCTCCGGCGGTGGGATCGAAAACCTCGTTGTTGACGAGGATCCACATGTTCGATCCGCCCTCGAGCGGCAGCTTGGTGGTCAGTCCGGCGGCGGTGACGCCGGGGAGGGCGGCCGCGCGCTCGGCCAGCTGGTTCCAGAACTGCACGCGGGTTTCCGTCTTGGCGTAGCGGTCGCCCCGGAGCTGCAGCAGCGTGGAGAGCACGTATTCAGTGGCGAGCGACCGGTTGGCCGCCACCAGATTCAGGTAGCCGGCGGAAAAGAGCGCAGCGCCGTTGGCGAGAACGAAGGCAATCGCCACCTGGGCGACGATCAGCGCCCGCAGGGTGTGGTGGCGCGTGCGCGAGCCGGTGGCGCTGCGGCTGTCCGTCCGGAGGAGATCCACGACGGAGAACCGCATCGCTGCCAATGCCGGCGGCAGTCCGGCGAGCAGGGCGGTGAGAAAGGTGATGCCAGTCGCAAAAACGAGCACCCCGGCGTTGAGGGTCATGGCCGCGCGGCGCGCGTCGCTGACCGGGGCGATGGCGGCGAGGATCGCGACGCCGTAGAGCGCGATGAGCAGCCCGCCGACCGCGCCGAGTGCGGCGAGAACCAGGCTTTCCACGAGGGCGAGACGAACGATCTGGGCGCGGGTGGCGCCGAGCGCGAGGCGGACACCGATCTCTCCCTGGCGGCGGGCGCTGCGCGCGAGGAGCATGCTGGCGACATTGGCGCATGCAATGAGCAGCACGAGCGTGACGGCGCCAAACAACATCCACACGCGTGAACCGATGTAGCGGGTCATTTCAAAGTGCAGTGAGCGCACCAGAAACGGCTTTTGGGAATTGGTGTCCGGATGATCCTTTTTCAGCTGCGCCGCGATGGCTTTGACCTCGGCGTCGGCGGTGGCGACCGTGACTCCCGGCTTCAGGCGGCCCACGGTACAGAGCCAGTGACTGCCGCGGTCGCCCTCGCCGCGCTTGAGCTGATGCGGCACCCACATCTGGCAGGTTTCGGTGCGCATCCACGGCGACGCGAATTCGAAATCCGCCGGCATGATGCCGACGACCGTGGCGTTGCCGCCGTTGATCCGGATGGTGCGGCCGATCAAGGCCGGATCGGCGGCGAACGATTGGCGCCACAGCGAGTGGCTGATCACCGCGACCGGCGGAGCGCCGGACTTTTCATCCTCGGCGTTGAGCAGGCGGCCGGACGCCGGAGCGATGCCGAACGCACGGAGCACACCCGGCGTGCAGGAGACACTGCGGACGGCCAGGGGTCGGTCGCCACCAAGATTCGCCGGGGTGGGTGAGTACGCGCCGAGCTCATCGAACGAGGTGGCGCGGTCGGCAACGTCAAAGAAGTCAGGCTGCGACAGCGGCTGGCCCTCGTTGGACCAGACGTGGACAATCTGCTCGGAGTGGGGATAGGAAAACGGCTCAACGACGAGGGCGCGTAGTGCACTGAACATCGCCGTGGTTGTGCCGATGCCGATCGCCAGCGTGAGCACGGCGATGACGGAGAAGCCGAGGGACTTGGCAAGCTGGCGGACGGCGTAGCGGAGGTCCTGGCGCATGGAAGTGAAGGTGAGAGTGAAGGTGAGGGCGAAAGGGAAAGTGGGTAGAAGTGAGGTTGAGGGTGAGGGTGAAAGTGGAAGCAAAGAAGCGGGAGAAAGAGTCAGGAGAGACGCGAGGAGAAGAGCGGGTTAGAGCGGTGGCGGGGTTCCATTTTCACTCTCACCCTCACTTGCACTCTCACCTTCACTTTCACTCGCTGCGCAGCGCGACCATCGGGTCGACCCGCGTGGCGCGGCGGGCGGGCAGCCAGCAGGCCAGCAACGTCACGGCGCCCAGGAGCACCGGCCCGCCGACAAAGGTGGCCGGATCGAACGGACTGATGCCGATCAGGAATCCTCCCATCAGACGGGTGGCGGCCACGGCCAGAACCAGACCGACGGCGATGCCGGCGACCCCAAGGACCAAGCCTTCCCGGAAGATCAGGCCCAGCACATCCCCCGTGTCCGCGCCGAGTGCCATGCGCACGCCGAATTCCTGGGTGCGCTGGCCGACCGCGTAGGCCATCACGCCGTAAACTCCCATGGCGGCAAGCGTCAGCGCGACCAGGCCCAGCCAGGACAGCAGCCGCGAGGCGAGGACGGGAGCCACAAAGGCGGCCTGGATGTAATCGGTCATGGGCAGCGTCGCCCAGACCTCGACGCGCGGATCGAGCTGGTGGATCTCCCGCTGCAGCGCGCAAGCCAGCATGGCCGGATCGTTGACGGTGCGGACGCAGATGCCGAGATTGAGGTCCCAGATTCCCTGGCGGTATGGCAGGTAGAAGAACGGCCTCGGTGGTTCGTTCAGCGACCGGTACTTCCCAGTCCGCGCAATTCCCACCACGTCGATGCGGACGGGAACGCGCTGGACCACTTTGACGTAGTTGCCGGTCGCATTCTCGGGCGGAAACAGCGACAGCACCGAGCCGGTTGCGCCGCCAATCTGGGTTACCTGGCCGCTGTAGTCCTTGCCGGTGGCGTCCACTTCAATTTCGACCGCTTGTCCAGCGGACATGTGCGAAGCTGGGTCTCTTTGAAGTTGGCGGTGACCCACAGGTCTTCAAGGGACACCAGGGTGAGCAGGTTCTGCCCAACGGTGGACCTGGGCGGGAAGGGAGACGTACGCTCCCTTCTGGTTCGATGTCTCCCGGTGACCTAGAATTTGAGGTGTTTGACCGTTACGCCCTTGTTGATCAGCTGGTTAAGGGAATCGATGCCGATCTTAAGGTGGTCCCCGACCAAAGAATCGTCGACCTTCTGGTCGCTCTCGATCGTCTTCACGCCCTCGGGCACCATCGGCTGGTCGGAAACCAGGAAAAGGGCCCCGGTCGAGATTCCGTTGGCGAAGCCCACCGTGAAGATGGTCGCCGTCTCCATGTCGACCGCCATGACGCGGATCCTTTTCAGGTACTTCTTGAACTCCTCATGGTGCTCCCAGACCCGGCGGTTGGTGGTGTACACGGTTCCCGTCCAGTAGTCGCGCTTGTGTTCGCGGATGGTCGTCGAGATCGCCTTTTGGAGCGCGAACGAGGGCAGCGCCGGCACCTCGGGCGGAAAATAATCGTTGCTCGTGCCCTCGCCCCGGACCGCCGCGATCGGAAGGATGAGGTCGCCGACCTCGGCTCGGTGCTTGATGCCGCCGCACTTGCCGAGGAAGAGGGCCGCCTTGGGCGCGATCGCGCTCAACAGGTCCATGACGGTCGCCGCGTTGGCGCTACCCATGCCGAAGTTCACGATCGTGATCTTCCCCGCCGTCGCGGTCGGCATCGGCTTGTCGCGCCCGTGCACCTGGACCCTGTGCGCCTTGGCAAAAAGGTCCACGTAGCGCTGGAAGTTGGTCAGGAGGATGTAGGAGCCGAACTTGTCGAGGGGGACGCCCGTGTAGCGCGGGAGCCAGTTCTTGACGATCTCTTGGCGTGTGGCGAGGGCGCACATGGGGGTTCCTGGGGTGGGGTGTTCAGGC
>CAVRNM010000226.1:0-4451 GCA_963722225.1 uncultured Verrucomicrobiae bacterium
GGTTCGAACGTCGTCGCCGACCTCGACGGCGACGGCCTGACCGACCTCTACTGCGTCGGCAACTTCTTCGGACCCGAACCGATGACCGGCCGGTTCGATGGCGGCGTCAGCCTGCTGCTGCGCGGTGACGGCCACGGCCATTTCACGCCGGTGTCTCCGGCCGAGAGCGGTCTCGTGGCCGTCGGCGATGCCCGCGCCGTCGCCCGATTGGCGCCGGTAAGTCCGGGCGGCAGTCCGAGTCTCGCCGTCGCGCAAAGCCAGGGCCCGCTGCTTTTGTTCACCCACAACCCACGATGACCCATCTAACCAACGAGGATCTCCGCATCAGCGGTACCCTGCCGCTGCTTTCACCGGCGGCTCTGGCCGCAGAGTCGCCGTTGGACAAGGCCGGCGCCGACTTCATCATGCGCAGCCGGCATGCCATCGAGGATATCTTCCTGGGTCGTGACGACCGGTTGCTCGCCGTGGTGGGCCCGTGCTCGATCCACGATCCGGCAGTAGCCCTGGAATACGCGAACCATCTGGGTGAAGCGGCGGCGCGCCATGCCGCCGACCTGTGCGTGGTCATGCGCGTGCATGTCGAAAAGCCGCGCACCGTCGCCGGATGGAAGGGCTTGATCAACGATCCCGACCTCGACGGCAGCTACCAGATCAATCACGGGCTGCGGCTGGCCCGGAGATTGCTGACCGATCTCGCCCGGCTGCGCCTGCCCGCGGCCACTGAGTTCCTAGATCCCATGCTCGGGCAATACTACGCCGAACTGGTGACCTGGGGCCTGATCGGCGCGCGCACAGTCGAGAGCCAGGTGCACCGCGCCCTGGCCTCGGGTCTGTCCATGCCGGTCGGGTTCAAGAACCGCACCGACGGGGACCTGCGCGTGGCGATCGACGGCCTGCTCTCCGCCCGGCATGCCCACTGGTTCGCCTCAATGACCAGGGACGGGACTCCGGCGATGCTCGGCACGTCGGGAAACGACCGCTGCCAGCTGGTGCTGCGCGGCGGCACCCACGGGCCGAACTACAAGTCCGCTTCCGTGCAGGCCGCGATCGAACTGCTGCAGACGGCCGGCCTGCCGCCGCGCCTGGTGGTTGATTGCAGTCATGGCAACAGTGGCCGGGATCCCGAACGACAGCCAGCGGTGGCCGCCGATCTGGCGGCGCAGATCGCCGCCGGGCAGCGCGCCATCTCCGGCGTGATGCTGGAAAGCAATCTCATCGGAGGAGCCCAAGACTATCGCGCGCGACCGCTGGCTTACGGCCGGAGCGTCACCGATCCCTGCCTGGCTTGGGATAAGACGCTGCCGGTGCTGGCCCAACTGGCCGCCGCCGTCCAGAAGCGGCGCTTGCGGAACGGACACCCGGCCCGCCCATCCATCAATGCGGCTAATCTTCCGCCGGCGGCGAATGCCCATCCCAGTCGGGAGGACCCGCCGCGGCGGCTGGTTCCAGCCGGATGACCCCGCCCTCATCCCGCCGGCCAGGCCGCAACAATTGCAGTTGCTTCGTCGCCTCAGCCTGAGATTTGGTTACAGTTTATCTTCCGCCTCTTGCCAGATGATGTGCCGTTGGTCCATCCATCCCATGAAACGCCTGCCCGCCCGCCTGACCCTGCTTGCCGTCCTGATGGCCTCCGCTGCCCGTGCCGCCGCGCCCGACCTGGCCACCTCGCCCTCCACGTTCATTCAGGCGCAAGCCCGGAGTCCGATCAATTGGGAGACTTGGAACGCCAAGACGTTGGGTCGCGCCCAAACGGAGAACAAGCCGGTCTACGTTTTCATCGGCTCGTTTCTCAGCGAGCTCAGCCGCGCCACCTGCCAGCAGTCGTTTTCCAACGCCGAAACGGCGGCTTATCTCAACCAGCACTTCATTTGTGTGATCGTGGATCGCGAGGAGCAACCTGATGTCGCCGCCTGTGCCCGGCTCTATCTCCAAACCATCAAGCAGAAGGACGGCTGGCCCATCCACCTCTGGATGACGCCAGAGCTGCAGCCCTACGATGGCGCCGGCTACCTTCCGCCTTCTGAAGAATGGGGCGGTTCGAGTTTCAGCATGTTGGCCCGCCAGGCTGGTAATGCCTGGACCAGCAATCCCAAGGCCTGTCGCGGGCATGCCAGCGAGGCGGTTGCAATGATCGCCCCGCACAAGCCAGAAGCCATCGCCAGCATCCCGCCGGCGGCGTTGACTGAAAAACTGGCGCAAGCCGCGGCCGCGTGGCGCGCCACCTATGATCCCGCTCACGGCGGCTTCGGAACGACGGCCAAATCACCCGAGCCGGAGCTGCTGCGCTTTCTCCTGCATCAATCGCCGGCCGACCGTGAGGCGGCAGTGACGACCTTGCGGGCACTCCTCAACGGCGCGGTGCATGATCCGATCGACGGGGGCTTTTTCCGTCATGCCATGGATGCCGCCTGGCGGGTCCCCTATCTGCAGAAGACCCTCCCCGACCAGGCCCGGCTGGCCTGCGCCTATCTGGACGCCGCCGAGGCCGCGGGCGACGCCGGTTTGGTCGGCGGGGCGCGGAGCGCACTCGACTATGCGTTGCAGCGCTTCGGTGCGCCCGACGGCAGTTTCTCGGCCGCGGAGGACGCCACGGCCAACGAGTTTTCCGGATACTATGTCTGGACCGAAGCCGAGATTGACACGCTGCTCGGCCCCGATGCCGCGGCGTTCAAGGCCGCCTATGGTGTTTTGTCCGCCGGCAACGTGTCCGCCGATGACGATCCGACCGGCCTCTTTCACGGGAAAAACTTCCTGTTCCGCGCCACTCCTCCCGGCGACGCGGCCAATGAAGCCAGATTGACCGCCGCTTTGCGACGCCTGCAGGTCGCGCGCGACCAGCGTCCGATGCCCGCGCGCGACGACCACGCCTCCGCCGGCGCCCATGGCCTGATGCTGGCGGCGCTCGCGCGCGCCGGCTCCCAGCTCAACGACCCGGGCTACCTCGCCGCCGCGGCCCGGACCTTTGCGTTCGTGTCGAAGCAATTCGTGGCCTCAGCCGAAGGCGACGTGCGGCGCCTGCAGGCCTCGGAGGCCCCCGGCGCTCCGGTCGACTATGCTGCGCTGGCGCTCGGCTGCCGTGCGTTCGCCAAGGCGGCGCACAGCGCCGACGCCGAGGCGCTGGCTGATCGTCTGCTGGCGCGGGCCGGCCGCGTGTTTTTTGATCCTGCCCAAGGCGTTTATTTTGCCTCACCGGCCACCCTGTCCGTCGGAGTGTTTGCGCGGGTGCCAGCCAACGACGATGCGCCGGGCGCGGAATCCCTGGCCCTCATGGCCGGTGATCCCCCAGAACAGGCTGCCGCCATGACGAAGACGCTGGCCGCCCAGCTCCCCGAGAACGATACCGCAGCCGGCGACGTCCTGCTGGCGCTCCAGCGCTGAGCCGCGCCGGCGGCATGCCGGACTTCGTCCCCAATCCGCGGTGATCAGTCCGCTATTGCGGTGGAACTTTGAGGTGGGAAAGACCTTCCTGCGCCTCGACTGAATCGGGCGCGCGGCGGAGCGCCTCCTCGAAACTGGCCGCCGCCTCCGTCGTCAAGCCCAACCGTTCCAACGCATTCCCCAAACTGCACCACGCGGACACGAGCTCTGGCCGGCGCCGCACCACGGCGCGGAATTCGACGACCGCCTCGTCGGGCCGCCCGGTATCGAACAGCGCCAGCCCGAGATTATATTCGGCTTCGGGATAATCCGGTTTGGCCTGCAAGGCCCGCCGGTAGTGTTCGATGGCCTCCTGCATCCTTCCTGAAGCATACAACACGGCGCCAAGATCGTTGTTCGCCTCCGGGTAGTCGGGTCTGAGCCGCAGCGCCTGCTCATAATCCTGGATCGCCTCCGGCACCCGGCCGACGTCAGAGAGGGCATTCCCCAGATCAGTGCAAATGGCGGCCAGATTCGGGTTGCGCCGCAACGCCCGCTCATAGAGGGCCGCAACTTCGGCGGAGCGACCGGCCCGCCACAGGGCGCCGGCCTGATCGTAATCAGGAAGACCGGGGCTGAGTTGCAGCGCCCGCTCAAGACATGGAATGGCTTCGGCAGGGCGGCCGTCCCGCAGCAGGGCGCCTCCCAGGCCAAAACGAGCGCGGGCGTTCTCGGGGCGCTTGGCCGCCGTGTCGCTCCAGATCGACAAGGCGCTGCGATAATCGGCGTTCCGGCCGGTCGTCAATCCGCCCAACACGACGGCGAGCAAAGTCGCGGCGAAAAGACCACGTCGGCCGATCAGTCCATGCCATCCCACGACGACCAGCGTGACCACGGCGGCGAGCGGCAGGTACATTCGGTGCTCGGCGAGCGTCTGCGTCGCCAGCGGCAACACGCTCGAGCTGGGGGCCAGGATGGCGAAAAACCAGACCCCGACGAACCCCCAGACGGGCCGGCGCCACAGGGCCAAGAGGGTCGCGAAGCCAAGAGTGATCAGCAACAGCAGGCACGGGACGATGACCGCCGGATTGCGC
>CAVRNM010000227.1:0-6621 GCA_963722225.1 uncultured Verrucomicrobiae bacterium
GCAGCCGGCCTTCGAAACCGAAACACCCGCCGCTTGAGTTCAAACCCAGCATTTCAACCACGGATGACGCAGATTGCACGGATGCGGAACATCGCAGGGAGTGTTTGATCCGGAGTCGATTCACCGGTCTTGCGCAGCTCGTGGCTTTCCGAACGGATTGGTGATCCGTAGCACTATCTTGCCAAACCCTCTCTTTCTAGCACGGTTTCCCTATGCAGCGAGGCAGGTGAATTGGTGCGTGTCATCTGACAGAACCGATTGTTTCCCACGAATGCACACCAATGGCCACGAATTGCCGCGTTTGGTCATTCGTTCAGATTCCCGTGTATTCGTGGGCAAAATCTCAGATCTCATTCGGTTGCGGCGGAGCCGCGCCACGTAATCCGTGGTGGCAATGGCCTCTTAATGGGACGAGTGCCGCTGGCATCAGAGTCGCGAAATTCCGGCAGTGACTATTGCGGGATTCGCACAAACAAAGAGGCCGGAACCCCGCGGTTCCGGCCTCCAGGTTAACTGACTGGATGTGCCGCTGGCTTAGCGGCCGCTTTGACTCTTCAGCTTTCGCCGGTAGTCGATGGCGGCCACGGCCATAAGCGCGATCACCGCACCGTAGCCGAAAAGGGTGAGGATGACCTCGAAGTCGAAGTTACTCACTCTTTCCGTGCCACAGCCGAGGAAGACCGCCACCGCGAGCACGACGCCCGCCGGCACGAGTTTCATCAGCTTACTGTCGTAGTTCATTTTGATTTTCTGTTTCAGGTTAAAGGTCCCTTGCGAGACCGCGGACATTATACTCCACCTATTCGATAAAAAAATTGCATGTTCCAATGCCTATCATAGGATTTACCTATGGAACTGTACCAGCTCCGGTATTTCCTAGCCGTCGCCGACAATGGCAATTTCACCCGGGCTTCTGAGCATTGTGGCATATCGCAACCATCGTTAAGTCAACAGATTAAGAGCCTTGAATCCGAGCTTGGCCACAAGCTTTTTCACCGTCTTGGCCGTCGTGCCGTGCCCACAGAAGCCGGACAGGTGTTCCTCGAACGGGTGCGTCGGATCATCCTGGACGTCGATGATGCCTCCAAGGAACTCCGGGACAGCCCAACGCTTGAGCGGCGGATCAAGGTGGGCGCCGTGCCCACGCTTGCCCCGTATCTCCTCCCTCTCGTGCTCGAACGTTGCCGTGTTCTGCACCCCAACCTTCTGGTGCACACCCATGAGGATTTCCGGCCGGAGCTGACACGCGGGGTGGCCGAGGGCGATCTCGACCTCGCCATCATCCCCCAGCCCATCAAAGACCCCCGCCTTTCGGTCGAAGTGCTTTACAGCGAACCACTGCTGCTGGTGGTTGGAAAGGGGCATCGATTGGCAACAAGACCCGCGATTACAGCGCGCGACCTGGCCGAAGAGAGCTTCGTGCTCCTCGGCCATTCGAGCACCCTCTCGGCCGAGATTGAGCGGTTCTGTGGCGCGCATGACTTCGTCCCCAAGCTGGGGCATCGTTGCTCCCAGGTGAGCACCGTGAAGGCGTTGGTGGCACTCGGCCCGGGCATTTCGATCCTGCCACGCATCTCCATCCGGCCAGATGACAACAAAAGCCTGGTTTACCGGGAAATCGGCGGTCGCGTGCCCACCCGGGAAGTATTGATCGTCCGCCACCTGCAGCGCTACCAGACGAAGGGAACCCAGTTGTTTCTTCAAGTACTGCGCGCGGCCGCCGCCGAACTCGCGCCCACGGTGGCCGCTGTCGCCGATCCCCCCGCGCCGGCCTGACTTTCAGGTTTGCCGACGCTTCGATCTTCCATTAGTCTGCGCGGTCTTATGATCGATCTCATCAAAAAGACCCTGCTGGCGGGCGTCGGCGCAACCATCATCACCAAGGAGAAGGTGGAAGAGGCGATGCAGGACTACATCCGGCAGGGCAAGGTCTCGGCCGGAGACGCCCGCATCATGGCCGATAAGATCGCGGAGCAGGGCCGGAAGGAATTCGAAGTGATGAGTGCGGAACTGGCGGCAAAGTTCAGGGACCTCGCGGAGAAGGCCGATTTCACGCACAAGGCGCGGATCGAGGCGCTGGACGCGCGCGTGCGAAAACTCGAGCAGGCTCTGGCTGCGCGCGAATCCGGCCCCGCCGCCTGATCCGTTCCGCCCGCCGACCCCCATGCCGGGCGTTTCCCTCAAGCCCTTCGACCTGCTGGCCAACGCCGTGCGGGCCAAGGAAATTGTGGTCGTGCTCGTCCGCTTCGGGTTTGCCGAGGTCATCGAGCAGATCGAGACCCCGGGCGCCTGGTGGCAGCGCTTCGTACCTACGCCCCGCGAGCACCGGAGCATTTACCAGCGCATCCGTCTCGCCGCCGAGGAACTCGGGCCGACGTTTGTGAAGTTCTGCCAGCTCCTCAGCATGCGGCCCGATCTCGTGCCGCCGCCGCTGGTGATGGAGCTGCAGAAACTGCAGGATGCGGTCCAGCCGGTGCCCTTCGCCCAAATGCGGGAGGTCATCCTCGAGGAGCTGGAGTGCGATCTGGCTGACGTCTTCAGCGAGTTCAACGAGACGCCGGTTGCTTCCGCCTCGCTCGCCCAGGTCTATTATGCCCGGCTCAAGTCCAATGGCCGTGAGGTGGCGGTGAAGGTCCAGCGTCCCGACCTCCAGAAGACAGTGGAGGCGGACCTTGACCTCATCGCCTTCTTTGCCGCGCGCTTCCACCACTACGTCGCCCGCCTGCGCCCGTTCGATCTTCCGGCGATTGTGGAGGAGATCCGCGCCGGCTTGATCCAGGAACTCGACTTCCGGCACGAGGCGCGCAACCAACGGTTTTTCAATGCCCAGAACCCGACCCCGGACAAGGTCTTTGCTCCGGAAGTCATCGGCGAATTTGCCACGCGGCAGATGCTGGTGATGGAACGGATCAACGGCCGCCGGGTGGATCAGGCCCAGCTCACCCCGGAGCAAGGCAAGGCCCTGGCCCACGCCGGCGCCACGTCGTTGCTGCATCAGATCATGATCGCCGGCTTCTTCCACGCCGACCCGCATGCCGGCAACGTGCTGGTGACCGCGGATGGTCGGCTGTGTCTGCTCGACTGGGGGCTGGCCGGCCACCTCACCCGCCGGCTGCGCTACACGCTCGCCGACATCTTCATCGCGGTCGCCGCCCACGATGCCGAGCAGATCGTCCAGATTGGAATGAGCCTGGCCGGTCCGCGGGCCAAGCCCGACTACCGGACGATGGAGAAGGAGGTCACGATCGTCCTCCGAGAAAACCTCAACTTCGCCACGGGCGACGAACAGATCGGCCGGCTCATCATCAGGCTGATCGAGATCTTCGGCCGCAACGGCATCAGCGTGTCGCGCGACTACGCGCTCATGGCCAAGGCGGTCCTTTCGATCGAGGAAGTCGGCCGCACTCTGGACCCCGCCTTTGATCTGCGCCACTTCGCGCGCCCGGTGTTGCGCGAACTCCACCACGAACGCTGGAGCCCCGGGGCGTTGCTCACGAAGACGCGCACCTTTTTCGCCTCCGCCTTCGGGCGGCTGGGCGACGTGCCCGCCGAGCTCGACCGCCTGCTCCGCCGGCTGGAACAGGACGACCTGACGGTCAACTTCCAACATCGCGGCCTCGAGGGCCTGAACACCGCCCTCCGCACCGCGAGCAATCGCATCGCCCTCGGTGTCATCATCGGCTCGCTGATCATCGGCTCGTCGCAGATCGTTACGACCGGCATCCGGCCTTACCTGTTCGGCTACCCCGCGCTCGGCATCGTCGGTTACCTCCTTTCCGCTTTGCTCGGCCTCTGGGTAATCGTGGATATCATCCGCCACGGCCGTCACAAGTAGGAAGGAGCCTGCCTGGCTTCGCCCGCAGGCTCCTTATAAATGGCGTTCGCCATTTGCGTACCGCGTCCGCGTTCCAAGGGTCAACGCAGAGCCGCTGCCCGCCGGCGGTGGACCAATCACGTTGACCCGATCATTTTGCTCCTGATCCTGAGCCGGCCTTGGGCGGTGGTTTTACCCGCACGTTGGCCTCCTGGCCTATTGTGGAGTAAAGAAGATGGAGGGACTCCGTCAGCTCATCCATGAATCGGATGTCCCGAACCTCCACCCATCCCTCCCATGCGGACGGCCGCATGAATGTCTTCTTGTCCTCACCGAGCCGAAACAGCCCTGCATTGATCACTCCGTTGAAAGTCTCAGCGACTGTCGATTCGGACCAATATTCAAACCCCTTCGTATTTGGATCGTAGATCAAGCCCGGCCGGAAATTCAGGAAAAGAATATACTTCGCATCATTCTGCGCCACCGCGTTCACTCCCGCCTGATGTGCGATGACTCCAGCGTCGACGAAGAAACGCCGATGTTCGATCGTCATATCGGTCTGCGAATCCACAAAGATCGGATCTCGCCGGTCAACCGTGCAATTGGGTGACTGGATGCCCCGCACCGAGAGCGATGTCGAACAGCCCGAAACGAGAAGCAGCAGGAGGCCGAAAATTACACCTCTCATGAAAGGACAAACAACTCCATGAAACACCTCCGTCAATCCAATTCCCTGCCTGAACCACTCGTGCGTTCTCCGTTACAATGTCCATTGTTTCCGTCTCCGGTTTCCGTCTCCCGTCTCCGGTCTCCCGTCTCCGCTTCCAGTCTCCCGTCGGGTGAATCCAGTTGCGGCAGGCCGGCGGCGGCGTAGTAGTGCGGGCATGACAGGCAGCGATCCTTCCACTACCACCACCGGCGGGCTGCCCGCCGCCCGGCCGCTCCGCCCGGAGATCCTGGCGCCGGCCGGCGACTGGGAATGCGTGCAGGCGGCAGTCGAGAACGGCGCGGACGCCGTTTACTTCGGTTTGGAACGCTTCAATGCCCGCATGCGGGCCCAGAACTTCACCCTGGCCGACCTGCCGAAGCTCATGGCCTATCTCCATCGCCGCAGCGTGCGCGGATACGTGACGTTCAACACGCTGGCCTTCGCGGACGAACTAGCCGAGGCCGAGATCTATCTGCGCGGCATCATCGCCGCCGGTGTCGACGCGGCCATCGTTCAGGACGTGGGCATCTGCCGGCTCATCCGCGCGCTCTCGTCCGATTTTCCCATCCATTGCTCGACCCAGATGACGATCACGAGCGCCGCCGGCGTGGCGTTCGCGCGGGAACTCGGCGCCGGCCTGGTCGTGCTCGCCCGGGAGAATTCGCTCAAAGAAATCGCGGCCATCCAGGCAACTCAAGCAAGTCTCCGCCTGGAATCGGACGATGCCAGTCGGCCTCCCACCTTCGACCCTCGACCCTCGACACTCAACCCTGTCCCTCTCGACCCTCGACCGTCGACCGTCGCCTCCTGTTCTGCTCGAGGTTTTCGTTCACGGTGCGCTCTGCGTGGCCTATTCCGGCCAGTGCCTGACCAGCGAGGCGCTCGGCGGCCGCTCCGCCAACCGCGGAGAATGCGCGCAAGCCTGCCGCATGCCCTACGAATTGCTCGCCGACGGACAGTTGGTCGACCTGGGCCAGCGCCGTTACCTGCTCAGCCCGCAGGATCTGGCCACCATCGATGTCCTGCCGGATCTCATCCGCCTTGGCGTCGCTTCGTTCAAGATTGAGGGGCGGCTGAAAAGTCCGGAATACGTCGCGGCCATCACCCGGGTTTACCGGCAATCGGTCGACCAGGTGATGGCGGGATCCAGTGTCTGCGTTGAAGCCGGCCTCGCTGAAGCCGGCCCGGGGTCAGCCCATTCGACAAGCTCAGGGCGGGCGACCCCGGCTACAACCTGCGTCCAATCTCCCTCGAAACCGCATTTGCAGTCGGGGCCTCTTGAATCCGCCTTAGTCTCCGTATCGCAGCAGACGGAATCCGCTGTCCTGGCCGCATTGCACCAGGAACATGACTACACGATGGAAATGACGTTTTCGCGCGGCCTCTATTCCGGTTGGTTTCGTGGCACGAACAACCAGGAGCTGGTTCACGCCAACTTCGGCACCAAGCGCGGGGTGTTTCTCGGCGAAGTGACCCGGGTGGGTTCCGATCGCGTCGCGGTCCGCCTCGTCGCGCCGCTCAAACCAGGGGACGGAATCGTGTTTGATGCCGGCCGTCCCGAAGAAAAGGAGGAAGGCGGACGGGTCTACCAAGTGGAACCGGCAGGTGGCGAAACCGTCCTGCGCTTCGGAACCGGCGATCTTGACTTTCGGCGCGTCCACGCTGGCGACCGCCTCTGGAAGACCAGCGATCCGGCGCTGGAAAAGCGCATCCGGCAGACATTCGAAGGCGAACAAATCCGTTTTTGCCGCCCGGTTTGGATCGAAGCTCACGGGCGCGCGGGCCTCTCCCTCACGGTCACGATCGACGACCGCGCCGGGCACGCCAGCCGGGCCGAGTCGGGCGTGGCGCTGGAGCAGGCCCGGACCCAGCCGCTCACGGCGGATCGCCTGCAGGAGCAACTGGGCCGGCTGGGCGGCACGCCGTTCCGGCTCGGCGGATTTATCTCGAGGATCGAAGGCGAGGTCGTGCTCCCCCTCCGCGAACTGAACCGCCTGCGCCGGACCCTCGTCGCGGAGCTCGAACAGCAGTGCGTTCAACCCCGGCGCTGGTCGCTGACGCCGGCTTGCGCAGGGACACAGCTGGAGCATCTCCCGAT
>CAVRNM010000228.1:0-4698 GCA_963722225.1 uncultured Verrucomicrobiae bacterium
CCGGAGGGCAGGGTGACCCGGCGCTGAAACGTCTGCTCGATCTGCCGCTCGATGTTGAAGCGCTCGAAGATGGGGATGCTGTCCTTGTAGTGCGCGATCTTGGAGCGCGAGCGCTGCGAAATCTGGCCCACCTGCGCGAGCACCCGCTCGTAGTCGGACTGGCTGTCGATCAACACGCGGTCGATGTCCTCGGTCAGGAAGTCGCGGACGGTCCGCTCAACGATGTCCGGCTCGAGATACAGGGTGGCGGGGGCCTTCTGCGATTGCACCTTCTGCTGGATGTCGTCCCAGGTGCGGAGCAGGAGATGGAGATCGCGGACGAAATAGCGGGCCTTCTTGCCCTCGCCGGCGGTGCGCACGATGACGCCCATGCCCTCCGGGATGGTGAGCTCGTTGACCAGCTGCCGGAGCCGCAGGCGCTCCTTCGAATCCTCGATCTTGCGGGAGATGCCGCATTGGTCGGAATAAGGCATCAACACCAGATAGCGGCCGGGCAGGGCCAGGTTGGTCGTGGTGCGGGGCCCTTTGGTGCCGATCGGGCCCTTGGTGACCTGGATGACGATTTCCGTCCCGGGCGGGTAGAGACCGGGAATGTCTTTGACGGTGGGTTCCGCCACCCGCGGGCCGGTCGTCTTCTTTCGGTTGACGCGCACGACCTCGACTGAGGAGTCGGCCGCCGCCGGGAGCATGTCCCAGTAGTGGAGAAAGGCGTTCTTGTTGAAACCGATGTCGACGAACGCCGCCTTCAATCCGGGATCCAGGTTCTTGATCCGCCCCTTGAAAATGCCGCCAACCATCCGGTTGTCGGATTCGCGCTCGATCTCGAACTTCTCCAGGATCCCGTCGACGAGCAGCGCGACGCGCTTTTCCAGCGGCTCGGAATTGATGATTAACTCGCGGAAATCAGCCTTTTCCTTCTGAAAGAGATTGAGGATTTTCTGGAGGATCGGCCGTTGGCGGGAGCGTTCCTGGGCTTCGTTGCGCAGCGCGGACGGGTCAACGGGTTCGCGCGGCTGGTCGGCCGGCGCATGGGCCAGCTCTTCGTCGTAACGGTTGGAAACGTCCTGGGGCGGGACGTTGGAGGGGGGTTGATTGCTCATGGCGGGCGTTTTCGTCTTGGGTTGGGACGGCGCGCCTTTGGGCGGATGGTGGTGCGCAGGAGATTCCGGCAAAGCGGTCCATATCGGGGAGGGAGGAGAACATGGGATTAGAACTCCTTTCGGAACCGATAGACGCTTTGGACCAGTCCTTGCAGCACACAACAACTGAGCACAAAGGAGCCACCGTAGCTGATGAAGGGAAGCGGAATACCGGTAATCGGCACCAGCCCGATGGTCATGGCGATGTTGACGAATACGTGGACCGCGATCAGCACCGTCCCGCCAAGGGCGAGAAGGGTGCCGAAGCGGTCGCGGGCGAGGCCCGCGATGCGTATGCCGTTCCATAGTACCACGCCAAAAAGGCCGAGGACCGAAATGCTCCCCAGGAAACCTTTCTCCTCGGCGAGAACCGAGAAGATGAAATCAGTATGGGCCTCGGGCAGGTAGCGCAGCTTGGCCTGCGTGCCCTGCGTCCAGCCCTTGCCCGTCAACCCTCCCGAACCGACCGAAATGAGGGATTGGTTCAAATTCCAGCTGATGCCCATCGGATCGATCCGGTCGGGCGCGACAAACGCCAGAATCCGATTCCGCTGGTAATCATGCAGCGGCAGCAGTCCGTGCGGCTCGTAGGCGCCCTTGTCGGTCGAGGGGCCTAGGTTGTTCGCCTCGAGAAAACTCAGGTAGCGATAGCTGTCCAGGGCGACGAGCCCGATCAGCAGCGCAAACGCCCCCAGGGCAGCGGCAAAAAAGCGCTGTGAGAGATTGGAGACGTAGAGCAGGGCAAAGACCATGGGCGGGATGACGAGGGCCGAACCGAGATCCGGTTGGAACAATATCAACAGGATGGGCAATCCTGCCGCAAGAGCTAATATCCCCAGGGTCTGCAGGGAGTCCCGCACGGTGGTCAGCTTCGACCGGGTGAGGATCGCGGCGGTGATGATCAGGGCGCCAAATTTCGCTGCTTCAGAGGGTTGGAAAGAAAGCGGTCCGAAGTCGATCCAGCGCCGCGCGCCCAGCCGGGTCACGCCGAACGGCGTCCACGGCAGCAGCAGGGAGACCAGGCAGACGGCGTAGACCCAGTGGGCGTATTTGAGCCAGAATTTGTAGTCGATCAGGGACACCGCGCCGTAGATCACTGCGCCGACGACGAGCCAGACGACCTGCAGGATCCATTGGGAGCGATTATTGGCCAGTTGCGCGCTATAGATAAAAAACAGGCCGACGGTGGCCAGCGCGGCGATGGCGAGCGGGTTGATCCAGTCGTACCGTTCGCGTGTGGTGGTCTGGAAGACCCGCAGAAAGTCGAGAGGATGGCTCAGTTTCACGCCGGTCCCAATGTTCAGGGTCCGGGCCGCAATGTCGATCCTTCATCACGGGCCGCCGGAGATGGGTTTCTGCCGGCGAGCGTCAGGACGGACCTCCCCGCTTTCGAGGTTGAAGCGGGTCGCGGCGACGACCATCGTTTCGCCATGTCGGGCGCCTTACCCCACGCACCGGAACACACGCATTGCCAGAACTGCGGGGCCGCGTTGCAGGGGCCGTTCTGCCACGCCTGCGGGCAGCACGACTGCGAGTTCCACCGCTCGTTCAGACACGTCTTCCACGAGGCGCTGGAGACCTATTTTCATTTCGATCGATCCATCTTTCGCGGCCTGTACGACTTGTTGTTCCGTCCGGGGAGGATGACCCGCGAATTCAACGAGGGCCGGCGGATCCGGCATGTTCCGCCCCTGCGGTTTTATCTGGTGATCAGTGTATTGTTCTTCATTACGATCCGTCCCGGTTCCCTGCGGATCGAGAGCCTGCACATCACGCTCGGCGGCGAGGAGGTCATTGCGGGGGATTCCGTTGCCCTGAAGCCGGCAGCGCCGAAGGGGGCGTTCGGCCGCTGGATCGAGGAGCAGGTTACCGCGAGCGCCCGACAACCCGAACAACTGGTGGAACGCTTCCTGCACCGGTTGCCGAAGGCAATGGTGGTGTGCCTGCCGCTTTTCGCGCTGTTGAGCCGCGTGCTTTTTTGGCGCGGCCCATGGCTCTATTTGCAGCATTTGATCATGGCGGTGCATCTGCACACCTTCGCCTTTCTTTGGCTGATGGTGGTCAGCGGTTTTGCCCGGCTCGCCGGCCTGGCCTGGCCGGCGGTTGCCGCCTTGATCGGATGGGCCGGATTCGGCTACGCGGTCTGGTACTATTTCGCCGCGGTGCGGCGTTCATTGGGGGCGACCCGCTGGTCGACGCTGTGGAAAGGCGCCGTGCTCGGCGGATCCTACGGATTCGTGCTGGCCGGTGCGGTCGCCTCGACCTTCGTGTGGTCGCTCTTGTGGACCTGAGCGGAGAAGTCCGGCATTCGGGGTCGCGGTTGATCCGAGCGCCGGATTCCTAGGTTGATCTTTTCCGGCCGGGATCTAGGTTGGACATCTTGAAATCTGGCAGCGCAGCCGACTTCATCTTGCTGATTCTCCAGGGCGAACCGTTTCTTCTGAGCCTTTTCGTCGCTGGCATCATTGGCACGGGCCTGGGTTTCCTCGTCGTCTGGATTGTCACACGCCAGACGCGCCGGATGGCGGAGCGCAACGCCGGACAGCTGCTGGCCGTGGCGCGCCGGGAGGCGGCGGTGGGCGCGCAGGAGATGAAGACCAAGGCGGAGGAGGAGATCCAGGCGAAGCGCGCCGAGATGAACCGGGAATTCGACCGGCGCGAGATCGAGGTGGAGGTCAAGTTGCGCGAGATTCGCTCGCACGAGGAGTCGCTTTCGTTGCTCGATTACCAGCTGGAACAGAAACAGGAGCGTCTCGCCCGCGAGAACGCCGCGATCCGCCAGGCGCGCGATGCCATCCGTGATCTCTCGAAGAGCGTGCGCAAGCGGCTGGAAGGGGTCGCGCAAATGGACGCGGAGGAGATCAAGGGGGCGTTGCGCGAGGAGGTGCTGCTCGAATGCCAGGACGAAATACGGGCGCTCCGGCGCGAGACGCTGGAAAAATCCGAGCAGGAACTGCAACACCAGGCGCACCGCATCCTGGTCACGGCCATGCAGCGGCTCGCCAGCCGGCCGAACAACGACATAACCGCGACGATTGTCCAGCTGCCCGGCGAGGAAATGAAAGGCCGGATCATCGGCCGGGAGGGCCGCAACATCAAGGCGTTCGAAGCCGCCACCGGGGTGACGCTGCTCATCGACGAATCGCCGCAGATGGTGCTGATCTCCTCGTTTGATCCGGTGCGGCGCGAGATTGCCAAGCAGGCGCTGGAAGGGCTGATCAAGGACGGCCGCATTCATCCGGCCAGCATCGAGGAATTTGTCGCGCGCGCCAAGGAGGAGATCCGGCTCAATGTCATGCAGGCCGGCGAGGAAGCGGTGCAGCGCCTGCAGGTCAACGGCCTTC
This sequence comes from uncultured Verrucomicrobiae bacterium, assembly GCA_963722225.1. Classification (GTDB taxonomy): domain Bacteria; phylum Verrucomicrobiota; class Verrucomicrobiia; order Opitutales; family Opitutaceae; genus Fen-1467. The sequence goes on from CAVRNM010000228.1 coordinate 4,484, forward strand.
ACCCGGAAATCATCAATCTGCTTGGCAAACTCAAATTCCGCTTCTCCTACACCCAGAACGTACTCGATCACTCGGTCGAGGTCGGCTTTCTCTGCTCAATGCTGGCCTCGGAAATCGGCCTCGATCCCCAGGTGGCCAAGCGGGTCGGGCTGCTCCACGACATCGGCAAGGCGGTGGAGGGGGAATACCAGGGCAGCCATGCCGTCATCGGCGCC
>CAVRNM010000229.1:0-4484 GCA_963722225.1 uncultured Verrucomicrobiae bacterium
GGCCATCCGAGCCGAGCGCCACCAAGCCATCCGGCGCGTTCTCGAACAGGTCCGAGTAGCGGCGGCGCAATTGTTCCGATTCGTCCAACGCCTTCTTGTGGCCGCGGAGCACCGACCAGGTTAGCAGCCCGGATCCGGCCAGAATGAATTCCTCCACAAACAGGATATGGCTTTCGGTCACCGTGAAGCCGGCGGGATCGTGGTGCAGCTCGCGATGGAGGAAAACCACCAGGGGAATCGCCACCCCGCTGGCCGCCGCCATCGTAATCGCCCGTCGTCCCCCGAAGACCAGCCCGCTGGCGGTGACGAGGAGTGGATAGACCAAGATGGCAGCCCCGGTCAGCTGGCCCGTGCGCAGCAGCGTGCCGGTGACCTCGCACCACACGGCGACCAGAGTGAGGATCGAAGCGAGGAGGGGTTGGCGCCGGAATATGACGAAGGCGAGCGCCGCCAGAAGGGCGGTCGCCAACTCCTGCAGCCGGTCCGTCAGGCCTGGCAGCCGGAAGACCAGCCCGTGCAGCGCCACCACGGTGTAGCCCAGTGCCGCGATTCCCACCACCAAGCGCAGCCAACCGAAGTTTCGTGGGTTGAGGGAGAACTCGACCGAATCGAAAAATCGGTCCTGGAGGCGGGAAATGCGGGGCGGGCCCATAACGCTCTTGCGGGCGATCCGAATTGGGGACCAGGAGTAAGTCAAATCATTCGGAGGGCGGAAGCGACTGCTGCAATCTTGATAAGAACGCCTGGATTCCTGCCGCGGGAGCGCCGTCTCGCTTTGATCGGAGCACGTCGCGCGAGCTCAGTCTGTGGTCCCGTTATGGCGCGTCATTCCCTTTGATCCAGACGCGCTCAGCGTCATGCCCCCCGGTAGACAAAGTCGCGGAGCTTCACTTCCCCCGTTCCAACGCAATAGACGCCAAATTTGAGGCTGAGAAAATTACCGAAGACATTGTGATGAAAGCCCGACACTTCCATTTGCCATGGGTGCTTGACCCATGCTTCGCCGTTCCTCCGGTAGTAGAAGGTCACGATGTTGGCATGGTTGGTCACGCGAAGGCGTACCTGTTGGGTTGCCATGTCCTGGCGCATCCAGCCGTGTTCCTGGCCATTGTGATAGGTGAACATCTGCGAGTTGCTAAAGCCAATGCCGCAGAACATTCGCTCGCTGTAGAACAAGCATATTCCCGCTTGGGCGCCGTGGCCAATGTCTAGAGTGATCTCTGCCTCGTAGTTTCGGTCGCCCACGAGGAAGGTGAGCGGAGAACAGTCGGCCAGGGTCGTGCCTTTGCCGTCAATCGCCAGGGCGCGGGGCTCGTAGCGAGCGCGTTTCATCTCATCCGGGCCGGGATTGAAGAAGCTCCATTGCACGCCGAATCTGTTCGTCGAAAAATCGTCCGATAGCGCAAAGCCTGACGGTCCCGGAAGCCCCGTTCTGGGTTTGGCCATTGGCTGCGACAGCGTCCCGCCTTTTGCGCGGAACCAGCCATCCCGAGTCCACTCGATCGGCTCCAGGAGGGGTTGCCTGCCCAGTGTGCGAAAGCCGTTTTCGTAACCGTGATAGATCATCCACCAGTCTCCGCCCGGCCCCTCGACCACCGTGGCATGGCCGCGCGACCACCACGGCTCTTCGGCGCTTTGGGAATGGACGATCGGGTTGTGGGGGCAGTCCTGCCAGGGGCCATGGATGGAGTGCGAGCGGGCGACCGTGACCATGTGACTTGTCGGCGGACCGGACGTGCCGCCCACCGCGGCAACGAGGTAGAACCAATCCTCCCGGCGGAAGATCTTCGGGCCTTCCGGGGCGAACATTTCGACCACCCAGTCGTCGGGGTAGCGCCATGGGCTGTAGACCTGTTCCAGTGCGCCGACCGTCGCCAGGCCATCATCGGTCAGGGCAATTCTGCGGACACCGTTAAAAAACAGATAGCGCTTGCCGTCTTCGCCGACCGCATGGCCCGGATCGATGCAACCGGACACTCTGAGGTCAATCGGGTCGCTCCACGGGCCGCGGATATCGTCGGCGTGAATGACGAAGATGGACTGCTGGCCACCCGGGGTCGCCGGAATGTAGATGAAGTAGCGGCCCTCGTGCTTGACCAGGTCCATGGCCCAGATCGTGCCAATGGGTTTCGTCAGCGCCGGTCCGATCGGGGCCCAGTTTACCAGATCGCGCGAGTGCCAGATGATGACACCCGGGTAGGAAAAAAACGACGAGAACGTCATGTAATAGTCGTCCCCGTCCTTCAGCACGGTCGGATCCGGGTGGTCGCCGGCGACGATCGGATTGAGATAGGTCCCATTCCCGAGATCAGCCCGGCGCTGGCCCTCGATTCCAACAGCTGGTTTCGCGTCCGAGCTGGCGGGAGACTCGCCGATGGCGGACACCGACTCACCGACAATTTGCGTGGAGACAGCACCGATGAGGGCCGTTTTGAGAGCATCGCGCCGCGAGAATAGTTTCATAAGATCTCAAGAAAGAGGCTTGGTGCGCCAGAGGACCACGGGGGGCCTTGCTGCATCAGGAAAGCCTAGAGTCGGGATAGGCTCCGTCAATCGGGCAACACTGGCAGAGTTTGGGAAGGGAATCCGAGCTTGCGAAGGTTGGAAAGCAGACGTTTGCGGGTGCGTTCCACTAACGGGTGACCGACGAGTTTTTCAGTGTGGCCGGCCAGATAGCCATCCGGCACGACTATACCCTCATTTAGTTTGCTAAGGACGTTAATAACGCATTGGGCGACAATCGGTTCGATCGAAAGATAAAGGTATCGGTGAATGGCAGATTGGAGTCCAACATCCCCGTAGGCGCGCCAGGTCGTGATCGCCAGACCTTGGAGACCGTCCCTAAAGAACCAACGGATCATCGATTCGGCATAGCGGACGCGGGTCGCCTCCGCGTTCTGCGGGAGGGTTTCGGCTAAACGGAGGCGAAGCTGCGAGAGATCCGATACCGAAGATATGACCGGCAACGCGGCCAATGCCTCCTTGAACATCACCTCCTGAATGGTCTTCTGCGGACGCGAAATGATGCGAGGCCGGGATTCTGCCGGCGCAGGCTGGGCTTCAAAGAAATCAGGTTGGGGATGGGACGACACGAGCGAGGATCTATCAGCTTCTCCGAGCATTTCAACAGGGATACCTGATCAGCTCGATCGTGAACCCCTGGAATGGCGGCACCCGCGAAATCAAGGATCCGATCGCCCGACTCCGCCGCCTCTACTTTGACCCCGGTCCGTATTCGCGGAACGGAGAATGGGTCGCCCTGGCGGTGGCGAAGCTGGGCGCCGATCGGATCCTCTTCGGCACCGACTACGGAGTGGGCGGCGGCGCGAACGGCGATGTCGGTCCGGCGGTCGCCACGCTCGACCGGACGCTGACGGCCGACCAACGCAACCTCATCTACGCCGACAACAGCCGGACGCTCCTGAAGGCCAAGGGTCGCGCGTAAGCCAGACGACCAGCGTAGACGAGGCGGTTGTTTCCTTCCATGTATGGTGAAGGCAGGGCAACCAATACCCGGCGGACCATCCACCCGACTTGCCCCGTTGCGCCAGTGGATGGTCCGGGAGAATATTGTTCTTAGCCCGCTGCCTGGCGCAGCGCCTGGTCGATGTCCGCCCGGATGTCGCGCACATCCTCCAAACCGATGGAAAGGCGGATATAGTCCTGGGTGACACCGGTGGCCTCCTGCTCCTCGCGCGTGAGCTGCTGGTGGGTGGTGGTGGCGGGATGAATGACCAGAGTCTTGGCGTCGCCGATGTTCGCCAGGTGCGAGAGTAGCTTCACCGAATTGATGAACTTCCGCCCCGCGTCCAGTCCTCCCTTGATGCCGAACCCGACGATGCCGCCAAAGCCGCGGCTGAGATACTTGGAGGCCAGCGGGTAATTCGGATCATCACACAGGCCCGGATAGGTGACCCAGCTCACCAACGGATGAGCCTTGAGAAACCCCGCGATCTCCAGCGCATTTTCCGAATGTTGCCGCTGGCGCAATGGCAGCGTTTCGAGTCCTTGCAGGAAGAGGAACGAATTGAACGGACTGAGCGCCGGACCGAGGTCGCGCAGGAGTTGCACGCGCACCTTGATGATGAACGCCACATTGCCGAGTCCGGGGAAGTTGCCGAAAACATCCCAGAATTTCAGGCCGTGGTAGCTCGGATCCGGCTCCGTGAACTCGGGGAACTTGCCATTGTTCCAGGCGAACTTCCCGGAATCGACGATGACCCCGCCGATACTCGTGCCGTGGCCGCCGATGTATTTCGTGGCGGAGGCCACCACGATGTCGACGCCGTGCTCAATCGGGGCCACCAGCCCGACCCCGACCGTGTTGTCCACGATGAAGGGGATGCCGGCGGCGTGGGCGATCTTCGCGATCGCCTCGAAATCGGGGACGTCGAGCTTCGGATTGCCGATCGTCTCGGCATAGATCGCACGCGTCTTGGGTGTGATCGCCTGGCGAAAGGCCTCCGGATTACCCGAGTCGACGA
>CAVRNM010000230.1:0-6831 GCA_963722225.1 uncultured Verrucomicrobiae bacterium
TTTGTCATACCTATTTCGTTCATCGTATTGCTGGAAATTTTTCTTTCAATAACTTGCAGACTTCGCGCCTATGTCCCGCGTCGACTGACATGAGAACATCGTCCAGGACGGCGAAGCTAAAGGAATTGCCGAGCAAATGCGTCATCAAGGCGAGATAAAGACAGTTCCCATCCCGTCCTCGTGCCCTTCGCTGTGATACGCACCCGGCGGAAGAAGCCGCGACCGTAGAAATCTACATCGAAGCCAGATTTTGCCCATTGATGGAGTGAGTTGTGCCGCGAACCTATCTTCATCGTCACGATTAACGTATCTATACAGCTCCCCGAACTGACTTTCGACTTTCTTGTAAATACCGTCGAGGACGGCGGTGCTTACCTCGCCATAGGTCTCGTATACCTTCAGAGCTATGACTGCCTGCTCTTCGGCACGTTTCTCGTCAACAACAACGCCATCCGCAAGCTGGTCCTCGCGAGCGGGGCGGTGACCACCGTGGCCGGCCAAACCGGTGTCGCCGGCAGCGCCGATGGTCCGGTCAGTCAGGCGCAGTTCCATTTCCCCTCTGGCCTCGGCCTCGATGCCGCGGGAAATCTCTATGTCGCCGACATCGACAACGACACGCTGCGCATGATTTCGCCGTCCGGGGCGGTCAGCACGCTCGCCGGGCTGGCGGGGGTCAGCGGGTCGACGGATGGAACGGGCACCGCGGCACAGTTCAATTTCCCCACGGGGGTGGCCGCTGACAGCGCCGGCGACGTTTATCTGGCCGACACCAACAATCACACCATCCGGTTGGCCGTCGTCCCGATTGGGCCGTCGATCACGGTTCAACCGCAAAACCAGACTGTAACCGCCGGGGCCAGCGTCACATTCTCCGTCACGGCCACCGGGAAACCCGCGCCGACTTATCAGTGGTTGTTCAACGACAGCGCCATCAGCGGGGCCACGAGCAGCACGCTTACTCTGAACAACGTGCAAACGGCCAGCGCCGGCTACTACTCGGTGTCAGTCACCAACAGCACCCGCAGCATGACCAGCAATGAGGCCCAGTTGACTGTCAATTCCGCCGGAAGCGGATCGTCGGGCGGGGGTGGTGGTGGCGGGGGTGGCGGCGCCCCGAGCGTGTGGTTCTGCAGCGCCCTGCTGATCCTGGCCGCGGCGCGCCGGACCTTCCCGCCGGCGGCACTAGCCCGATGCGTCAAAATCAGCCCGGATTCATCCTCGCGCATTGAAATTGTCGACGCCCTGCGGGGGTCCGCCCTGTTCGGAATCCTGCTGCTGCATTCCATCGAACACTGGGATTTCCTGCGCTATCCGGTCAATGCCCCCGACTGGTTAGAAACCTCGACCGGAACACGCACGACATCGGATTCTTTCTTTTCGGAGGCAAGGCGTACGCGATCTTTGCGCTGATGTTCGGCCTCAGTTTCTTTCTGATCCTGGACCGGTGGTCGGCGCACGGGATCAATTTCCGGGGTCGCTTCCTGTGGCGTCTCGGGGTGCTGGCCCTGCTCGGCTACGGGCACGGGATCATTTACTGCGGCGACATTCTCCTGGTGATTGCTGTGCTGGGCGTGCCGCTGGTTTTCCTGCACCGGCTCGGCACCCGGACGCTTCTCTGGATCTCCCTCGGGCTGATGCTGCAAATCCCGTCCCTCTGGCGGGCAAGACCGTGTGCTCTTCGACGCCAGCTACGCTGCCCACTCAGCCGCCCAGCTGGACGGTCTACGGGAAATTGTGGAACGTCTATTCCGACGGATCGTTTCTCGCCGTGTGCAAGACCAATCTCTGGACGGGCCAGTCATCCAGGATTCTTTGGACGATAGACGGGGCGCTATCTGCAAATGACGGGGCTGTTCGTCTGGGGACTGCTGCTCGGACGCAGCCGCGTCTTTGAGGTCCCGCGCGCTGCCGCCGTCTGGGATGGCGGGCGCTGATCTGGGGGTTGGTCGGCTTTGCGCTCCTGTGCCCGATCAAAGCCCGCCTCGCCAGCTCGGGCCTGAAGGATCTGCGCCTCTATTACGTGGATAATCTGGTCGGCTCCTACGGCAACCTCATGCAGATGGCCGTCTGGGCCGGTGGCTTTGTCCTGCTCTACCAGCAGGCCGCGGCCCGCGCCCTGCTTCGCCTGCTGGCCCCCTATGGGAGGATGAGCCTGACCTGTTATGTGACGCAGGCGCTCGTGGGTGTTCCCCTGTTCTACGGATACGGCCTGGCGCTGTATCGCTACCTGGGACCATTTTACAGCGTGCTCTTGGGGATCGCCTATTTCATCATCCAATGCGCGTTCGCCCATTTCTGGCTGAAACGGTTCGTCTATGGCCCGCTGGAATGGATCTGGCGGGCCTGCACCTTTCTGACCATTGCCACTCCGATGCTAAGGCGGCGGCCAGCGCCGCCGCCTTCGTTGACGCCCCCATGCCCCTCATCAACATGCCCATCATGAACCCCGAGCACCGATCCCGATTTCATTTAGCCACCGCGGTCTTCATCCTGCTCTTGTCGGGCTGGTGGACCAGCCCCGCCCGGGCCCAGGCCGACAAGAATCCGTTGCCTCATTTCGTGACCCAGGATGGACGCCATGCCCTGATCGTGGATGGCGCACCCTTCCTGATTCTCGGGGCCCAGTCCCACAATTCCAGCGCCTGGCCGGCCATGCTGCCCAAGGTCTGGCCGGCGATTGACTCGCTGCACGCCAACACGCTCGAGATACCGATCTATTGGGAGCAATTCGAGCCGGAGCCGGGAAGATATGACACCTCCATCCTCAACACGATCATCGAGCAGGCGCGGGAGCACGACGTGCGGCTCGTCGTGCCTGGTTCGGCACCTGGAAGAACGGCAGTTCGGATTGACTGCCGCTCTGGCTGAAGAACCAGCCGGAGAAATGCCCTCGAATCATCGGGAAGGACGGGCGCCGCGTGGATTCCCCGTCGCCGCATTCCGCCGCTGCGCTCGAGGCCGATCGCCACGCCTTCAGCGCGTTCATGCGCCTCCTGAAGTCGATCGATACGTTGAACACGGTCATCATGATCCAGGTGGAGAACGAACCCGGCTCCTGGAACACCGTCCGCGATTTTTCACCGGAGGCGCAGAAGCTCTTCACTGCGGCGGTGCCGGCCGAGTTGTTGAAGGCCATGGGACCAAACGCGCCCGCGGGCGGCACCTGGCCCGAAGTGTTCGGCGCCAACGCCGACGAATATTTCCACGCCTGGTCCGTCGCGCATTTCATCGACCAGGTCGCGGCGGCCGGCAAGGCGGAATATCCCTGCCGATGTACGTCAACGCCGCGTTGCGCGATCCCTTGACGCCGGGTCCCGCCAGCACGTACGAAAGCGGCGGAGCCACCGACAACGTCCTCTGGATCTGGAAGGCCGCCGCTCCCTCCATCGATCTCCTGGCTCCCGACATATACCAGCCCGACAGCGCTCGTTATCTCAAGGTGTTGGAACTCTACGGCCGGCCGGACAACGCGCTGTTCGTCCCCGAGACCATGGGCAGTGCTGAGCAGGCCCGCATGTGTTTCGCGGCGCTGGGGCACGGGGCGATCGGCTGGTCGCCGTTTGGGCTCGATTACAGCGTCGTGGCCCAGCAACCGCTCGGGGCGCCGCGGCTGACGGAGGAGTCGCTCGCCCCGGTCGCCCTGAACTACCGCATTCTCCGACCGATCCAGCGCGAGGTCGCCCGGCTCAATCTCGAAGGCAAGCTCCAGACCGCGGCCGAGCAGCCCGGCGAACTGACGCAAACGATGGAGTTCGGCGACTGGCGGGCCATTGTCACCTACGGCGTGGCGCGCAACGGCGCCGCCCGCGGGAATGCGGAGCCCATCGGCCGCGCCCTGGCGGCGAAGATCGGAGAGAACCAATTCCTCGTGACCGGCGCCTTCTGTCGCGTCGATTTCCGGGCGGCTTCGGGCGCGCAGCGTGATTTTCTGCGGGTGGAGGAAGGCGGTTACGAGCAGGGAGCCTTCCGTCCCGTGCGCATCTGGAATGGGGACGAAACGGATTGGGGCCTCGACTTCCGATCCGCGCCGCAGGTCCTGCGCGTCCAGCTGGGCACGTACTGAAGGGTTGGTGCGTAGGGCCGGAGCTAGTCGCCGGGCCGATTGTTCATGAGGAAACGGTCCGCCGATCCTCCGTCGCCAGGCGTATGGAGGACAGGCTGGACAGCGCCCTACGTCAACTTCTAGGAAACAGCACTTGCGTTGTAGCCGGCCTCGCTGAGGCCGGCTCGGGGTCGGCGACCCCGGCTACAAATTCCCTTCCGTCCGAAGCGAAACGCGTTTTGCCGTCGGGGCTGCATGAGGCCGGCCCAGCCACCACGAAGAAAAGAGGCGCCCGGAACGGATCCGGGCGCCTCGAAGACTTTTTGTTGCCCTCCCCCCCAAAAAGGCGGTGGGCCAGAGTCGGTTACGGTTGGTTTTCCGGCGGATTCTCTGACTGGCTTTCCTTGTTGGCCGCCTCGTCGAGGATGTCGCCGAGGTTCATCATGTCCGTGCCGCTGCTCTGGCGGTTGAGCATATCATAGGTCGCGGTCTCGGCGGCCAGCTGGTCCTCCGAGTAATTCGCGGCCTTGATGGACAGCCCGAGCCGGCGCTCGTCGCGATCGATCTTGATGACGCGGGCGGTGACGGCCTGGCCGGGCTTCAGCACATCCTTCACCTTGTCCACCCGGTCCTCCGTGATCTGCGAGATGTGGACGAGGCCGTCGATGCCATTGGCCAGTTCGACGAACGCGCCGAACGAGGTGATCTTCGTCACAGTCCCCTGCACCACGTCGCCGATGCGGAAGAAGCTGTCGATGTCCGACCACGGGTCGACAGCGAGTTGCTTCATGCCGAGCGAGATCCGCTGCTGCTGGGGATCGACGTCGAGCACGATCGCATCGACCTCGTCGCCCTTCTTCAACAGTTCGCTCGGATGGTTGATCTTGCGGGTCCACGACATATCGGAGACATGGACCATGCCGTCGATGCCCTCTTCGAGCTCGATGAAGGCGCCGTAGGTCGTCATGTTCCGCACCTTGCCGCGCACCCGCGCGCCAATCGGATAATTGTGGCGGACCATGTCCCACGGATTGGGCTCCAGCTGCCGGATGCCCAGGGAAATCTTCTGCTCGTCCTTCTGAATGCCGAGGACGACCGCATCGAGTTCCTGGCCGACCTTGAGGATCTCGGAAGGCTTGGTGATGCGCTTGGTCCAGGACATCTCGGTGATGTGCACGAGACCCTCGACACCAGGTTCGATTTCCACAAAGGCGCCGTAGGGCACGAGGTTGACCACCTTGCCGCGCACCTTGGCGCCGACGGGTATTTGTGCTCGATATCATCCCAGGGATTCTTGGTGGTCTGCTTGAGCCCGAGCGAAACCCGCTCCTTCTCCCGGTTGACCTCGATGATCATGACCTGGACCTCTTCGCCCTGCTTCAGCATTTCGCTCGGGTGCGTAATGCGCCCCCAGCTCATGTCGGTGATGTGGAGGAGGCCATCCATGCCGTCCAGATCGATGAACGCGCCGAAATCGGTGATGTTCTTGACGACGCCCTTGCGGATCTGCCCCGGCTGGATGCTCTCCAGCAGGTCGCGCCGCTTCTGGTGGCGTTGTTCCTCGATCAGCTCGCGCCGGGACAGCACGATATTCTTCCGGTCGAGGTTGATCTTGAGGACTTTGAAATCGTAGGTCTGCCCGATGTACTGATCGAGGTTCTTCGGCGGCTGGATGTCGATGTGCGACGCCGGCAGGAAGGAATCCACGCCGATGCTGACGATGAGGCCGCCCTTGACCTTGGCCTTCACCCGTCCGGAGACCACGGAGCCTTCGGAGCATTTCTGGAGAATGTTGTCCCAGTTCTTCTTCTGCTGCGCCAGGTCGTAGGAGATGATCGGGTTGCCGTCCCGGTCCTCGAGTTTCTCCAGGATGACTTCGATCTGCGAACCGATCTGCAACTCCCCCAGATCGCCGAACTCCGACGCCGGGATGACGCCCTCCGCTTTCCCGCCGATGTCGACGACAACCTCGTTCTGGCGGATTTCGGTGATAGTACCTGGCACGATCGCGCCTTCCTTCAACGTATCGAAGGAGCTCTGCGCGAGCAATTCTTCCATGACTGAACTCATTTGGATAAGCGAAGTACGTCCGCCAGCTCCTCGGCGGTCGCCTCCGCGCCGGCCCTGCGGCCGTTGGTTGGATGTTAGACTGACAAAATCCGTCCACGGGAGCTTTGCGGCGGTGCGTGGACGGAGCCTGTAAATGCCGCAAACCGTCAAATTCCCAGTCCCGCTCACGCGCCGCAAGCCCAAAATTGCCGGCAAACCGAAGGTCAGCTGGACGCCAATGCTTTCAGCCTAAGGCTTAAAGCTAATCCCGGCCCGGGGCCGAAGGCGTCAGCTGTCGCTCGACCTCCTTGAAAAACACCTCGTAGGCGGCCGGGTCGCGCACGGGAGTCTCGGTCGCGGGCATGGCCGACCGGCTGTCATCCTCCTCAACGATAATCTTCATCTGTACCTGGAGCTCGACTCTTCCACCATCCAAAACGGCGAGGCGAATCGAGATGCTGCGCTGCTGCGACGACTGGAAACTGTCGCCGCCTTCGATGCGCGAGAGCCCTTCCAACCGGCCCTCGGACAGGGTTCCGCCGGCAAATTGATACCCAAGGTTTTCCATCGTCTGCCGCGCCACCGCATAGACTTGAGGCAGATCTCCGTCGACCGTCCGGATCCGGGGAGGCGGGCCCAGAACGCGGTCCTTCACAGCAGACTGCACCGAATCAATCGAGGCACACCCGCCGCCGAGGCCCACCAGCAACACCGGCAAGATCCAACAATGTCGCGGGATG
>CAVRNM010000231.1:0-4313 GCA_963722225.1 uncultured Verrucomicrobiae bacterium
GGTCAACGCGGTCCTGGCGGGCCGGCGCAACAATCCCGCCGAGCCGGCCACCGGTCTCCGGTCGCTCGCCGTCTATAATCCCCTGCACTACATGGAACTGCCCGAGCTGTTCATGGAGTTCATCTGCAGCATGACGGGCAAGTCGCCTTCGACCACCGGCGCCGGCTCCGAGGGGGCGCTGACCAAGGGACCCTTCAATTCGCTGCCGCCGATCTACGATCTCAACGCCGCTTTTGTCTCGTTCGCCGTCACGGGCTACGACGGCTTCCTCTCGTCGGCCGGCTGCATCGGACCGAAAACGCGCGTGGCCCACGACATCAGCCTGCTGGTGCCCGAAGTGTGGTGCCGCATGGGCGTGGAGGAACGCGAGCCCCGGTTCCTCATCGGCCGCGGTTTTTTCGAACGCTGCGCCGATTTCGAGTTTGGCGGCCGGACCGTCCTGGCGAGCCGTCTCGGTTACCGCATCACCAACCGCTTTGTGTCCCATTTCTGCGGGCGGGTGTTCAATCACCCGCACGTGGTCTTCACGGAGGAAATGCTCCGGCCGGAGCGGCAGGACCTGGCCACCTTTGCCGACGGCATGGACAACATCGTCGGCACGCAACAGCGGGTCGCGCAATTCTACTTCAACGACGGGAGTGTCGCGCAGGCCTGCCCGCCCCTGCGGGCCCTGCTGCACATCATGCGCGACGGCCGGTTCGAGGGCCGGGACCTGTCCGATCCCGGCCTTCGGGCGCTGTTCACGCGCGAGCACGTGCTGGGCAGCGACTGGTACACCGAGCGTTTGCGGGCCCGGCAGGCGGTGGCCACGAGCCTGTGGCGGAAGAACCTGGCGTACCTTGAGAAATTCCTCACCAAGCCCAACTATGCCTCCGAGGCCGGGCGGCTCGCCATTCCCGCCCGCCTGGACGAAGGGCGGCGCGAATTCGCCCGGGTGAGCAGCGAGCATTATCTCGAGGAATTGCGCGGCACCCTGGGCGCCGAGCCGGCGATCGTCGCCGCCCTGCCGTAGGTCGAGTGATTCCGTCAAAAACGACCGGCAGAAGTCGACGGCGGGGGATCACGCCGACCTGCCGGTGACACTCCGGGTGGGATTGCCTTCAGATCCATCGCCTCCGGGCCCCGGCCGGGCGACTGGAGAACCGCCTTGCGGCAGGCAATAGGGATTGCGCGGAAAAGGATCGTGGCGGCAGAATGACCGCCGCTGGACTCGTGGTGATCCCGCCGCGAGGACCGCCCAGAGCCATGACTGACGTCTATCTGTACGGCATGATTTCACCGAGCACGGTCCACGTCCTGCGCGACGACTTCATGTTCCCAAAGCCCAACGGCTACGGCGAGATCGCGCGCAGCTATCCGTCGATCGGCGGCGAGGCCGCCAATTCGGCGATCATGCTCTCGAAGCTGGGCGCCCGGACCAAGCTCGATGGCAATTGGATCCACCCGCGCGATGCGGAAAAAGTCCTGGGTTTGCTGCAACCATTCGGGATTGATGTGACCCGCCTGTCGCTCAATGCCGCGGAAGGCACGGAGGAGATTGTCATCACGGACAAGGAAACCCGCACCGTCTTTGGCCACTACGCCGGCTTCCACGCCGGTCCCAAACAGTGGAACGACCCCCGACCCGAGGACATCGCGGAGGCCTCCATCATCTGTCTCGACCCCTATTTCCGAGAGGAATCAAGAATGGCGGCGGAGCTCTGCGTAAAACTCGGGAAGCCGTACGTCACGCTCGACTGTCGCCACGACGACCCCATGGCACAGCACGCGGCCTCCGTCGTGATATCCCATGAACTCCGGGACCAGTCCTATCCTGGGCGCGATCATCGCGAGCTCTTCGGGGAATACCAGGAGCATTGCCAGGGGCTCATCATCTTAACCTTCGGCAGCGATCCGCTGTGGTTTGCGCGCGCGGGTGGCCAGCTCAGGACTTTCCCGCCGTACGCCGTCGAGCCAGTCGACACGACGGGTGCGGGCGACTCATTCCGTGGAGCGATTGCCTATGGGTTCCTCCAGGGCTGGGATGACGAGAAAACGGTTGATTTTGCGTCCGCCGTGGCCGCCAGCGTTTGCCTGACCGCTCCGCACGCCTTGAACGCACCCGGGCTCGATGAGATCGTCGCGTTCCAGGCCCGAAATCGAAGGAAGGGCGCGACCGGGTAGCCACGCGAAACTGGCGGCGCGGAGAACAGGGAGTCCCAGGAACCGCCGCCAAATTCTTCCAGACCTGCCCGGTTTCTAGAGGCTGTCCGAAAGGTCCGGCAAGAACCGTAGGGGCGCAGGCTTGCCCGTTCGACGAGCTCAGGGTCCCGAGCTGGTCGAGGGACTGCGCCCATTCTCGAAGGGCGCGACAAGTTCCCGCCCCTACGGATGCGCGCAAAATCGAGGATCAACCGACCTTTCGGACAGCCTCCAAAGCCGGGGCCGGCGACCCCCGCCGCCAGCGCAAGCGCCAAAGCTCGAGTCGCGGCGCCCAGCCGACGCCCCTTACATGTGCTTGATCAACTCCGCGGCAAATTCGCTGCACCGGAGTTCGGTCGAGCCGGGAATCAGGCGGGCCAGATCGTACGTCACCCTCTTGGCCGCGATCGTCTCCTCCAGGCTCTTCACGATCAGGTCCGCCGCCTCGGTCCAGCCCAGGTAGCGGAGCATCATTTCGCCCGAGAGGATGAGCGAACCGGGATTCACCTTGTCGAGATTGGCATATTTCGGCGCGGTGCCGTGCGTGGCCTCGAAGACGGCGTGGCCCGTCACGTAATTGATGTTTCCGCCCGGCGCGATGCCAATGCCCCCGACCTGCGCGGCGAGCGCGTCGGAGATGTAGTCGCCATTCAGGTTCAACGTGGCGACGACCTCATATTCCGCCGGACGGGTCAGAATCTGCTGGAGAAATGCGTCCGCGATGACGTCCTTGATGACGAGGCCCGCCCCGGGTCGACCCTCGGGAATGCGGCACCAGGGGCCGCGGTCGATCTCCACCGCCCCGAAAAACTCCTTGGCCACGCGGTAGCCCCAGTCGCGGAAGCCGCCCTCGGTGAACTTCATGATGTTCCCCTTGTGGACCAGCGTTACACTCTTGCGCTGGTGCTGGATGGCATAGCCGATCGCGCTGTGCACCAGGCGTTCGGTGCCGAGGTAGCTCACCGGCTTGATGCCGACGCCGATCTCGAGTCCGAGTTCCCGATGGGGCGCCCCGATCGCCTCCAACTGCTTCTGCCAGGCCTGCACTTTTTCGGTCGAACCAAAACGAATCTTGGCAAATCCCTTCGGGAACTCGCGCGCCAGAAAGTCGAGCAATTTGGCCACTTCCGGGGTGCCGGCAGCATACTCGATCCCGGCGTAGATATCCTCCGTGTTCTCGCGAAAAATGACCATGTCGACCAGGTCCGGGCGCTTCACCGGCGTCTCCATGCCCTTGAAATAGCGCACGGGGCGCAGGCAGACGAAGAGGTCGAGCTCCTGCCGCAGGGCGACGTTGAGCGAGCGGATTCCGCCGCCCACCGGCGTGGTGAGCGGGCCCTTGATACCCACGAGATATTCGCGGAAGGCCGTCAGGGTGTCCTCGGGCAGCCAAGTCTGGAACTTGGTGAACGCTTTCTCCCCGGCGTAGCGCGTTGGACGCCCGCGATTGCAGCGTCATCTGGCAAGTCGGAAACAGCTCGTTCAAGAACGATGCCGTGTTGGTCAATCGTGGGGTTGCATCTCTCGTACGAAGACTCTTTCGGGGGACGACGGACGGTTACGTCATCGCGCTCGACGCGGCCACCGGCTCGACTCTTTGGAACTAAAAGGTCCTCCGTCCCGACAAAGGCGAGCGCTTTACCATGGCGCCGGTCGCTTGGCACGGAAAGGTCTTTATCGGAGACGCAGTTTCCGATAATGGGATTCAGGGCCAGGTCATGGCCTTCGATGCGGTGACGGTTGCGCGTTATGGCGAAGGTCGCAGCAGACGCTCCCTCTTGGCCTCGAGGTGCGCAGACGGGGGGCGGCGGGGTGTGGTCCTCTTTCGCCATCGACGAAAGGCGAGCTGAACTTTTCGTTCCCGTTTCGAATCCTGCTCCCGATTTCGTTCCGGCTGCGCGCCCCGGCCGAAATCTGTACACGGATTCGGTCCTCGTGCTCGACGCGAATACCGGCCGCGTCAAGTGGTTCTATCAGGTGACGCCTAACGACGAGCACGACTGGGACCTCGGTGCCGCCCCGTGGTTATCGACGCTTCACGGCGATAGAGATCGTGGCTGCCGCTTCGAAAGATGGCGTTGGCAACCACCGCCGACCCAGCTAGGCAGCATGCAGGTGAACGGTTGAAGACA
>CAVRNM010000232.1:0-11467 GCA_963722225.1 uncultured Verrucomicrobiae bacterium
GAGTTTGTGAAGCGCCACGGCGAGACCCCCATCGTCGTGAACGCCATTGCCGCCCACCACGAGGAGGTGAAGCCCGAGACGGTCTATGCCGGATTGGTCATCCTCGCGGACACCATTTCGGCGGTGCGCCCGGGCGCCCGGGCGGAGTCGATGGCCGGCTACATCCAGCGGCTGGATCGATTGGAGCATCTGGCCACGTCGATGGAAGGGGTGCAGCAAGCCTATGCGATTCAGGCCGGCCGCGAGGTGCGGGTCGTGGTGAACCCGCAGGCGGTGACGGATGAGCAGGCGGGCGAGCTGGCAAAGAAGCTCCGCCGGAAGATCGAGGAGGAGCTGCAGTATCCTAGCACGATCAAAATCACCGTCATCCGGGAGCAGCGGTTCAACGAGACGGCGATGTAGCGTGCTGGCACGGCGCGCGATAAGCTTTTAGCGGTAAGCTATAAGCCGTTTGCCTTGGGCCAGCCGCAGAGGGAAGATCGCAGGCCGGGGGGCGGAGCGGACGAAGAACAAGGGGCCAGCGAACAGCGGGGAGCTTTTAGCTTTCAGCTTACGGCTTTCAGCTTAAAGCTTCCCCCCATGGCCGACCCAAAGATCCTGGAGACTTTCCCCAACCCGCAACCGGGGCGCGACTACCTGATCGAGCACACGCACCACGAGTTTACGTCCCTGTGCCCGATCACCGGGCATCCGGACTTCGCCGAGATCACGGTGCAGTACGTTGCGGACCAGCGTTGCGTCGAGCTCAAGTCGCTCAAGCTGTATTTCCACGCCTATCGGAACGAGGGGATCTTCTTTGAGGCGGTGACCAACCAGATCTGCGACGATCTCGGCGCGCTGCTGCGGCCGCGACGGCTGACGATCATTTCGCGCTGGATGGCGCGCGGAGGTTTCACGTCGGTGATCACCGCGGAGTGGCGGCCGGGAGGGCGGTCAATCAAAGAGGGAAGACTGAAGACGAAGAGCGGGAGCAGACCGGTGCGCCAGGGGCGGAATCCGGCAGTGTAGCCGGGGTCGTCGACTCCGCCCGGAGCGGTCTGAAAATCATGGATCCATGGGAATCGTGTTCCTTCGCCGAGCGCGCGAAGCCGGCGGGCCAGAATGCCAATGGGGAACTCAGGAATCCAGGAAGCGAGATCGCAGATCGCAGCATGCCAAGCTATCGCCGGATGGGCAAGCAGGAGCCGGCCGGCCAGAGCTTTCCGCTTAACGCTCGCGGCTTAATGCCCCGTCACGGATTGAGGGCGGCGATCACCTGGGGATGCAGCCCGGGAATGGCGGCGACAATCGAGGTGGCGTTGACCGGGTCGCGGCCCTGCCAGTCCGTGATGACGCCCCCGGCGCCGCGGATGACCGGGATCAGCGCCGCGATGTCCCAGGGATTCATGATCGGGTCGCACATGATGTCGGCCCAACCGGTGGCGACCAGCAGGTAGCCGAAGCAATCCCCCCAGGTGCGGAACTGCTTCACGCGCCGGCTGAGCGCGGCAAACGCCGCTCCGTTCTGGTGACGTTCGGGAGAAAGCACGCTGCTGCAGAGCAACGTTGCCGCGGCGAGACCGGGCGTTTCCCGCACGCGGACGGTCCGGTCGTTGAGCGTGGTGCGGACGCCGTCGCCGATGACCAGTTGCCGCAGGATCGGCTGATGGATGGCCCCCAACACCGGCTGGCCGTGGTGAAGGAGGGCGATGAGCGTCCCGAAAAGCGGGGTGGCGGCGGCGAATGCGCGGGTGCCGTCGATCGGGTCCAGCACCCACACGAAATCCGCGCCGGTGTTCTCGGGCTCGAGTTCCTCGCCGAGAATGCCATGGGTGGGAAACTGGCGCCGGATCATCCGGCGCATGAGTTCCTCCGCCCCGCGATCAGCCGGGGTCACCGGCGTCTCGTCGGACTTGGTCTCGACCACCAGATCTGGGCTGGCAAAATAGGGACGGATGAAATCACCGCTCGCGGCGGCGAGCTCGAGCAGGAAACTGCGATAGGCCTCAAGATCCACGTGGCCAAACTCACCACGAAATCAGCGAAAGACACGAAAATAAAACATGGGCCGCCGAAGGAGATCATGTGGAAAGCTGGAAATCAGGGGGCCAGCCGTGCCGCCAGCGGGGGCCTGATTTCCTGGGTTCCACATAAGATTGATTTGTTTGCGGCTCCGGACGCACCGGGTATTCCATTGGGTCTGCATCCATGCGCTGGGTTGAGCAACCGATCCATTTTATCGACTTCGAAGGCAGTCTCGCCTCCGGGATTCTCGAGTACGGCGTCGTGACCGTGGTGGGAGACCGGATCGTCGCGACCCAAACGCGCCTGTGCCGGGCGACGGGCCGCGTGCGCCCGGAGGATGCCGCCGTGCACGGATTGCGGGAGGACGACCTCGCGGCGTCCGCGCCGTTCGCGGGCGATTGGGAATATTTCGCCGCGCTCCGCGAGCGCGGCCCGCTCGCGGCGCACTACGCGGGCGTGGAGAACTCCCTGCTCAAGTCGGTGTGGCCCTATCCGCGCCGGTCGCCCGATTTTGCCCGGCCGGGGGAGCGGTTGGCCGAGTGGGGCCCCTGGATCGACACCGCCCGCCTCTTCGAGCAGATTTTTCCGCAGCTTCGGTCGGGCCGGCTGGAAAATCTGATCGCCGATTGCGGGCTGCAGGCCGGGCTCGACGCCCTGGCCGCTGCGGATTGCCCGCCCGGGCGGCGGCGCTACCACGCGGCCCTCTACGACGCGTTGGCCGGCGCATGCTTGCTGGCCCGGTTGGCGGCCGAGCCGGCGTCGGCGGACAAGGCGATGGGCTGGCTTCTGGCGATGAGCACCCTTAATCCGGAGAAGCGCGACGCGCTGCAGCAGAGCGAACTGTTTTAAAGGGCGGGAGACGCCTTTTCGATCGGCGGGAATCGCTCCGTAGCGCCAGTCTCGGACTGGCGGCGGGCAAACGATGGCTTCCGGACGCCGGTCCGGGGTCGGCGTTGTAGCCGGCCTCGCTAAGGCCGGCCCCGGGGTCGGCGACCCCGGCTACAGGGCGTTGGAGTGGCTTCCATAAAACGGCAGCCGTTTTTCCCGAGCAGGGCCGCTGCCGTTGCTACTCTGCTGCAGAAATACTTCGACTAAAGCCGCTCTGGTCTCCGCCGGCGGCGGCGGCGAACCGGTCGAGCAAGTCCGTGAGCGGCCGGTCGGCGAGGGACGGCACCACGAGATGGGCGGCGGAGAAATCGTGATGGCGGGTAGACGGATTGGGCACGGCCACGGTCCAGACGCCGGCGGTGCGGGCCGCCACCGTGCCGGCCCGCGAGTCCTCGAAGGCGATCGCCTCGGGCGGCGCCAGGCCAAGCATCCGTACCACCAGGTGATAGATCTCGGGCGCCGGCTTGCCGGTCGCAATATCTTCCCGGCAGGCGATAAAGTCGAAGAACGGGCGCAGGCCCAGCCGGGTCAGATGGCGGCCGACGTGGTCATGGCCGGAGTTTGACGCCACCGCCACTTTCAAACCGCGCCGGCGACCCTCCTCCAGGCAGCCGAGGACACCGGGCAGGATGGGCTGGCGCGCGGTCAGCTCCCGCGTCACGCGGCGATGCTCGGCGTCCAGCGCGGCTCGATTGGCGGCGGGACCGAACGCAGTCCAGGGGTCGAAGTCGACGTCGACATGGCCGACGAGGCCAAGGGCGCCGGTGCGCGAATAGGCCCGGCCGGCCCGCTGGTGAATGGCCGCCCAGGCATCGATGAGCGGGGTCTCCGTGTCGATGACGAGTCCGTCGAAATCAAAAATCAGCGCGCGAATCACGCGCCCAACAAGCCAGACAAAGGCCGGCGCAGTCAAGCGGAGTGGAGGAATCTCCGCCCCGGGCTCGACGCGGACGCCGGATTCATCCATTTTCCGAACCATGCCCGAACGGTTTTCCCCCACCGGCCTCCGCGGCCTGACGCTTGCCATGACCACCCTGATATCCGCCCTGGCTGCCACCGCCCGACCCACGAGCCACGATCGGGCCGAGATCCCCAGCCAATTCAAATGGGACCTCGCGCCGATCTTTGCGGATTGGCCGGCCTGGGAGGCAGGCATGAAGGAGATCGACGCCAAGATGGCCGCGTTTGCGGCGCTCAAGGGCACCCTGGTCCAGGGGCCCCAGGCGGTGCTGCACGCCTATCGATTGTATGACGAAATCGGCATGCTGCAGGACCGGATCTACAATTACCCGGCGCTCCAGCGCGACCTCGACACCCGCAATCAGGAAGTCGGGGGCCGATTCCAGCGCGTGCAGGCGCTCTTCGCGAAATTCGGCACGGCGACCGCCTGGTTCACGCCCGAACTGCTCACGGTGCCGCAGGCCACCATGGAACAGTGGATCGCGCAGACACCCGATCTGGGCATCTATCGTTTCACGATCCTCGACAATTACCGGGTGCAGAAGCACGTCCTCGACGAGAAAGGCGAGCGCCTGCTGTCCTTCAGCAGCCGGGCCAACGAGACTCCCCGGGGCGCCTTCCAGGAGCTTTCGACCTCGGACATCAAGTTCCCCAAGGTGACGCTGGCGGACGGAAAGGAAGTCACTCTCACGCCGGGCGCCTATCAGGCGATTCTGGCCACCGATTACCGCCAGGCGGACCGGGCGAAGTCCTTCGAGGCCTACCTGAAGACCTATGCGGCGACGGCCCATACCTATGGCGCGCTTTACAACGGCGTGCTGCAGCGCGACTGGTTCCTCGCTCAGGCGCGGAGCTATCCGACCACGCTCGATGCGGCGTTGGACGGGAACAACATTCCGACGGCAGTCGTGGAGACGCTGGTCACGACCACGCGCCGGGGGACCGCCCCGTTGCAGCGCTACCTGCGCCTGCGCCAGCGCCTGCTCGGGCTGGAGACCTATCACCTGTACGACAACAACATTCCCATCTTCAAGATCGCGAAGGAGTACCCGTATGGCGCGGCCCGGGAGACGGTGATGGAATCGGTGGCGCCGCTGGGACCGGACTACCAGGCAAAAATGAGGAAGCTCTTCGCCGGCGGCTGCCTGGACGTCTACGAGAATGACGGCAAGCGCAGCGGCGCGTACAGCGCGGGGGTCTACGGCGTCGGCCCGTACATGCTGCTGAACTACAATGACACGCTGGATAGCGTCTTCACCCTCGCGCATGAGGCCGGCCACTCCCTGCACACGATTCTCGCGTTTGAGACCCAGCCATTCGTCACCGCCAACTACACGATCTTTGTGGCCGAGGTCGCCTCGACGATGAACGAGCGGCTGCTGCTGCGGAAGCTGCTGGAGACGACCACGGATCCGAAGGAGCGGTTTGTCCTTGTGCAGCATGCCGTCGACAGCATCGTGGGCACTTTCTACACCCAGGTGCTCTTTGCCGACTTCGAGCTGGAGGCGCACCGGCTCGCCGAGCAGGGGCAGCCGGTCACGGTCGACGTATTAAAGGAGATCTACGGGCGGTTGCTGCGCGACTATTACGGCGAGGCGATCACGGCCGACGAGCTCTACCGCTACACCTGGACGCGGATCCCGCATTTCTACAACTCTCCGTATTATGTTTACCAATACGCAACCTGCTTCGCCTCCTCCGCGCAGCTCTACCAGGCGATCACCACCGGCCCGGAGGCGGAGCGCGCCGCCGTGACGGCGCGCTACCTCAACCTCCTGCGGAGCGGGGGCAGTGACTATCCCATGGCGTTGCTGAAGCGGGCGGGCGTCGACCTTGCGCAGCCGGCGACCGTGCAGGCGGTGGTGGACCAGATGGACGAACTGGTGACGCAGCTGGAAGCCGAGGCGGCGAAGATCAAGTGACCAGGATCACGCTGAGTTGGCGGACGCTGGTCGGGCCAGAATGCCAAGGTGGAACTCAGGAATTCGGGGAACGAGGTCGCAGATCGCAGCGCGACCAATCGCTCCCGGATAAACCAGCTTTCCTGATTTCCACAGGGTCAGGACGTTCCAGACGGGTGGCGTCACCAGGACAAACCAGCGACCACCGGAACGCCAAAAATCGTGACATATCCGAAATGGAGCTTCCGGCTGAGCTTGAGGTCATGCACTTTCACGATCGACCACTTCTGTTCTGATGCGGCTTTGGCTTGGTCGTGAAGGCTGGAATCCACCGTGCGATACTGCGGCAGGCTAAGACCGCGGTCCCCATGAACGACCAGCGGAGCCATCACGACGACGTTTGGATCAATGGGGTCTCCCTTGGCATTGGACGCTGGGATTCCCGCGGTGCGCTCCAGACCTGAATCTGGTTTGAAGTCGTAACGGAATCCCGCAATGGCCTCGGCGCGCATCGGTGACAGCGGCGGAGGCGTGTCCTCGGCGTGGCCAGCCAGGCTCCAGAGCAGACTGCACCCGAAAGCCACCGTCGTCCACGATGCCTTTGAACGACGCGGTCGGATGGCAGCGGTTGGCATGGGCGGAAAGGGGTTTCGGGCGACATCCGGCGCGGGTTTGGCAGGCCGAGCAGAGGCCAGGCCCGCGATTTCGTCGCCAGGGGGGAAGACCGCGAGCAAGCGGGCGGGTTCCGCGGAACCCGCCGCCGATGCACGCCAGCAAGGCGCGACCGGCGCCGCGGGCGCCCGGCGCGCTGGCGGTGGTTCCAACCCCGGCGACTACCGGTTCACTGGAGGCGCGGTGCGGGTCGGGGCACCAGCACGCGCGCCTCGAGATCCTGAAGAGTCTGGATGAAATCTGCCGCCGTGGGCGCCTGCAGAAGCGCATCGCGGTTCCCGGAATCCTTGATGATCCGGCAGAGGGCGCTGACCACCTGAAGATAGCCGCCATCGTTCGATTTCGGAATGCCCAGGGCGAAAATGAGTCGGACCGTCTGGTCGCTGTTCTCATAAGACACGCCGGCCTGGCTGCGCCCGATCGCCATGACAATCCGGGTCACGTGGTCGGTGCGGGCGTGAGGGAGCGCGATCTCGTTGCCGAGGCAGGTCGGGTCGAGGCGTTCGCGCGCCAGCAGTTCACTGTAGAAACCAGGGAAATCCGTCACATCGGGATGCCCGTCGAGGAGGCGCGCGACCTCGTAAAGCGCGGCGGTGCCTTGGGTGCTTTGCACGTCCAGGGTAATGCGCGCAGAAACTAGCAGTGGGGCGAGGATGCCGGCCATGAGCGGGGAGTGCAGAGAATCGGGGTTGAGGAGACGCTGATGACGAAGGCAAGGCAAGGCCGGAGTGGGCGGACGCTGCGGGTGCATCTGCCGATTGACGATGATTCCGAGCCTTGTCCGAATGTGGCGCAGCCATCCCTGGCTGCATTCGGTTGCAGGCTGGAAGCCTGCGCTACGAAACGCGACCGCGCATTCATTACCGACAGCGCAGGCCCGCTCGCCTGTTTTACCGTCAATCGGGAGATGCGCCCGGACGCTGCCTGCCTCGAGCCGGCGATGAGGTCCGGTCCCCGGATCTGGGGCGGGCCCGGTCCCCCGGATAGAAACAGGGTTGAACGGCCGGCTCCGAACGGTCACCCTTGATGCCACGCCTCCGATGGATCCAAAGCTCCTCCTGCATATTGACGGATTCACCGACGTCGGTGCACGTCGGCTGAACAATGAGGACGCCTGGTGGATCGGTGAGCTGGGTGGAACGCATTGCTGCATGGAGCCCGGACCAGCGCCCTTGCACATTCCCCTCGCCCCGGGCGGTGCGCCCGCGCTCCTCCTCGTCAGCGACGGCGTCGGCGGCGCCAATGCCGGCGAGGTGGCGAGTCAGCTGGCGGTCAACGCCATTTCCAGCGAACTCCTCCGGGCTCCGGCGGCCCTCGCGGATGTGCAGACGGCCGGCGAGACAATCCTCGCCGCCCTCTCCGCGGCCAACACGGCCATCATCGCGCAGGCGGCGGCGCCGCAATTCGTCGGCATGGGCGCCACGCTTTCGCTGCTCTGCTTTGCCGGAGAACACGAGGTATGCTGGGGCCAGTTGGGCGACAGCCGCATCTACGTCTGCCGCGAAGGACGGTTGCGCCAGATCAGCCGTGATCATTCTCCGGTGGGCCGGTTGCGTCAAGAGGGCAAGATCAGCGAAGCGGAGGCCCGCTGCCATCCGCTCCGCAACCAGATCGACCAGAGCCTCGGGGACCCGAGCAAGGAGTGTCGGCCCGACATCGGGATCGAAAGCATCCGTCCGGGCGACGTCTATCTACTCTGCTCTGACGGTTTGAACGATGGATTGTGGGACCATGAGATCGCAGAGATTCTGGCCAAAGTCCGCACGATGGCCGACGTTCGACCCGCCGTCCGGCGACTTGTCGGCCTCGCCAATCTAGCGTCTGGCCGGGACAACATCACTGCTGTTCTGGCGTTGGTGGCGAATCCGTCGGTGCCGGCAACAATGGGGAATTGGATCATGAAAGCCCGCCGCCTCTTGCGCCGGCGGAAGGGCTGACTTTTCGATCCCGTATGGCTCAGTCTCCATGCTTGGAGGTTATTACGTAAATTACTTCAGACTAATTATTAAAGTATGATCAACGATCGAGATCGTGAGGCATGCTGGCCAGCGGATCATTCTTCGTTGGTGACTAATTCAAAAGATTTGCATTGAGTCGCAATGGCAGCCGCGGTTTGATCTCTTTCCTATGCCCGAAGACGACGCGAAACGACGCGAGTCCAGAGCCAGCTCCACCGAAGAGGAGCTAAGGCAGGCGGCCCATTTGCGAGTCGCCGGCTGGAAGGTGTTTGGCCGGTACACTTTAGAGGCCCGGTTGGGCCGCGGCGGGATGAGCATGGTCTGGCGGGCCCACGATGAGTTGTTGGATGAGGCGGTGGCACTGAAGTTTATTCCGAAGGTGGTGGCGCAGGACGCGGTGGCCGTGGATGACCTGCGCCAGAAGACAGCCAGTGCCCGAACCCTGCACCATCCGCACATCGTTCGGGTGAACGATTTCATGCGGGACAATACTCTCGCCACCGTTTCGATGGAATATGTGGCGGGGACAACGTTGGAACAAATGCGGCTGGAACAACCGGCACAGGTTTTTTCCGCGACGACGTTGGCGCCGCTGGTCGGGCAGTTGTGTTCGGCTTTCGATTACGCGCACCAGGCGGGGATAGTGCATGGCGGCCTGAAACCGACGAACATCCTCGTGACGCCGGAAGGCGTTGCCAAGATCACGGACTTTGGCATTGCGTGCAGCCTGGCGGAGGCGCGTCCTCGGCTGATGAAAGGGGCGGAACCGATTCCCGGAACAAGGCATTACCTGAGCCCGCAGCAGTCGGATGGCGACCCGCCCGGCCCCCCGGACGACATCTACTCGCTTGGCGCAGTGTTCTATGAATTGCTGCTGGGCGAACCGCCATTCTCGATCGCCGGCGTGGCCGAGCAAATGCGCTTCCAGGAAGCAGCAGTGATAGCGGCCCGCCGTGCGGAATCCGGGATGGAAGGCGAGCCGATTCCACTGGCGTGGAAAAAGGGCGTGGCGGCTTGTCTGGCGAGGGATCGGGCCCAACGTCCAACCAGCGGAGCAGAAATCCTGGGCCTGCTGGGGATCAGCTGATCAGCGGGAACATCCCGTCGGTGCCGGGAATCCGTCGGGCGAGCAGCGTCCCGCGGACTCGCCCCGCCACGAGGCAGGCGGGAACGGCCGCTGGCGAATCCGGCGGCACCAGCCCTGCCCAGGGCAATGTCTCAGGGCGCCGCCGACGCGGGAGGCGGCGCCGCGGTCTCCTCGTCGGAGTCGATCTCGACCACCCGGGCGATGGACAGCAGTTTGTCGCCTTCCGCCAGTTCGACCAGCTTGACCCCCTTCGCACCGCGACCGGTCTCGCGGATTTCGTTGACGCGGGTGCGCACGCTCTGCCCTTTGGCGGTGAGGAGCATGACCTCGTCGTTGTCGTGCACGCTCAGCGCGCCGGCGACGCTCACCGATCCGTCTTCGGGCAGATCGATCGCGATGACGCCCGTGCCGCCGCGGCGAATCAAGCGGTAATCTTCGAAGGGAGTGCGTTTGCCGATGCCGTCTTCGCGGGCGATGAGCAGGCGGGCGGCCGGGTCGCAGACCTCGATGGCCTCCAGATAGTCGCCCGCCTTCTTGAAGCGCATGCCGGTGACCCCGGCGGCGGTGCGGCCCATGGAGCGCAACCCTTCCCGCCGTTCGCCCGGCTCGGCTGCTGTCTCCGGGCCGGCGTCCGGAACGTCGGCCGGTTCTGCCGCCGGACCTCCGATCGGCCCCTCGCCGAACCGAACGGCCTGTCCCAGGTGGGAGACCAGGATGATCTCGTCCGATCCGGTCGTCAGGACGCAACCGATCAGCGTATCGTCCCCGTTGAGCCGGATGCCGCGAATGCCGCCCTCGCGGTCGGCGCTTTCGTATTCGGAAAGCGGGGTCTTCTTCACGACCCCGAGACGCGTCGCCATGACGACATAGCGCGTCTCGGCGAAATCCTTCACGCAGATCACGGAGGCGATCTTCTCGCCTTCCGCGAGACGGAGAAAACTCGACACGGACTTGCCCTTCGAGGCGCGGGTGCCCTCGGGCACGTCGTAGACCTTCTTCACGTGGCACTGCCCGGTCGTGGTCAGGAAGAGAATGAAGTCATGGGTCGAGGCGGTGAAGAGATCCTCGACGAAGTCCTCCTCGTAGGTCTCCGTGCCGATGACGCCCTTGCCGCCGCGGCGCTGGGAACGGTAGTCGGCGACGGGCGTGCGTTTGATGAAGCCAGGTAAGAGACGGTCATGACGCAGCCCTCGTTGGGGATCACGTCCTCCATGCGGAATTCGCCGAGGGCGCCGATGATCTCGGTGCGCCGGGGCTGGGAGTACTTTCCCTTCAGGGCCAGCAACTCCTCCTGGATGACGCCCAGCAATTTGGCCTCCGACTCGAGAATGCTGCGCAGCTCCACGATGAGTTTGATGAGTTCGAGGTACTCGGTTTCAATCTTGTCCCGCTCGAGGCCGGTGAGCTGGTACAGGCGCAGTTCGAGGATGGCGTTGGTCTGCCGCTCGGACAGCGGGTACCGGGCCATCAATTTGACCTTGGCCTCCTCCCGGTCCTTGGCCGAGCGGATGATGCGGACGAAGTCGTCGAGGTTGTCGAGCGCGATCTTGTAGCCCTCAAGGATGTGCGCCCGGTCCTCGGCCTGCCGGAGGCGGAATTGGGTGCGGCGGGTGATGACATCGCGGCGGTGCTCGATGTAGCACTCGATGAGTTCCTTGATGTTCATCTGCTTGGGCCGCTTCTTGTCGAGGGCCAGCAGGATGACGCCAAAGGAAGATTCGAGGGCGGTCTTCTGAAAGAGCTGGTTAATGACGACCTTGGCCTGCTCGCCGCGCTTCAGCTCGATGACGATGCGGGTGTTCTCATCGGACTCGTCCCGCAGGTCGCGGATGCCGTCGATCGATTTTCGGACACCAGGTCCGCAATGCGGGTGACGAGGGTGGAGCGATTGACGTTATAGGGGATCTCGGTGATGACGATCTGCTCACCGCCGCCCTTAAGTTCCTCGGTGTGGGCCTTGCCCCGCACGCGGACGATGCCCTTGCCGGTCCTGAGGT
>CAVRNM010000233.1:0-13351 GCA_963722225.1 uncultured Verrucomicrobiae bacterium
CCGTTTCTCGCTGAGCTATGGAACTACTCCGCCGACCGCATCGGCGAAGTGGCCGGCGACATCGCCTCCATCGACCGCGCCATGCGCACCGGCTTCAACTGGGAGATGGGACCCTTTGAAATGTGGGATGCTGCCGGAGTCGAGTCTACCGTCGCCCGCTTCAAGTCTCTCGGCCTGCCGGTCAGCTCCCGCGTCGAATCCCTCCTCGCCTCCGGGCATACTTCCTGGTACTCGCCCGACGGCCGGTCCTGTTCCAGCCGGAACCGGCGGGCTCGAACCCATCCCCGCCATTCCCGGCCACGCACGCGTAGCCGACTTCCGTAGCGCCAGCTCCGTACTTCAGTCCAACTCGGGCGCGTCGCTCATCGACATCGGCGACAACATCGCCTGCATCGAACTCCATTCCCTCAAAAACGCCATCGGCGGCGACGTGGTCTCGCTCATCTCCTCCGTCCTCAACCCCTCATCCGACGCAGTAAAGAACTTCGCCGCATTCGTTATCACCGGCGATCGCGACAACTTCTCAGTAGGCGCCAACCTCCTCCAGCTCCTGCTCACTGCCCAGGAAGGTGGATCAGACGGCTCGAACGCCGCCATCCACGCCTTCCAGCAAATGACTACAGTAAATCGTATGTACAACGAAATAACTACGACAATGAAATATCGCCTAAAGGATAATAATATATTTCAAATTAAAAACGAGGGATATCTTAGATGACTGTCTAAATCGAGAGTGAAGCAAGGAAAAAGGCGAGAAACAGTCATCCATCTTCGATTATATTTTTTACGACTATGTTCCCAATCACCCAACGGTTATTGTAATTTTCCAAACGTCTATGTCCTCATTAATAATTTCCAGATTTAAATATACATATGTATTCAAATATCCACCCATTTTTGTAACAATGTCAAAATTATGCTCAATGTGCATATTTGATAGAAGCTCAAGCTCTTATTGGATTTAAACAGCAAACAAATTTATTTTTGTTCCCTCAATAATTTAATTTCCCAACACGATAAATACTTATATATAATTGAAAAATGAGTAATGAATTGGTTATGCATTTACTAAAGAATAGTGTAGTCGCCTTTGCACGTATAGGACACAGTATAATATTATATTATTAAGAAAATAAAGTTAGCGGCAGTTATAGTCAGTAGGATCCGTATAGTGTGCCATCAACGCGTAGTGGGCGTGGCGTCACGCGCAGCGGCGGAGGTCGCGAAGTATGGCGGTGGCGCGTTGGCATTGATCGGGATCTTTGTGATCACGTCGTCGTATTTGGGAGGCACGACGCCGCCGGCCGCAGTGGTGGTTGGCACTGGCAACGCAGAGTTGGGTGCGGCAGGCTCCGCCGGCACAGGGTAGTCCATCTCGTACACCACCACCTCTGGCTCTGCATCCATTGACGAGCCAGTTCCGCGCGAGCTGCGAACGCGACCCAGAGGCCATCCGCTTGGCTCGTCGAAGAGCGAGAGGCCGGCTTCGAGGCGTGCCAGGCATACCAGATACTTGTAGCACGAGAACACAAGCGCGAGCCAGTAGGCCTTGAGAGTGATAACCAGTGACGCCACGATCACGAGGAGCAACATCAAGCTACAATGGAATGTTTTAATCAAATATACGCAACAAGACGATGAATTTGATAATATTTATCAATCAGATGATGTGATGGATGATGCGGTGGTATTACACAAATATTTAACAAGAAACTAAAGAATTAATAAGTACTTGGAATCGCTCATATTTTGAAGACGATGCTTGTATGGGAAGTTAACTTCGTCAGAGTGGAGCCATTGCTTCGCCGCAACCGAAGGAGAATTCAAATAAGTAAAGAAGCCCATGAACGAGATGCATGTGGTGCAGAAGTCGAATACTTGAAGACAGAAGAAGGGGATCAAGTACGCCGGACGACGCTTCGTTGCACCAATCACCAGAAGCAGCGAAAAGAAGAGGGCCATGCAGAGGACACAGAGCATAACGAAGCGGTCCTCAGTGCGGAACCGACGACGAGGCGAAGACGGAGCCATGACGGGCGCAGTGCGAGAAACGGGCAGTTTCGAATCTTTCTCTGAAACTGAACAGAGTCAAAGACAGTTCGCATTAATGTGTGGTAGTACTTGTTAAAGCTTATATCATCAAACATACTATTGTTAAGAACAAGTTCGTCAGTTGAAGCTTTAGCATGAGTTTCCATTGCATGACGATGTTCTGGAGTGATATCGTTGAAGGTCTCGCTACTATATCCGCTAAGCTGACCGAAAAGTAAGACGAGCGAATCGAGTGAATCCGAATCCGAGATTTCTTGAGCGGTTCTGAGTTTAAGTTGCGCGGATCAGGTCCAACAATAATAATTGGATCTGAATTTGAGTTGGTAGAGGTGGAGAAATGGGAGTAATACATTTCCGTAGGACGGATTGAGTGGGAACTGAAAGAGGCGAGGGCGAAAAATAGAAGCAGCGCCTGAAGGGTTCCTATTGCCATTGTCGCGATGCGAACGTGGCAGCAAACGCAAAGACGAAAGCGATCGTCCAATTCGTAAAAATTATTCTCGATTGATCGGCATTTTAAATTTTAAGTTAAGGGAAATTCTATTGGAAAGAGAAAGGAATTAAAATACAATATTGTGGATTTGCTTAATTGTTAAATAGAAGCATTCAAACTTGTGCCTATTTGATTTCGAAATTAAATTTCACCTTATTCAAAGCCGAAAGTGAAATAAAATAAAAATCTGTTAGTACATCGAATAAATGATTTAATAATTTGTTAAATTTAAAGTACCGTTGTGCATTTCATGCAGACATAATTTATTCATATTTATTTCGCGGACTGCGCTTCACCGCCCGAGCCAGGGCGTGTTCGCGCCCGCCCGAACCCAGAATCAGGGACTTTCATGTGCCGCTCCCCGTGACGCTCGGATTGGCCCGGCCGCAGCCAAGGCTCCAAACGCCTATCCTCGTCAACGCGGGGAGGGTGAGTCAAACGGGCGGGATCGCCGCATCGGCGCTTACGCCGTGCTGCACTCCACGCTGCCCGCCGAGGAGGTGGCGCGGGAACGGGAGGTGATACTGCGCGAGATCGACATGGGCCAGGACGATCCGGATCACCGCCTGGGCGAGACCTTTTTCGCCACGGCGTTTCGCGAGCATGGTTACCGCCATCCCATCATCGGTTACCGGGAGGTGTTTTCCGCCCTGACCCGCGACGAACTCCTGGCCTATTACCGGGCGCGCTACGTGCCCAACAACCTCGTGGTGGTCGTGGCCGGTGCCTTTGACCCGGCGGCGACGCGGACCGCGATCGTCGAGCATTTCGGCGGGACGCCGCGGGCGCGGTTGGCCCCCGTCCCGCTGCCGGGCGAGCCGCGACAGCTGGCCCGGCGGACCCGCCACCTGTTCGAGGACGTGCGGCTCACGCGGGTTGAATTGGGCTGGCAGATTCCCGGCCTCGCGCATCCCGATGCGCCGGCGCTCGATGTTCTCGCCACGATTCTGGGCGGTGGCGACAGCTCGGTCTTGTGGCAGGCGGTTCGCGAGAAGGCGCGGCTGGTGCACGGCATCGATGCCCAGGCCTGGAATCCCGGGTCGGCGGGTCTTTTCTTGATTTCGCTGACCTGTGAAGCCGGCAAGCGGGAGGCGGCGTGTGCCACGGTGGAACGCGAGCTTCGGCGCCGCGCCGCCAGCGGCTTTCCCGCCCGGCTCCTGGCCAAGGCGGTGCGGCAGGCCGTGGTCGGCGAGATTAACACGCGCAAGACCATGTCGGGTCAGGCGTCGCGCCTCGGCGTGGCCGAGGTGGTGGTGGGCGATCTGGACTATAGCCGCACTTATTTTGACCGGCTGCGCGCGCTCACTCCTGCGGATCTGCGCCGCGTGCTCCGCACCCACCTGGTGCCCGACGGACTCACCGTCGTCTCAATGAACCCGACGGGAGCCAAGCCCGCCGGGCCGCCGCCGGCATCAGCCCGCGAGGGCGCCGGTTCTGCTGCCTTCGCGGCAACGATCCTGCCCAACGGCGCCAGGCTCCTGCTACAGCCCGACCACCACCTGCCCAATCTTCATCTGCGGCTGCTGTTTCTGGGGGGACCGGCCTATGAAGCGGCCGGCGCCCGCGGGGCCACGGAACTGCTGGCCACGCTGCTGACGAAGGACACGAGGACCCGTTCGGCGGCCGCCGTGGCCCGCGCCATCGAGGAGGTGGGCGGATCGTTCTATCCGTTCGCGGGCAATAACAGCTTCGGCCTCGCCGTCGAGGTGCTGCCCGCGGACCTTCCCCGCGCGCTCGCCGTGCTGGCTGACGGCGCGCTTGCGCCCGCCTTCAGGCGCAGCACGTTCGGCATCGAACGGGACGCCCAGCTGGCCGGCCTCCGGGAGGATGCCGATGACGTCGTCACGTTCGGGCAGAAGCGGTTGCGCCGGCTGTTTTTCGGATCGCATCCATTTGCGATCGATGCGCACGGAGAGGAAGCCAGCCTCAACGCCCTGGTTCCGGGGGATCTGGGGGCGCTCCATCGCCGTCTCGTGGTGGCCGGAAATGCGGTGTTCGCCGCGACGGGCGACTTCGATGCCCGGTCGATCCAGCCCCAGCTGCGGCGGTTCCTCGCGCGTTTGCCGGCGGGAGGGGTTCCGCCGGCCGACGGTGGTTTCACTGGGCCGGCCGGGGTCGGCGATTTCGTGGAGACGCAGCCGCGCCAGCAGGCGGTGGTGATGCAGGCTTTTCCCAGCCCGGGATTGTTGGCGCCCGACTATTATGTCAGCGAGGTCGCGGACGAGCTGTTCAGCGGCATGTCGTCCCGGCTGTTCGAACGCGTTCGCGAGGAGAAAGGCCTGGCTTATTTCGTGCGCTCCGCCCGCGTGGTCGGGCTGCACACGGCCATGTTCTATTTTATTGCCGGCACCGAGCCCCGGAGCGCCGCGGCAGTCCTGGCGGAAATGGAGGCCGAGATCGGTCGCGTGCAGCAGGGTGGGGTCGAGGCGAAGGAGTTGCTGCGCTGCCAGACCCGGCTCAAGGCCGCGCGCCGGATGAACCTCCAGACCAACGCCGCGCGGGCGATGCAGGCCGGGCTCAACGCGCTCTACGGGCTGCCGGTCGAAGACTGGAAAAACTACGACGCGCATGTCGATGCGGTCGATGCCGGGGCCTTGCGGCGGTTCGCGCAGGCCTATTTCCAGCCCGCCCGGCGGACGCAGCTCGTGGTCCGGCCGGGAGCCTGACCGACTTTCGTCCCGCGAAACCGCCAACAAAAAACCCGCGGTGGGAACCGCGGGTGGAAAAAGGGGCAAAGCCTATTGTCAGGCTTTCTGGACCAGCCCGGCCTTCATCGCTTTCACCGAAACCCAGACCCGCTTGGTGCCTCCATTGGCCAGCTTGATGCGAATGCGCTGCAGATTGGGCCGGAACTTGCGGGGCGTGATGCTCGTCACGTGCGTGCCGATGCCGCCGCTCTTCTTGCTCTGGCCTTTGCGGTTGATGATGCTGCCTTTGGACGGCTTTCTGCCGGTGACGTAACAAACTCGTGCCATGGGATTTTCGTAGTGAAGGGGTCGGAGTAAAGGGCGGTTCCACTGGGAAGCAAGGGAAAACGCCAGGGGCGCCGGCGCGGCACCAGGGCCTTTGATTTCGGCGCTCCAACCCGTTCGCCAGATCCGCGCGGCCGTACCTTCGTTTTGGCAGATCGCGCTTCATCATCGATTTCCCGTGCGGAAACAAAAGGCCGTTGGCCCGGCAGGGGCGTCCCGCCCGCGGCACGACCGGAGCCTGCTCCTGCCACTGGGTTCTCCACGGAATCAGTCTTGCGGGGACCGGGTAAAGAGGGCGTTGCGGACGCTCAGCAATGACTTCGCCTCCTCCGGGTCGAGCCGTTTGATCTCATCGATCTGATTGTTCATCCATTCCATGTCGCGCAGGCGCTTGTCTTCCTCGTACATGGTTCGGGCGCGCGCCTCCTTGGAGATTCCGAGTATGGGCAGGGTGAATCGATTAAGGAAGTAGCGATCGAACGGGGTGATGTAGGTTTTCACCAGTTCCACGTCTTTGGCTTCAGGCGTCAACCAGTCCATTTTGTCGGTCTTGGGCAGACGTTCACCCCACACGATCAATGGAGCCATCTTGACGACGTCCGGATCGGACGGCGGAGGTGGCTCTGCCGGTTCCACCGACAGAGGATTCCAGACCGGAACAATCGAAGATACCTGGCGCTCAATTTCCGGCGAAAGCCTGAGCTTGGCCTCGGGCGCGGCCGGCTTGGCGGTATTTGCGGGGGCGGGTGCAGCCACGTTCGCGGTGCCAGGCGGCGCAGATGATCCGGTGGGGACCGCGGATTGCGGCGCCGCCCCGGCTGGCGCCGCCAACGCCAACATCAGCAAAAACCAGCCTCCGCCGAAGTCATGGTGCGGAATCATCGATGGAATAGACGCGAAATCGTTGAAAAGGTTTCCCGGCGTGGGGCCGGGAAAGGGTTGCCACGCTCGGAATCAGTGGCGATCAGCACGACGAGGAGCGCGAGAACAATCGTCGTTTTTGCCAGGTCGCTGATCCAGGCCAGGCGGCACGCAGCGAGGGCGGCGACGAAGACCAGGATAATCGAGGCAAGCATGGGCGGAATGGGTTTCATTCCTTCATGCGCAATCCCGCCCGGAAACGGATCACCCGCGGACCTGGCCTGTCCCCGTGATGACGTATTTGTAGGAACAGAGCTCGCGCAGGCCCATCGGGCCGCGCGCGTGCAGGCGGTCGGTGCTGATGCCGATCTCGGCGCCGAGGCCAAATTCGAAGCCGTCGTTGAACCGCGTGCTGGCGTTCCAGAAAACCGTGGCGCTGTCCACCCCCGCGAAGAAGCGCTGCGCGGCCGCCGCATCCCGGGTGACGATCGCATCGCTGTGCGCCGAGCTGTCCCGGTTGATGGTGGCGATGGCTTCGTCGACGGACGACACGAGCCGCACGCCCATGATCAGGTCGAGGAACTCGGCGGTAAAGTCCTCCGCCGCGGCGGCGCGGTGCGCCAGGCCGTGGCGCCGGAGGATCGCCGCGCTGGCGGGATCGCAGCGGAGCTCGACCTTCCGCGCGAGCAACGCGCGGGCGAGGCGGGGCAGAAGCGCCTCGGCCGCGCCGGCGTGCACGAGCAGCTGTTCGGCGGCGTTGCACACGCCCGGGCGCTGCACCTTGGCATTGACCACGATCTGCTCGGCCATGCCGGGGTCGGCGTCGCCATCGACGTAGACAAAGCACACGCCCTTGAAATGTTTGATGACCGGAATGGTGGAGTTCTCCGCCACAAACCGGATGAGGCTCTCGCCGCCGCGCGGAATGATGCAATGGACCAAGGAGTCCAGCTTCAGCAGGGCATTGAGCGCGGCGCGGTCGGTCGTGGGTATCAACTGGACCGAATCCGCGGGGAGCGCCTCGGTCACCGGAGACTGGATACTAACGACCGGAGAGGGGAGACCGGAGACCGGAGGCGGGAGACCGGAGACCGGCGCGGGTCCTCCGGCCAGGGCCTGGCGGATCAACTTCAGCAGGGCCTGGTTGGTGTGGAAGATTTCCTTCCCGCCGCGAAGGATGGCGGCATTGCCGGCTTTCAGGCAGAGCACCGCGCAATCCACGGTCACATTCGGCCGCGCCTCGTAAATGATGCCGATCACTCCGATGGGCACGCGCAGCTTGCGGATCGCCAGTCCGTTGGGACGAACCGTGTGTTCCAATTCCTCGCCCACGGGGTCGGGCAGGGCGGCGACCTGGCGGACGCCCTCCGCCATGCGCTCGATGCGCTGGGCATCCAAGGTGAGGCGGTCGATCTGTGCGCCCGTCAGGCGGTCCTCCTTCGCCGCCGCGAGGTCGCGGGCGTTGGCGGCGAGCAGGGCGTCCGTTGCCGCCGGCAGCAATTCCGCGAGGCGCGCCAGGGCCGCGTTCTTCCGCCCGGTCGATGCCGTGGCTAGCTCCAGCGACGCGGCGCGGGCGCGGCGGGCGATAGAGGTGACCAGTTGGACGAGTTCGGCGGACATGGACCGGTGGAGGTTGCATGACGAAGACGCGAAGGGCACGAAGAAAGTTCGGGCGCGACTCTGCGACAGGCCAGAAGCCACAACCATGCCAAGGGACTTGCAACCAGGGGGTGCGCGTGTCTGATGTCGCCCCGCTCAGGTGGTGCGCGTTGGCCGCAACGCGCTCATAGGCGTCGCGGGGCTCGGTCGTCGCTAACGCGCCCAAGCGTCTGGAGAGGACAAGCCGCTCCACCTCTCTCCGTCATTTGATCAGGAAAGCGTCACTAGGGTTTCCGTTCACCCATCGCGTAGCCGGCGACTTTCCACGTTCCATCCGCTTCCTTCTTCAGGACCACCAATTCGGTCGAGTCCCCTCGCTTCTCGAACGAGGATGCGAATTCAACATACGCCCATTCTCCTGCGGTCTTGCCGGAGGGCTCCGTTTCGAATCTCACCTCCTTGACCTGTTGGCGCTGGGTGCATTTCCCCGAGTTGAGCGAACGCTTGGTCATCCACGACGCCCATTCTTCAGGTGTACATAAGTGGTGGAACCAGGTCCCGCTGCGGTCGTAGGACTGCTGGAATCGACCTCCGTCAATCTCCTGGAGCCAGGCCTGCGAGAGGGCAACCACGGCCATTTTTGGATCGGACGGCGCAGTGCCGCCAGCCTGGGCCGAAACTGAGCCCACGACTGCTGCCAACAGGAGCGAGAGAATTCCCGCCAGCAGGGCGCAGGGTGACTTATCTTGAAAATGATTGATCATAAATATCCTTTTCTTGAGCTGCTGGACCGATTCAACGATCGCAATGGACCCGAAGGGCGCGGAAGCGCCGCGACAGTGGCGAAGGCTGTGGACCAGCGCATCCCCGTACACCATGGCAGAATCGTTGCGCATCCATTTGACCGCCGCTTCGTCTGCCGCCTCTTCGCGAAAGTGCGTCCAGGAAACCGCCCCAAGGTGGGCCAGGGGATTGAACCAATGGATTGCGCGCACCAGGGTGAGCAGCCAGTTAAACGGCACGTCATAGCAACGAAAGTGGGCCAATTCGTGCAGGAAGATCGGGCGCAGCACCAGTGCCGGAGCAGCGGCCGCCAGGGACTCCGGGAGCAGAATGCGTGGGCGCAGCCAACCCATGATTGCCGGTGATGACACCGAATTGGAGACAACCAATCCGATGGGAGCGGTCACGTCGGCTTCCGCCTTGCAGTCCTCCAGCAGCTCCAAAAGCGGGTGATCGGTCGAAAGTCGCTCGCGCGACCAACGGCGGCAAGCACGTCTGGTCTGGATCACCACGATCACAACGTAAGCGAGCGCCCCGGCCAGCCAGATCCCCAGTCCGAGCGTCGTGCGGTTCATGCCGTTCGTTGCGGCGGCCTGAGCGCCTGCCGGAATCTCGATTTGAGGTTGATCCAGGAACTCGATGACAGGCGGCAGGCGGCCGAGGGCGGAAAGCATCGGAATACGCCAGGGAACGAGGAAGGCCAGCGGGAGGATGCACCACCAGAGTCTTCTAGAAGATGCGCAAATCCTGCCGGCCAGGCTCCGGTCGAGAACGAAGATGCCGAGAACCGCTGCCGAACCGCGCAGAGTGAGTTCGAGCAATAGACTCATGGCTTCGCCCTCCCTTCCTTCAGAATCCGCTCCAATTCGGCCAGATCCGCTTCGCTCAGCTTCCGCGCGCGCGCAAAGTGCGCCAGCATGGGGGAAAATGCACCATCGAAAACGCGGTCGACAAAAGACTCGGTTTCCGCAGCTCGGAGCCGGTCTTCGGAGACCGCCGGATAGTACCGATACGATTTGCCGACTTTCTCGAATCGCAGCGCTCCCTTGGAATGGAGCCGATTCAGAAGGGTCTTGATGGTTCCGACACTCCAGGTCTTGGAGCGAGCAAGCGCGGAGACAACCTGCGCAGACGAGCAGGGCGAATTCGGCCAGATCACCTTCATGACCTCCCATTCGGCATCGGAAATGTGCGGAATTTTCATTTACACTTGTAAATGCAGAATCGGTGACAGTTGTAAACACAAAAATGGGCGCGCAGGAATAATCCTGTTGTCGCGGAAACGATCGTCAGGCCAGAATCGAAACTAATCACAACCCGCGACTGTCGGGCGCCGCCCATGTGTCGCCGTTCCTTCGGCGGGAAGAATGTTAGTAAGTTTTATCCGACTTTTCTTGACTGTGGGGGGCAAAATGGGGAATAGTGGGTCGTTATGGGGCACTTAGTGCGCCCAACCCCATGTCCTCTTCCAGCAGACCGCGTTACACCGGCCATTTCCGGCATTCCTTGGACGACAAGAATCGCCTGACGATTCCGTCGGGATGGCGGGTCGCGCATACGGAGGAGGATGAGTTCGTCGCCCTGCCGCACCCGGATGGGTATATCGCCGTGTTGCCGCCGGCAGAAGTGGACCGCCTGCACGACAAGGCGGCGGCGAAAAACCTGAGCGACAGCGAGGCGCAAGACGTCCTCACGCAGCTTTTTGCCCACGCGCTGACCGTTCGTTTCGACAAACAGGGTCGCATCGCCCTCACCCCGGAACTGCTCGAGCACGCCGGCATCACGAAGGAGGCGGTTCTGGCCGGTTCCCTGAGCAAGTTCGGCATCTGGAATCCGGAAGGGTGGGCCGCGAACGGTCAGCGCATGGACAACCAGACCTATCGCGACCTCATGCGCCGCGCCGGAATCTGATCCCGCGCCATCTCCCGATCGCGCTTTGCCCATGAACCATTCTTCGCCCGTTCGCACAACCAGTTTCAGCCTCTGGACCTTGGGGCACCGGCGTTACTATTCCCCCATCCTCCAGGTGACCGGAAGGCCGCCTGCGACCGAAACGATGGTGACGCCGCGGGTGCGCCCCAGCCTCGTGCTGCGCCGCGTGCGGGAGCCGGGACTCGACGGTGCCGAGCGTACGCCGGCGTCGGGCGAAAAGAACCAACCTTGATTCCTTATGATCGCCTTAACCGTCATCGTCTGCGGATGTCTGCTGCTGGCGGGGCTCGTCGTCGTGCTCCTGGCCGCGATTCGCGCGCCTCAGGGCTACGAAAACGAGCAAGGTTTTTTCGAAGGCCTCGAGCCGCAGCTCAAAAAGATCCTGCCCGCCGGCGAGACCCGGCTCGCGTGCGGTGCGACTGGCGCACCCCGGGGCTATGCGGATGCGCGGGGTGCTTACGCGGGCGTCGAGCTGCTGCCGCAGGAGGGACCTGGGGCGGTGGAGCCGGTCCTGTCGACCTATCGCGCCTCCCCTCATGGTCACGGTGCCCAATAAACAACCCAGTCCGACGATGAACCTGGGCCATCAACCGGTGTTGGTTCGCGAGGTCCTGGAATTCCTCGCGCCTCGCGCCGGCGGCCGTTACCTCGATTGCACCTTCGGCGGGGGCGGACATTCCCGGGCGATCCTGACCGCGGCGGGGGACACCCAGGTCGTCGCCCTGGATCGCGATCCGGCGGCGGCGGCGCGCGGCGCGCTCCTGGACGAGGCGTTTACCGGCCGGTTTGCCCTCATCAGCCGGAATTTCGACCGCCTGGGGGAATTCGATCTCGGATGGTTTGACGGCGTGATCTTTGATCTTGGCGTGTCGTCGTACCAGTTCGACGACGCCTCGCGCGGCTTCTCCTTCCGCGAGGACGCTCCGGCGGATATGCGGATGGACCCCCGCAGCGGCGTGCCGGCCGCGCAATGGCTGGAAACGGCCACGACCGAGATGCTCGTGCGCGCCATCCGCGATTTCGGCGAGGAGAAACACTGGCGCCGGGTCGTCCGGGCGCTCGAGGCGGCGCGCGGGAAGGGCCTGCTCGAACGGACGGGAAGCCTCGCCGCCTTGATTGCCGAGGCGATTCCCGCCCGCGACCGCCGCGCCACCAAGCTCCATCCGGCCACCCTCAGCTTCCAAGGCCTGCGGATCGCGGTGAATGACGAGCTCGGCGCGCTTGAGCGCGGCCTGCCCGCCGCCTTCGAGCGGCTCGGCCGTGACGGCGTCCTGTGTGTGATCAGTTTCCATTCGCTGGAGGACCGCTTGGTCAAGCAGCGCTTCCGCCGCTGGTGCGGCCAGCCCGAGAGCGCCGACGATGCCACCCCGCAGCAGTTCCGCACGCGTCTGGCCGAGCCGCTCACCCGCCGGCCGGTCACTCCGGGGGCGGCCGAGATCGCGGCCAACCCGCGGAGCCGGTCCGCAAAGCTCCGGGCCCTGCGCAAGCTTTGATCCGCGGCCTTCCGTCCGTCCGACCTGCCTCATGAACCAGTCCCCCACCAGTGCTTTCATCAACCAGTTGCTGGTCTACACCCTGGTGATGCTGGTTTTCACCGGATCGATCGGCTTCGGCACGGTCTGGCTGCGCCACGAGATTTCGCTGGCCGCCAACCGGGACAAGAACCTCCAGGCGCACCTCGACGATGTCCAGCGCCACGTGGACCAGCTGACCGCCGAGATCGCCGCCGTCCAGACGCCGGATGCCCTGATTCGCCTCGATTCGTCCTTGCGCCTGGGCCTCGACACGCCGCGCCAGGAGCTGATCGAGTATGTGACGGCCAACGTCGAGCAGCGGCTGGCCGCCAAGCGCAACGCCGGTGTTTTCATCGCCGAGGTCAAACCCGTGGTCTTGCGCCGCGGCGGAACCCCCTGAAGGATCATGTCGAAGGGTTTTGCCTCGAATTACCGGATGGTGCTCCTCGCCACGGGCATCTTCCTCTGTTTTGGCGGCATTGGGGTGCGCCTGGTGTGGCTGCACGTGCTCGAACGCGACGAGCTCCTGAAGTATCTTGAACAGGCCCGCCGGTCCTTTGTCGTCGAGAATGCCCGCCGGGGAAACATCCGCGCCGCACGCGGGGACATCCTGGCCACGAGTCGCACGCTGATGGACGTCGGACTCGATCCGCACATGCTGCACCGCGAGGACGAGGCGCGCTGGCCGGAGCTTGCGCGGTTGCTGAACATCAAGCTGGAAGAGATCCAGGCCGCCGCCGCCCGCCGCGTTCCGGAAACATCCGAGGATGACGGCCCGGACGCCAAACCGGTGCAGTGGGTGAAGCTGGCCGAGGGCGTGGACGAGGCGGTCTATGAAGGCGACCCGGCCCGGCACCTCCCGGGCATCAAGGATCTCAAGATTCGCGGGGTCTACGGCAACCGCGTCTACCGCCGGTTCTACCCGCAAAACTCGCTGGCCGCGCACGTCATCGGTTACGTCAACCTGCAGGAGGTGCCCGCCGCGGGCGTCGAGCACTATATGGATTTCTTCCTGCGGGGCCGGAACGGGTGGCGGGAATCGGAGCGCGACGGGCGCCGGCAGGAACTGGCGCAATTCCGCACCCGGGAGGTGCCGGCGGTCGACGGCTACGACGTGGTCCTGTCGCTCGACGCGTACGTCCAGC
>CAVRNM010000234.1:0-4955 GCA_963722225.1 uncultured Verrucomicrobiae bacterium
GTCACGACGGGGAAAGGAAGGGCCGTGGTTTCCGCAGGCGTCGTCGCGACCTGTGCGCTGGAGCCGGCCCATGGGATTAACGAGACGGCCAACACAAGGCCCGCGAAGGTGCGGGCTGAGAGGGCACAAAGAGCCCGTCGGGAGACTGGGGAAGACTGTAGGGGTGCAGGCTTGCTGCACCCGCCGCCAAGGGCGCGACAAGATCGCGCCCCTACGTTCGCTTCGCGGACAGGTTCCAGGGTATTCATGGTGGGCGATTAGAGTGTTTTGAGGTACTCAACGAGATCGTTCAGCTGCTCCTTGGACCAATAGCTGCTGACGCCGTGTTTGTCGTCGGTCTGATACGTGGTCCAAATCTCCTCCAGTGTCTTGGCCCGGCCGTCGTGCAGATAGGGGGCCGAGGCGCCGATCCCGATCAGATGCGGCGTGTCAACCCCTGCTTTGAATTCGGGGGTCGGTGCCGTCCCCACCGACCGGAGCAGCCGGTCGGTGAACAGCGGGGGCCGGTGGCACGTCTGGCATTGAAGCGCCACGGGGATCGGCGTGCCGTCAGTCTGCTTCGTCGCGTAGAAAAGCTTGCGACCGCGTTCCTCGGCGGGCGTGAGCGGCTTCCCCACCCGGCTCCAGGGGAGCGTGCGCGTCGGCTGGAGATGCTTGAGAAACGTCGCCAGCTCGTCCAGTTGCGCCGGCGGGATCGGGTCTGTCCGCATCAACACCCGAGCAAACCGCGGGCCATCCTGGAACTGCAAGGTCGGGTTCTTCCCGTTCCACTTGAAAGGCTCCGTTCCGGCCACACCGCACAGACTGCGGTTGTCCAGCAGGTTGTCTCCAACTCCGGACCCGTCGAAATCATAGGACAGCCCGTCCACGTGGCCGTCCGGGTGACACGAGCGACAGGCGAACTGGCCTTGAAACGTGTACTTCGCCCGGGTGAAGACCCGCTCGCCCTGCCGGATGGGATCGTCCCGGCCGCCGTCACCCAGCACAATCCGGCCCATCGGCTTGAGGTTGGTCGTATCCACCACGAGCACACAGTCGTCGAGCCGTTCGGCCACGAACAACCGGCGGCCGTCGGGTGAAAGCGTCAGATGCTTGGGGTCGCAGCCGGTCGGAATCCGGGCGGTCACGTAGCGGTAAGAAAGCGCCATGTCGAATATGGCATCATTCCGCGCCGCTGCGTCGGCCTGAGCCAGCCACGCGGACAACCGGTCGAGGTCGAGGACCGTCACGACATCTGCGCCCGCCGAGGCAACATAGGCCCGCTTGCCGTCGGGGCCGGCGGCGACGCCCGAGGGATCGGAGAAGTAGGCATTCGCCTCATCCAACGGGATCTGTGTCACCTCGCCATCCTCCTGGGAGATCGCCAGGCCGGTGGACATGACCCAGCCATCCTTCACCTGGGTGATCGGGACCAGGTTCCGCACCCTGACCAGCGAATTTAGCATCCAGCCCCGCGTGGGCACCGGGGTGATGCCTTCCGCCAGGTGCGCCGAATGAAGCTCTTCCCTATTGATGACGTGCCCATTGGCCGGGTCGAGTACCGTCACCTCGGAGGAGGGCGGACTCATCAACTCATCGTGGACCGCCATCCGATTGGCTACGTACACGTGACGGCCGTCCCCGGACAACGCGACCGCGTACGGCTCGCGACCCGCCGCCTGCCGCACCAACTCGCTCAACGGCGAGATCGATAGGACAGAGATGTCGTCGCTGCCGGAATTGGGAACGATCAGCCGTTCCCCGGCCGGCGTCTGACAATACGCGACGGCCGTCGGACGAACGCCCACCCCGATGCTGGCTTGTTCCTTGAGGTCGCGCGTATCGAGCACGGCGACCCGGTCCTGATGGGGGCATGCGACGAACAGCCGCTGGCCCGTGGCGTCCAGCGCCAGACCGAAC
Source organism: uncultured Verrucomicrobiae bacterium (assembly GCA_963722225.1). Taxonomy (GTDB): domain Bacteria; phylum Verrucomicrobiota; class Verrucomicrobiia; order Opitutales; family Opitutaceae; genus Fen-1467. Next base: position 1,900 of record CAVRNM010000234.1, read on the forward strand.
GGCCCGCCCGGGACTTTTGCCCGGCGGGTCACGGTGAGGGAAGCCACATCAGCCTCGGCGACCTCATCCCTGTCATCCAGGGCGATGAACAACGTTTTCCCGTCCGGCGAAACCACGATCCCACCGGGTGCGTCGTGGTGCGGACGGGGCTTGGCCCATGGCAGCGTGGCCAGGCTGCTTTGATGACAATGGTTGCAGGAGATAAAGCCCAGATCAGGCTTGCCCGATTGCCGTCGCTGGTGGGCGCGCAATCCGAAAAATCCACCCACGGCAGCCCCGGCTCCCGACAGGACGATCAATGTTGCGATCAGAATGATACGATTGAGCTTCATGGAGCGGCGACGCGCGGGGCGGTCGTTGAGTCGGTGAAGTCCAGATGTGCCGGATCGCGCTGTGTTGCCAGCGGACGGGTGTTTCGAGGCGCATGGTTGCGCGGCTCGTGGCAGCCGACGCACGCGCGATTCTCTCCGGGCTGCAACCAAAGAAACGCCGGCTGATGCCGGAGCAGGTGTCCTTGCGTGTCGAGGGTGTCGAAGCCCAGCGGCACCTGCACCGGAAGATACACCAGCACGGAACCGTCGGAAGCCACCGGCACCTTTCCCAGGGTGCGCAGCTGCCCTGGACCCTCCAACGCAAAGACCCGAAGCGCAGCGGCAGGCGCCGGGTTGCCGCCTGCGGCGGGTTCGCTGCTGTGATTGACGTTGAGGCACAGCACCGTGCCGCGGTGCGCTCCCGGCATCACCGCGGTCGTATGTCCGGCGGGTTCGTCGCGCGCCGCGACCAGGGTGGCTTCGATGCTGTTCCATTGCGGATCATCGAAGACCGGAGCACCGAGCACAGTGGCATCGGCGGCAACGCGAAAAACCGCCGCGTTGCCCATCATCGAACGCCCGACCATGCCGCTCGTTTCGACACAGGCCAGCCGGTCGTTACCAGGCATCGGCTCCACCGAGCGGCAACCGTCGCTCCGGAAGGAGAACAGGTTGCTGCGTGTCTCGAATGGAGCGGCCGATTTCACACATTCCGCCGACTCCATCGATCTTGATTCCTCCATGTGCGCGGCGAGGAAGGCGATCCGGCCGTCGCCCAGTTCGCGCGGGCGGCGGACGAAGTCCACTCCGTCCTCCTGGCAGGCATAGGCGGTGACTTCAGTGCCGTCGTTGTTGATCGTGAAGAAGCACAAATGCCGCCGAGCGTGGCGGTCGTCACGGGGCTTGGCGGTCACAAAGAGGATCCGTCCGTCGCGCAGAACGGTGGAGCCGACGGCGCTGTCCGGACCGAACGCGAGCCGGCGGGGCGCCTGGCCTGGCAGCTGGCCGTAGAGCGCGGCCGGCGTTGGGGCGGACCAGAGGTGTCCCGCCTTGGGAATGGGGGAACTGAAAACCAGCTCTTCATGAGCCGCAATCGCTGGATCCATTGCCCCGCCCGGCATCCGGGTCACGGCCTCGGGTCGGCCCCCGCCCGCATTGACCTTGTAGATCTGCCATTCGGCAGCCTCGGAGCTCTTGCCGGCAAAATAGACCCAGCGGCCGTCCCATGAAACGCAGGGATCGCCCGCCGCGACCAGTCCGCCGGAAAGCACGCGAACCGTGTCCGTGCGAAACGGCGGAACCAGCAAAACCACCCGGCTTCCCGGCGGATAGCGAACGTCCAGCACCGTGGCGGCCTCGGGAGGCGGGACGCCCGCGGGCGTTTGCGCCAGGACCAAGGAGCCTTCCGGCGCCTCCGGGTGGCAGCCCGCCAGCAGCACTGCCGCCAGACCAAGCAACGCACCTATGCACGAGCTCACCGGGAACGATGCGTTCAGATGTAGGGTCGCCGCTCGTCGGCGGACCATTCTCCGATCGAAGACCGGCCCGGCGACAAGCCCTTCGATACGCTCAGGGCCTTGAGCCTGTCGAAACGGCGCCGGTCCTACACACCATTCAATGAGCGAAGACATCATCCGGATAACGCGGTTTAGCTGCATGAATCTGGCCCATCCGGGCTAGGGCTCCGTCACCTTGAAAATTTGGTCGACCCGGACGTCGGTCAGCGTCTGAACCGTGCCGCTCGGCCACATGATTTTGATCCGCTGAATGACCGGCGCTTGGCCGAGCCCGAAGTGAACGCGCGGATCCCCCTGGCTCAGGAAACCCGAGGGGCACCGGCATTCCTGAACGTAGGTCTTCCCGCCCGCCGTGAGTTCGATGAACGATCCCCAACCCGCCGGGTTGCTCTTGGTTCCGCGGAGCGACAGGGTGATCCAATGGTTGCCGGATTGGTCGCGGTTGTGAAGCAGGACCGGCCGATCCCCCATCAGGCCCACCAGCAAGTCCATTCGTCCGTCGTTGTCATAATCAAGCACGACGCTGGGGCGGGCCCGGACCGGCGTTCGGAAATAAGCGCCTCCCTTGTCCACCGCATTCCGGAAATTGCCGTGACCATCGTTCTCCAGCAGCAGGCTTTGCCAGCCCACCATCCGGAAGGGATCACCGTTGGCGATGAAAACATCCAGTTTGCCGGCGTTGTCGAAATCGATGAAGTTGCATCCCCACCCGACATATTGCGCCGTCAACACGCCGAGTCCTGAGGCCATCATCCGATCAAGGTAATCACCCTTCTCCGTGCCCATGTACAGTGAGCCATATCCCAGGCGCGAGACCAGGATGTCCTGGATCTGATCGCCGTCACAGTCGCCGATTGCGGCGGTCATGGAGCCGGCCGCCTCGCCCAAGGCGTTGAACGCGACGCCCCGCTGCATGGCTTCGTCGTGAAAATGCCCGTGGCCGTCGTTGATCAGCAGCATATTCGGCGTCGCGTCGTTGCAGATGTAGAGGTCCTCATGGCCGTCCCGGTTGTAGTCCAGCGCATGCACGGACATGGTCCGATGAGGAGGAAGTGCCCAGATGCCCGCCGCCCCACTGGCATTGGTAAAGGTCCCGTCGCCGTTGTTGAGATAAAGCACGTCCCGCTCCGGTTTGTAGGCCAGAGGACCGGGATAGCTTGTCGGATTGTAGTAGAGCTTATAATCCGGATCGAAACTCAGGTAATTGGCCACGTACAGGTCCAGCCGT
>CAVRNM010000235.1:0-4649 GCA_963722225.1 uncultured Verrucomicrobiae bacterium
CCTTGAGTTTACCATTATTTATATGCCTTCGGCCTGACGCCTGCCAGCGCTTCCAGAAGGGAGGCCTTCACCTCGTCCGCCGTCAGCCCGGGGGGAAACGGTGATATTGCTCGTGGCCGCCGGCGGTGAAGGGCGGCCGCCTGGGCGACCGGGCAACCCAGGGTCAGCAAGCAAATCAGCGCCCGCAGGGTGGCGCCGGTGAAATATCGGGCCAGGTTAGGAATGGGTGATCCGGGGTTAAGTAGCAGGAACTAAACTTAGCCTCTCCGGCCCGGCAAGAGCTTTCCTCGCCACGCGATTTCAGCCTCCCCGGCCGGGGGTTTCCGGCCAGTCTCGCCGTCCTGGATGGACTCCGCCCCGGCCGCTTTCCCCGAAATCGATCAAGTCACGCTGCTGACGGCGACCCGACTGTTTCTTGCCAGGGAGCTGCGCACGGTTGAGCTGGGCGGTGACCGTGTCATCGTCAAGTATCAACCCGGCCGCCGTTATCTGGTTTGCACGCAGATGCAGTGGCAACTGCTGCAGGGTTTCGCGAAGGGGCGAACCGTGCCCGATCTGCTGCTCGACATCATTCCGAACGGCCGCTGCCCGCCCTTGCGTGAATTCTACGAACTGATCGTCAAGGCGAATCACCACGGCATCCTCCAGGCCGGGGAACAGCGCCTGCCTGCTCCGGATCCGCCGGCCGCGTGGCCGATCCGCCTGCACGGTCTGGGAATGCGCTGGTCGGCGGTCATGTCCATCGGTTTCGGCCTGCTCATGATCTATCTGCGGGGGTTGCGGCTGCCGGACGATCTCTGGCCGCTGGGGCTGGGCTGGCTGCTGGCCGCGGTCGCCATGAGCGCCGGCGATGCGCTGGCGGGCTGCGCCGTGCGCGGTGGGGGCGCCGATGTTTACCATCCCCATTTCCGGTGGGCGACGCCTTTCCCCCACTTTCGTCTCGATCTCGGCGATGCGGTCATGGGCGGCCGCGCCACCGTCATTGATGCGGCCCTGCTGCGCCTGGCGCCGCTCTTCGTGCTCACCGGCCTGGCGGCCTTCCGGTTGCCGGAGCTGTTGTTCCTCTTGTTGTGCGCCATCTTCTTCGACCTGTCGCCACTCTGGCCCTCGCCGGTTTCCGACCTGCTGCGGACGCTTTATCGCAACCCGCAGCTCGCCACGGCGCACGATTTCATGTTCGTGCGGAACCGGCTGTTCACCCTCCTGCTGCGGTCCCGGCTGAAGTTCGCCGACCGGCGTTTCCTGCTCGTCAGCGTGGGCGGCGCCCTCGCCTGGCTGCTGACTGTTTTTCTGATCGGCTGCCTGCTCCTGCAGGCGAACGCCCTGGAACTTCTGCGCCACTTCCGCGCGGCCGGCGGGTTTCACGCCACCGCCATCGTCCTGTTGGGGACGTTTGCCGCCCTGGTCCTCGGCACCACGGGCGTGTTCGGCTGGATCGCCCTGCGCAACGTGAGCAACTGGCTGCGCGACCGGGCGAGCGGCCTGTTCCGGCCCCGCGCGACGCCCGTGGACGCCGAGAGCATCACCGAATTGCTCAGCCGCACGCTGCTTTTTCGCGAGCTCCCGCTGGACGACCTCATCGCCGTGACGGCCGCGGTCCAGCCCGAGGAATATAGCGCCGGCACCTACGTGATGCGGGAGGGCGAGCACAGCGATCGGCTCTATATCGTCCACTCCGGACGCCTCGCGGTGACCCAGCGCCTGCGCGGAATCAAGCGCACCGATTCGTTTGGCGAGCTGCAGGCGGGGGATGTCTTCGGCGACCGCGGCGTGATCGGGGACGGCCACTGCACGGCCTCGATCCGCTGCGCCAGCAAATGCGTGCTGCTCGCCCTGACAAGGGCCGATTTCGAACAACTGGTGCTTCCCTGCATGTCGCGGCAGGCGGTCGAGGACAAGGTGCAGAAGATCGGATTCCTCCAACAGATCGAGCTGTCCCGCGATTGGAGCCAGTCCACCATGGCGGTATTCGCACGGCACGCGGTCTTTCAGGATTTTGCGCCGGGGGAGGCCCTGGTGCACCAAGGCGAGCCGTTCCACTCCTTCTGCCTGGTCCAGGAAGGCGAATTTGCCGTGATCAAAAGAACCAAGCAGGTGTCGCGCCTGCGCCGCGGCGACTTCTATGGCGAACTCGGCATGCTGCCGGACTCGCTGGCCAAAGCCACGATCGTGGCGAGCACACCGGGCCGGTGCCTGCTGGTCCCCATCCCGGACTTTCTGCAATTCATCACGCACGATTTCGCCGTCGGCCTGCAGTTCGAGGAGATCGGCTCGGAACGTCTCGGACGGCCGCTTTTCGTATCCAGCGATTAATTACATTTGACCGGGCCGCGACGGTCACGAATGCCAATCTGGAACGCAGGGGTCCGGGGAACGAGATCGGCGATCGCAGCGCGAGAGATCGTCGCCGGATGGACCAGCTTCCCTGATTTCCCCATGGTCATGACATTCCAGACGATCATTTGGCCGCACCGGCAGTCCGATCTTGCTCTTTCCGGGCCGCCGTTGGCGGCTACCGTATTCATGAATCCGGGCTAGACCACCTTTCGCCCGGCGCAGATCACGAGGTCCACCGGATTGCCGCCGAGTTCCCAGGCGAGCAGGCGTTCATCGCGGTGGCGCAGCAAGACCAGGTCCGCCCGCTGACCGGGTTCGATCGTGCCGCGGTCGCGGAGGTTGAGCACGGCCGCGGCGTTGACGGTGCAGGAGGCGATCGCCTCGGCCGGGGTGAGGCCGCAATGCCGGACCGCAAGGGCAATCGTCAGCGGCATGGAATGGGTCGGCGCCGTTTCCGGGCCGCAGCCCGTCGCCAGCGCCACCGCCCCGCCGGCGTCGACCAGAAAACCGGCCCGGGCGTAGCGCTGGTTGCTTTCGAACCCGGTGCAGGGAAGGATCACGCCCACGGCGGGTGACTGGGCGAGCTGCAGCAGGTCGGCCTTGCTCGCGGCCTCAAGCTGGTCGACGCTGCGTGCGCCCAGGCGGATCGCCTCCGGAATCATCCCCAGCGAGCTGAACCGGTCGGTGTGCACCCGGATCGGATGATACTTGCGGGCCTTTTCAAACAGCCGCACGCAGGCGTCCACCGACCAGGCGTCCCGCTCGCAGATCGCGTCGACCGCAATGTCGGGAAACGCCCGCGCCACCTCCGGGAGCATCTCCTTCACCGCCATCCGCGCGTAGTCGTCGAGGTTGCCCTCGAACCCGGAACCCGAGCAAGGCGGTCGGCACCACCGTGCCCGGCCACTCGTTGCTCGCGCCGCCCAATGGCCTCCAGCATCTTCATCTCCTCTGCCGCCGCGAGACCGTAGCCGCTCTTGACCTCGATCGTGGTCGTGCCCTCGCGCAGCAGGGCGTCCAGCCGGGGCTTGAGGCGGGCCGCCAATTGTTTCCTGGTTTCCGCGCGAACGGCGCGGACAATCGCCGGCGCGCCGCCGCCGGCCTGGAGGATTTCGCGGCGGGACACCCCCCGCAACGTCTGTTCCCATTCGCCCAGCCGGTCGCCCGCCCAGCACGCGCGCGTGTGGCAGTCGACAAAGCCCGGCATCAGCACCCGGCCGGCGGCCTCGACCACCTCGGTCCCCTCCGGCAAATCGAGCTTGGCCCCGACGGCTTCGATCTTCCCTTCGCCGACCAGGACGTCGCCATGGTCGATGACGCTCAGTTCGCGCAAGGCGGCACCCCGGCGCGGGCGGGTGTCGCCGGCCAGGGTAACGATTCGGGCATTGCGGATTAACAGTCGCATCGGGTTTCCATCGCGGATCCGCCGCTAATTCTCCCCAGTCGCGCCCGAAAAGGAAGAAATTTGTGCGGTCTTTTTCCGCCCGGCTCCGGCCGGCAAAAAAAGGCCGGCGGCCGATTTGCTGATTGAGAGATCTGCGACCATGGTTTTCCATCGTCCATTATTGGCCCACCCATCCCAGTCATGCCCTCCCTCAAACTCCCGTTTCTCACCGCCATGCTAACCGCCCTGACCGCGGCCGCCGCCACCCCGCCACCCGCGGCGCCGAACGCCGACGAACGCGCTGACACCATCATGCGCCGGATGACGCTCGAGCAGAAAATCGACCTGATCGGCGGCGTCGACGAATTCTACATCCGGGGCTACGAGAATCTCGGATGGCCCCGGCTGAGGATGGCCGACGGCCCGATGGGCGTGCGGAATTTTGGACCCTCCACGGCGTATCCCGCCGGCATCGCCCTCGCGGCCACGTGGGATCCGGAGATGGCCCGCCGGATCGGCGCCGGCCTGGGCCGCGACGCGCGCGCGAAGGGCGTGAACTTCCTGCTGGGACCGGGCGTGAACATCTATCGCGCGCCGACGAACGGGCGGAACTTCGAGTATTTCGGCGAAGATCCCTTCCTCGGGGCGCGCATCGCGGTGGGTTATGTCGAGGGTGTCCAAAGCCAGGGCGTGATCGCCACGATCAAGCATTACATGGGCAACAACTCCGAATTTGACCGCAACCGGCTCAATTCGCAGATCGACGAACGCACCGAGCGGGAGATCTACCTGCCGATCTTCGAGGCGGCGGTGAAGGAGGCCAAGGTCGGCGCGATCATGGATTCCTACAACCTGGTCAACGGCGAGCACATGACCCAGAACGGCATCCTCAACACCGACGTGGCGAAAAAGGACTGGGGATTCCGCG
>CAVRNM010000236.1:0-4634 GCA_963722225.1 uncultured Verrucomicrobiae bacterium
AACCCGGCGCCGATCCCGACCCCTCTTCCTCTCAACGGCCATATCGGATGGGTACCATGCACAGTGGCCAAACTCCTGAAGCAGGCTGGGAAGCCTGCACCACTTTCGGCCGCCGATTCTGCCCGACGGCCGCCCCGCGGCGCAGCCGTGAGATGATAACAGATTGGAGGACGTCGCGTCCGACTATCTGTTACAACGGCACCTGTTCGACGATCTCCAGGCCGTAGCCGTCGAGCCCCACGATCTTCCGGGTGCTGTTGGAGAGCAGACGGATGCGGCTCAAGCCCAGCATCCGCAAGAATCTGGGCGCCCGCCCCGTACTCGCGCAGGCCCATCGGTGAGATCGTCTCGCCGGGTTCGGCATTCAGGCGCTGCAACAGCACCTCGGCGGGATTCGCCGGCTCCATGTACACCAGCGCGCCCCGTCCGGCGCGGGCGATCGCCTCGATCGAGGCCACCAGCGCATGTCCGCTTCCGCTGCCTTTGGCACGGAACACATCGCTGAGCAGGTTCTCGCTGTGCACCCGGACCAGTGTCGGCGTGGCATCCAGGGAGCCCATCGTCAGCGCCAGATGTTGCCGCTCGTCGAGCGTGCTGCGGAAGACATGCAGGTTGAATTCGCCGTATTCGGTCGGAAACGGCTTGGTGCACACGAGTTCGACCAGCTGGTCGCGTTTGATCCGGTACTCGATCAACTGGGCGATCGAAATCATCCGCAGGCCGAACTTTTGCCTGAACTCCCTGAGCTCGGGCATCCGCTGCACCGTGCCGTCGTCGTTCACCAGCTCGCACAGCACCCCCGCGGGCGGCAGTCCGGCCAGCGTGGCCAGGTCGACGGCGGCCTCCGTGTGACCGGCGCGTTCCAGCACGCCCCCGGACCGGGCCCGGAGCGGAAACACGTGCCCGGGCTGCACCAGTTGTTCGGGCCGGGCCCGCGGGTCGGCGAGAATGCGGATCGTCTGCGTGCGGTCCTGGGCGCTGATGCCCGTCGTGATCCCTTCCGCGGCGTCGACGCTGACGGTGAAATCCGTGCGGCGCGACTCCCGGTTCTGGCCCACCATCGGGCCGAGTCCGAGGCGTTTGAGCTGGGGTTCGACGCTGGGCACGCAAATGATGCCGCTGCAGTAGCGGACCATCATCCCCACTGCCTGGGGAGTCACCTTGGCGGCCGCCATGATCAGATCGCCCTCATTCTCCCGGTCCTCGTCGTCCGACACGATCACCAGCCGGCCGGCGGCGATTTCCTGGATAGCGGACTCGACTGGATCGAATGTTGGATTTGATAGGTTGGTAGACACAGGGGGAGCTGGAACAAACCGGGGCGAAAACGCGACGATAGTTTTGCGCCGGCCGCCGGCTGTCAACCCCGGCCGCTATTGGTGAAAATCGATCACGTATTCTTCTGGCGGTTCGGTGCTGCCCTCGACAATCAAGGAGAGATACAATTTGAAAACATAAGGTGGTCGGACGAACTTGGTCGAAGTCAGCGCCATGCCGTCAGCCGTGGGAGTCAAAACCGCGCGCTCGTCGAACACCGTGTAGTGCACCAGCCACCGCGCGTTGGCGCGCGCGACGTCGGCGGGAGCCGGCAGCTTCTTCGCGTCGTAGAACGCCAGCTTGAAATTGCTGTTTTCAAGCGTGAGACCAAGGAAGCCTCCTTTTGCCCGCGGGAGGACGATGCCGTCGATCTTGGGTTCCTCCTCCGGCTTGGTGTCCGGCGCGGCGGGCGCGGCCTTGCCGTCCTTCGGCTGCGGAGGCGGGCCGGGAGGAACCGTCTCCGCCCCCAGCGAAACAGCGGCGCCGAGCCAAGCCGCGACCAGCGCCGTTCTCATCAACGAGGTATTCAGTTTCATGGCAAAAACAGGGTTTCCCCCAGCCTATCAGCCCGCCCGGCTCCGGCAAGTCGCATTCCCACCGCCCTCTCGAAGTTTACGTTGGTTTCGCGCCGCCACGGTCGGCCGGTCGGTCAGGTGGCGCGAGGCTTCCGCCCCTGGCGTGCGGCCTTGAGTTGCCGCCAGCGGGCGAGACGGTCCGCGATCGCGGCTTCGGCGCCAATTGGCTTCGGCGAGTAGAGGGCGAGCGGTTTCTCCAGGTATTCCTGGCCGGAGACCGCCTCCGGAAACTCGTGGCTGTAAAGGTAACCCTGCCCGTGCCCCATCCGTTTTGACGCCTGGCCGCCCTTGTCGCGTAACTGGATCGGAACCGATTGGACCGGCTGATCCGCCAGGGCCGCTTTCGCCGCCCCCAGCGCCTCCGTCGCCGAGTTGCTCTTCGGGGCGGTGGCGATGTAGAGCGTGGCGTGCGCCAGGGTCAGCTCAGCCTCGGGCAGGCCGACGAAATCCACCGCCTGGTGCGCCGCCACGGCCACCGCCAGCGCCTGCGGGTCGGCGAGCCCGATGTCCTCCGACGCCAGGATGACCAGGCGGCGGGCGATGAACCGCGGGTCCTCGCCTCCCGCCAGCATCTTGGCGAGCCAGTACATCGCCGCATCGGGATCGCCACCGCGGCAGCTCTTGATGAACGCGGAGATGGTATCGTAGTGCTCGTCTTCGTCGGCATCGTAACGGATGCGCCGTTCGCGGGCAAAGGTCTCCAGCTCCGCCGGAGTGATCGCCGACCGCTCGGGCAGGCTGAGCACCATGACCTCGAGGGCGTTGAGCGCCCGGCGCAAGTCCCCGTCACACAGCTTCGCCAGGTCCAGCAGGACCGGGTCGGCCGCCGTGCAACCGCGGGTTCCGAGGCCGCGCTCCGCGTCCCCGAGGGCGCGCTTGAGGACGGACACGACATCGACGGGCGTGAGCGGATCGAGCCGGAAAAGGTGGCTGCGGCTGAGCAGCGGCGGGTTGACGTAGAATCCCGGATTGTGGGTCGTGGCGCCGATCAGGCGGACGCTGCCCTCCTCCACATCCGGCAGCAGCAGGTCCTGCTGGGATTTGTTGAAGCGATGCAGCTCGTCGATGAAGAGGATCGTGCCCGCGTCCGGCCGCCGCCGCGCCACGGCGAGGATGTCCCGCAACTCGGCCACATTGGACATGACGGCGTTGACCCGCACAAAGCGGCTCTTCGTCTCCCGCGCGATCACCTCGGCGAGCGAGGTCTTGCCGCTGCCGGGGGGGCCGTAGAAGATCAGGCTGCCAAAGCGGTTGCCGCCACCAGGCGCAACAGCAGCCCGCCCGGACGAAGGATGTGCTCCTGTCCCACCATTTCGGCCAGCGTCCGCGGGCGCATCCGCGCCGCGAGCGGCTGCACCCGGCCCGGAGGGGCGCCTCCCCCGGGGGAATCTCGGCCGGGCTCCGGCCGCTCCGGCGGGTCCGCCGCGAAAAGATCGCTTTGCTCGCCATCGCTCATCAACCGCTGACTTTGCAGGAAAGCGCCCGATTGGAAAGGCAAAGCCGGCTCATCCAGTCAGGGCGATATTCACGCAAAGCATCACGGACAGTCCGGTGTCGCGGTGTAGGGCGGGGGCGCCGCACCCCGCCTCACTCGAAAAAATGGCGGGATCCGGCGATCCCGCCCTGCCTCCAATTAAATCGTCCCGGCTTTGCCTGCCCGCCAGGGGGAGAGAATTGGTTCGATTATTGAAATGCGACCGGTAGGAGACGTCACCATGACTAACGCAGAACTTCCGGTCGTCCTGACCATCGCCGGCTCGGACAGCGGAGCGGGAGCTGGCATCCAGGCGGATCTGCTGACTTTTTCGGCGCACGGGGTCTTCGGCACCACCGCCATCACCTGCCTGACCGCGCAGAATCCCGACGGGGTCACCGCCATCGAAGCCCTGCCCGCCGCGTTCGTGCTGGAGCAAATCCTCCAGGTTCATCGCGGCTTCACGCTTCGCGCGCTGAAGACTGGCATGCTCCACTCCGCGGCCATCGTCACCGCCGTGGCTGACTTTCTGCGCTCCGCGCCCCGGATCCCGGCGGTCATCGATCCTGTGATGGTGGCGACCAGCGGAGCGGTGCTGCTCGAACCACCGGCCCTCGCCGCGATGAAGGAGAATCTCCTGTCCCGGGCGATGCTCGTCACTCCCAACCTCGACGAGGTGGCGGTCCTTCTCGGCGAGAGACCAGCGACCGTTGCCGCCATGATCGAGGCTGGGCGCGGGCTGGCGCAAATCTACGGCACCGCCTTCCTCGTCAAGGGCGGTCACCTGTCCGGCGACGAGCTGGCGGATGTTCTGGTCACCCCGGACGGACACGCCACGACCTACCGGTCGCGACGCGTCCCGGGCGTTGACACGCACGGGAGCGGTTGCACGTTGTCGGCGGCGATTGCCGCAAATCTCGCCCGGGGATTGAAGCTGGACGCCGCCGTGGAGGCGGCGCGGGCCTACCTGAGGCGCGGGCTGGAGCGCGGCCTTTGGGTCGGCCAGCGCCGGTTGATCAACCATCATCCATGAGTCATGAGCGTTGGCGGCTTTGGCCATCGCGCACCGCTGCTGTGGTTGCTGCTGCCGTTCATGGCCGGGCTGACCGCCGGCCGGTTGCTTGACCTGCCGGCTCCGCCGCTCCTGGGCGCGGCGGCGATCGTCCTCCTGCTCGCCCTGGTTCTCTCATCGAGAAGCAGTGCCGTCGCCCGGTGGACCTGGCCGCTCGCCCTGGGTGCGTACATGGCCACCAATTGCCACAATATGG
>CAVRNM010000237.1:0-6040 GCA_963722225.1 uncultured Verrucomicrobiae bacterium
GTCGGGCACGTTCGGCCGCCGGATCGCTGCCGACCGCTGGCCGGAATTTCTCGACCTGCTCGGGAGCTACCTGCCGTACGTCAAGACCCACTACAGCGCCGAGCCCGACCTGTTTTCCTTCAACGAGCCCGATTTGGGCGTCTCCATCGGCTTCACCGGCGAGACCCACCGGCAGGCCATCAAGCGGATCGGCGCCTACCTGGCCTCGCGCGGCCTGAAGACCAAGCTGCTGCTGGGCGACACCGCCAATCCGCGTGATTCCCACCGCTTCGCCCTCCCCGCGGCCGCCGACCCGGAGGCCCTGGGTTATGTGGGCGGTCTCCTTCCATAGCTGGGGCAATGGCACGCCCGACCAGTACGCCGCCTGGGGAGACCTGGCGGAGTGGGTCACCGGCCGCTGCTGGTGGCCGAGGCCGGGGTCGATCCGGGGCGTTTCAGAATTCGACCTACGACAGCTACGCCTACGGGCTGAAGGAAGCCCGCCAGTTCCAAGAACTCTTCCGCTATGCCCGGCCGCAGGCGCTGATCTACTGGCAGTTCACCGAAGACTACGGCCTGGTCCACGTCGGCCCGAACAACGTGATCGAACCGACGCCGCGATTCTGGCTGGTGAAGCAATTCGTCAATCTCACGCCGGCCAAGAGCCAGGCGGTGGCATCGTCCAGCGATCAGTCCGATGTGCTGGTCAGCGCGTTCGCGGCGCGAACGTCCTCGTCGTTCATGTCCTCAATGTCGGTCACGAGCGCGACGCGGCGATCGCCGGACTGCCGGCCGGAGCCTGGGGGAACTGTGACATCGACGAAGGCCGCCGGTTATCAGGAGGCAACGGCGGCCGTGAGCGGCGGAGCCACGCCGTACCTGTTGCATCTCCCGGCCCAAAGTTTGACCTGGTCAAACTTCGGGCCGGGAGATGCAACAGGTACGGCGTGGCTCCGCCGCTCACGGCCGCCGTTGCCTCCTGATAACCGGCGGCCTCCGTCGATGTCACGGTTCGCCAGGCTCCGGCCGGCAGTCCGGCGATCGCCGCGTCGCGCTCGTGACCGACATTGAGGACATGAACGACGACGACGTTCGCGCGCGCGAACGCGCTGACCAGCACATCGGACTGATCGCTGGACGATGCCACCGCCTGGCTCTTGGCCGGCGTGAGATTGACGAATTGCTTCACCAGCCAGAATCGCGGCGTCGGTTCGATCGCGTTGTTCGGGCCGACGTGGACCAGGCCGTAGTCTTCGGTGAACTGCCAGTAGATCAGCGCCTGCGGCCGCGCGTACCGGAGGAGTTCCTGAAACTGGCGGGCTTCCTTCAGCCCGTAGGCATAGCTGTCGTAGGTCGAATTCTGAAACGCCCCGGGATCGACCCCGGCCTCGGCCACCAGCAGCGGCCGGTGCACCCACTCCGCCAGGTCTCCCCAGGCGGCGTACTGTTCGGGCGTGCCATTGCCCCAGCTATGGAAGGAGACCGCCCCCACATAACCCAGGGCCTCCGGGTCGGCGGCCGCGGGCAGGGCGAAGCGGTGGGAATCACGCGGATTGGCGGTGTCGCCCAGCAGCAGCTTGGTCTTCAGGCCGCGCGAGGCCAGGTAGGCGCCAATCCGCTTGATCGCCTCCCGATGCGTCTCGCCGGTGAAGCCGATGGAAACGCCGAGATCCGGCTCGTTGAAGGAGAACAGATCGGGCTCCGCGCCGTAGTGGCTCTTGACGTACAGCAGGTAGCTGCCGAGCAGGTCGAGAAATTCCGGCCAGCGGTCGGCCGCGATCCGGCGGCCGAACGTGCCGAAGGGGCGTTGGTTGGGGTCGGTGTAAAACCGTTCGGGCAGAAACCACAGGCTGAGAATCCACGGCGTCTTTGCCTGCTGGATCCGCTGCATCAGCGCAAACGTGCGCAGCAGCGGCGCGCCGGGCGCGGAAGCGCTGCGGTCATGGTCCCACGCCACGGCGTTGAAATCGAACCTGGCCCAGGTCACCTGCAGGTTGTCGAGGCAGTAGCCCGCGATTGGCGTCTCCTGATAGACGCGAAAGTTCCCGCCGAAGCCGTCGAAGGGATAACGCGGCGACGCCGGATCCACCGTCAGCTTCGCGGCCGCCGCCTGCGGGGTGCCGGCGAGTTTTAGGGTCAGGCCGAGCTTCAGCGGATCGTCGGCCGGCCAGGGCCCGGCGTGAAGCTGGATCCGCACGCGATAGACGCGGCCGGCCTCCAGATCCCAGAGGTCCGTCACGGTCACCGGCCGGGGCCGGTCGAGCGCGAGCGTCAGGCGCCAATTGCCCTGGGCGTCGACCAGCGCGATCTGGTCGGCTGAGCCGCGGAAAAAGGTCGGATCGACCGGCTGCGCCAGGGAAATCTCCCCGCCGGAGGGCTCGATCCGGCCGCTGGCAAACCAGGCCCGCGGCAGGTCGATGACGTAGTCCACCGACTCGGTGTCCAGGGAAAAGCCGAAGGCCCGGGCGCCGGGAAAGGGCGAGCCGGCCGCGACCGAGCCATTCAGCGCCACTCCGGCGGCCGACTCCGCCCAATCGGCCGTGAACTGCGACTTCGAACCGTTAAGATAGGAATTCGAGCCCTTCCAGCTCAGGCGGAGTCCGTCGCGCGTGACCTGCGCCCGCTGTTCGTGGGGCTGCATCGAGGCACTGACGCCACCCGTGAAACTGATCATGAATTCCCCCTTCACCGGCATCTCCACGCCGCTGGTAATCAGGGACGTGAGTCCGCCCGCGATCGTGTACGTCGCCTGTTCTGCGGCCATACCCGCCGCGGTCGTCCCGAGCAGGAAGAGGAATGCCTTCAACGTCATGGAGTCGGATGATTGCATCGGTCGGTGTCATTCTGCGCTGAATCGGCGTTTTGGCAAACCGACGCCAATCCTGGGCGCGGCACATTTTGCGCGCTCGCCGGATCCGCCCGAATGCCGGCCCATTGCCGCGACGGCTGCTGGGCGATCGCCGCCCTTCGCTGTGGATCCCCAGGTATTGAAGAGGCGGCACCCGCTTCCGAGAGTGGTGAATCCAAGGAAAGATTCGCCCTTCGATTTTCATAACTTACTAATTAGTTGCTCTATATGGTCGAAAAGCGTACAGGCTCGACAATATAACCACCTGTCCGGCAAAAAAATGGAGGCCAGATCATGAGAACGGCTGATATGAAAGCTCGCGAGCTACTCGTGCTTCCCAGGAGGCTTGGTTGGGGCTGGCGGCTCAATATGCGGCATCGGATGGTCTGGCCTTTTCTGATGCTTCAGATCGCATTTTTCGCCGGGCCGCTTCTCTGCCTTCGTTACGCTGGAGTTGAATCGAATGACGCCTATGGGGGATGCGCTTTGGTCGCTCTGGCGATCTCCGCCGCCGTCTGGTTTGTCTTGGCCCGAAAAGAAGTTTGATAAAGACTCACCCATAAGACGCCACCGTCGCCGACCCCGGCCAGCGACACGCCGGCTGCAGGCGCACCCGTCGCGCCGCCGTCCAAGGCGGCAGGTCTCTGAATACGTTCGCCATATGAACAAGGATACCGCCTATGCCGTCTTTGCGCCGCTTTTGATTGGTGGTATGGCAGCCGCTATTGCTTACCGCGGAGTGCGTTTCAGAAATCGCGCCAAGACCTGGCCATCGACCAGAGGAATAATTACGGATTCCGCGGCGGTGGGAGAGCGTTCGTCGGCCGTAATTATCCGGTACAAATACTTCACTTCAGAAGCAAGGATAGGATGCTGCGTCGGACCGACAGGGATCCTTGTTTTCGACACGAAAAGGTCTCTTGAACGTTATCCGAAAGGAAAAGAAGTCGATGTCTACTTTGATCCGGCGGACCCCAGTCAATGTTGTCTAGAACCAACAGACTCCAAAATGATTAAGGCGCACGCCCTCTTGGCCGCTATCTGTCTGCTGTTCCCGATCCTCTATCTGCTCTGGATAGACTATCTAAAATGAAGGCGGACCAGCCATCGCTTCCAATTCGGCTGTCGGTCACGCCTCGTGCGTGCGCAGTGAAAAGCCTGCTGACACTTCTCTTCGCTGTGTTGATGCTATCTGGCTGCGCTGCTCCAACCCGCAAGCAAGATTCGCTGTACTCCAGAATCGACAAACGCTACGGCCTTGCGGCGCTTGCCGAGTTTCTCCGCGGCCTAGTGAAGAGCCATCCTGAAGTCGAAGGATTGATGATATCCGAAACTACGATTCGTGAACCGTGGATTATCGATAACAAATGGCTCCCAGTTGGCTTAGCTGCAGGCGACTGGACATTTCAAGAGAGGACAAATAGCGACACTGACTTTAGCTTCAGCCACCGGATAGGTGAAGAAGGAATCATTTTCAGCTGCAGGAGGGTCCACCGTGGGGACTTCGTATTACTATCCGTTACGCGGGAACGCGTAATTCGCCTCACAGTGGACGCTATAGAAGTGCCATGAAGCCTAACAAGGACCTAGAGCCGACCCCGGGCGATATCACGCCGGCTGCAAACGCACTCGTCGCGCCATCGTCCGGCGCGGCTCATTGCTGAAACGTCGGGCGCGAAGATACCATGCCTGCTATCCGTGCAATACTTGTCCTGTTGGCGGTGGGTTTGCTCGCGTCTTGCCGAAGCTCAATTTCTCGCATCGATACATCTGCCAACGTCGATCTGGTGCGCTTTAGCTAAATGCCGGGCCACGATTTGGGGCCCACGTTGATTCATCTGGTGGAATTCGAAGGTCAGTCGGTGAAATATTGCCTCCAGGAGGAATATCAGGATGCTTCTGGGAAGGTCGTGTCTTCACAACCGAGGGCGTTTTCCTCAGGAATACCCTCAGAAAAGCGTACAGGAGTCATCGAGAGCCTCGATGAGATTCCCGCGGGCTACTGGGATCGGACGATCAAATATAACCCAGTTGTCGGGAATTCGCAGATCGTCAGATTATACTGCGATCAGTTCATAATAGATGTACGTTACAAAGACGGCACGGTCCGTCATATTACGACGGACGGACTCGATAAAAGAATCGCCAATGTTTTCCATGAGGCTCTGCAAACCATCCCGCGAAGATATCGATTCAAATTACCGGCCATTGATTACTCGGTCACCGACGAGGCCGCCGTGGGGCCGTTCGTCTGGCAATTGATCGCCAAATGAGAGGATCGCCCAACAAGTCGGCAGACTCGACGGCCTCTGCTGGCACTTCGGCTGCGGGGCTGCCTCGGGCGCCAGCCGCAAGTTGCGGCTGGCCTTTCAACGTTCAGTTGCCATCCTGCCAGGTGAATCATGATTGCTCCACAAGTGCGAAAGCTGGCTCACGTGTTGGTTCACTACAGCACTGAGGTAAAGGCGGGGGAGACGGTCCGGATCATGGGAACCCCTTCGAGCGAGCCGTTGCTGCGTGAAGTGTACCGAGAAGTTCTTCGGGTCGGCGCCCATCCCGTCGTGCGAATGCGGCTCACCGATGAGGATGCTCTGTTTTATCGGGAGGCGGCAGACGGCGAGCTCGATTATGTGGATGCCCTGCTGCTCCACGACACGGAGAACAGTTGAATCGACGCCAGCTGCTGCTGCAGTACTGCCAGCTCGACACTGCTGCGATGGTGCTGGTCTGGCGGCACTGGCTGGGGCGGGCTGGGTACAACCAAGACGCTTGAGTGATACCAAGGCCCGGCGTAGGGGCTGCTCGGTTTGATCTGACTGACGTTCCCGGAGCCTCAGAATCGCATCGGGCCGCCGTCACCAGTTCCTCATACAGGCACTCGATTGTGCAAATTGTCGCTTCTGTCAGTTTGCCTCTATCATTCAAGCCGTCGATGACTGCTCTTTTCACAGCAGCGGGCAGTCTGGTCAGTTCTTCCTTCAACACGGTCGCCAGTGCTGCGTTTGCGGACGCTTTCTCAGATTTTGCGACAAGGGTCTCGCTTTGCCGGGCTTCAATGACTTTTACGCCATCTGTTGGAGCGGAAGGTCCCTTGCGGGGACCCGGTTGATCCTTGCGTTTCGGCAGAGCAGCGCCGTTACGAACAGCACTAGCATTCCCGGTGGCGGTGGAGCGCATGGCTCCTAATTTACTCGCAGCGACGATATGATCATC
>CAVRNM010000238.1:0-15195 GCA_963722225.1 uncultured Verrucomicrobiae bacterium
TGGGTTTACGCTAATGATGTGACAATTAGGAAAACTCTGCCTCAAGTCCGCCAAGCAGAGGCATTCAGAGTCCGGATTCAGCAGTGGATCCTGGTGACGCTGGCCTACAGCCCCTGGCGGCTTCACACGATCGGAGCAGTCCTCAAAGCGGCCTGAAGCCCTCTGCGGGGGCAGTCCCGGGGCAGAAGATCGCAGCCGGATCAAGAAAACGGACGCGCCTTCGATCACCTCCGAGCGGAAAATCTGGAAAACATTCACCCCCTTCCGCGCTTCTCCAAAATGGCGCCGCCATTTTGTTTATTGAGCATTCAGTATAGAACGGATACCGTTTTCAGAGCGAAAATCCGCATCCATTCCTTTGTGAAAGATCAATAGCAGCGTGAAGGACAAAGCCCGACACGCTGCTAGTTGCTGGCAGCGACCTTCGCTGCGGCCGAAGCAGATGTCAGCTCAGCCGCCGCTTCGGCGATCCCTTCCCGCAGAAAACGCCGGCGGAGAGTTTCCATCCCCTCCGGGTCGCTGCGGAACGCCGACGCCAGCCGCCGGGCATACTCGCGCGCGCCGTCGCGATCGCCCCTCGCTGCGGCCACCTCCACCTGGCGCTGTCGCAGCAGGCGCAGGAAAGCGGCGTTGGCATCATCCGTTTGCGCCTCGACTTCCGTCAGCACGCGCTGGGCGTCCGACAGTTGCGAGACCCGCACCAGCGCGTCGCTGTACGCCAGCGCGAGGACTGCCAGATTGGGCTGACGACTGCCGGCGACGGCGTAGAGCGTGCGCGCCAGCGTTACCCAGCCCTGGCGCCCGGCCAGACTGGCCAGCATCGTCAGCGCCTCCGGCCGCCCGCCCAAGTCCTTGAGATAGGACTCGATCGCCCTCTGGCAAGCCGAAGACTCAAAGGTCTGGGAGGCGGCAAGCATCTGGATGAGCAAGCCCCGGGGGGCGACATCCTGCGGGAATTGCGCGCAGGCCCGCTGCGCAACCTGCACCGCGTCATCCGCCATGCCTGCCGCCACCTGCCAGTCGGCCAGCTGAGCATAGGCGGCATAGCCGGAGGGATGCGACTGCACGTAGGCCGCGAGCAAATCGATCGCCGCCAGCCGGTCCCGCGTTTCCCAGAGCACCCGGGCGACCACCGGCGCCGACTCGGAGCGATCCTTCAAATCAGGGTATTTTTCCAACAGTCCCTTGGCCGCCGCCGCGCCATCCTCATTGAGCGTGGCGAGGACTTCTGAAGTCCGAAGCAGCGGACCGTTCGGGCCGGTGAGCCGCGAAGCGTACTGCCGGTGGAGGAGGTCGAGCGCACGACGGTCGCGGCCCGTGGTCGTCAGCAGGGCAAAGGTTCGTTCGATCAATTGCCGGTCATCGGGGGCGCGTCTCAGCCCGTCTTCCAGCAGACTAATCTCCAAATTGCCTGCGCTAGCGACGCCAAGAAAGTCGGCAGTCATCAGTCGTCCGGCGACGTTGTCGGGATCATTGCGCACTCCCGAAATGAACGCCAGATAGGCGGCCTGGTATTTGCCCGCGTCCCAGGCACTCTTGCCGGCGGCGAATTGTTCGGCGGCCATTCCCCGCCGGACCTCCCTCAAGCGAAAGAATGCCACGTCGGAAAGACTGACGCGATCGTTCTTGAGGGCGTAGCGCAACCAGATGTAGCCCGTCGAGACAAACATCCCGTAAAGGAGCACCAGCCCCACCCCGGCGGCTTTCAAGATCCGGCGGGTGTCAAAGCGACGGGAAGATCGGGCAGGCGTCGTCATCGATTGGGGCCGGTTCATTTCCCGGGCAACTTGGAATCTCCGCCCGCCGGCGAAGCGCGGGCCAGAAGTTGTTCAACGGCGAAAAAGCCCTGCTCGGCCTGGGACGCGGGCTCGAAAAGATCCTGGATCAAGCCGGGATTGGGGGTCACACGGATCAAGTCGAGCACGCCTTTGCGGCCTTCCCGATCCGTCGCTTCCTCGCGGAACGCGATCGTCACGCCCGCGACCTGGCGAAAATCCGAATACTGGGTGCTTCCGCCGTCACTTTCTTCCCGGCCGGTCTCCCGGAAGGAATCCTGGTCGATCTGGGCCACATAGCTCGAGCCGTCGGAGCGCCGCACGGCCAACCGGTAGAACTTCTGCCCGCCGGACGAGCCGTCGGCCAGCCGCTCATAGCTGACGCCCTCCTCGGCAAACAACGGGTCGATGAACTCGCCGAGATAGCGCCGGGATCCGATCTTGTCCGCCGTCACAGCCTGGGGCGGCTGGCCGGGCGTCTGCTGCCAGAAGTGCTGGCCGTCGCCCGCCACGATGAAGCGCGTGGTTCCGTCCACCTGCACGGCCAGCCGGAAACGGTCGGGGCGCATCTTGAACAAGAGCAGGCGCTGTTCGTTGCCTGACGCCGTCTTCAAGCGGGCTTCAATGGTGTAGGCCCGCAGCCGCTGCAGCGCGGAGCCCACCTGGTTGCGGCGCGAGAATTCGGAAACAATGTCGGACACGGTCAGGGTCTTGGTTTCCGCCGAGGTGGGCTTGGGGCGCGCGGCGTCGCCCCCGCGGGCCTTCTTGAGCAACAGTTCAAGGTCGTCCGCCTCCATCCTTCCCTCGAGCAAGCGGCGGAACTGGACCTGGGACATATTCTCGATCTTCGCCATCAGACCAGCGGCCTCCGCCGAAGCCGCCGCCGCCGCGGAGCCCTCCTGCGCCAGCACTGCTTCCACCCGGCGCCGGGCAAGTTCCTCGCGCAGGCCCGACCATTGCGATCCCTTCAATTGCGCCGCCACCAGCATCAGGAGGGTGGGTTCAATCTCGCGCACCGGGAAATCCTCGGCCAACAGGCGGTCCAACTGGTCCGGATGGCGCTCCTGCAGGTCCTCCAGAAACTGCTGCGCGGCCGAAACCATGAGGTCCGGCGGGCAACCCGGCGCCCGCTCCCGGATCCAATCCGTCACCCGGGCGATCCGGGCGCCGCCGGAAACCGCCGCCGCCGGCGAGGCAGGGGCCGCCAGGGACACGGTGACCGCCGGGTCGTTCGCCGGCGCGCCGGAGTCCGCGGCTTCTCCACCCCGGGATAAGGTCGCAGAAAGCAGAATCGCCAAAACAACAGTCGTTCGCATAGGCGGGACGCAGCGTGGACTGTCGTCGGGGGGATTTCCCCGGGTCAAGCGGGCGCTGACGGAGCGGTCAGATTTCACCAGCCTGCTGCAAATCTGTTACACGACCGGCACACAACGCCCGGCGCGTCCCGGGGTGTGAATATCTTGCGAGAAGATTTGTGTCGCCATCGGCGCCAACTCCTCCGATTGCACCGATCCCATGAAGCGGCGAGTCCTGGTGGTTGATGACGAACCGGCGGTCCTGCTGTTCACCTCCACGGTGCTGGGGCGGGCGAATTTCGAGGTGGCGACCGCGACCTCGGCCGAAGAGGCCCTCCAGCGGATGGAACAAGAGGCGTTCGACCTCGTGGTCACCGATTTCCGGATGCGCGGTGAGTCGGGCGAAGCCGTCGTTCTCGCGGCGCGCGGACAGCGGCCGAAGAATCCGGTGATCATCATGACCGGATGGATACACGAATTGCCGGAATGGATTCGGACCGGGCCGGCGGCGGTGCGCATCATCACCAAGCCATTCTCCGTCGCCGCCCTGCGCCAGGCGGTGGAAGAGACCCTGGCGGCGGCCCCCCTGGCGACGGGCTGAGGCGCGGGAATAGACTTGCAGCCGGGGTCGGCGGCCCCGCCATTTTCCTGAGGGCGAGGCGGAGTCCGGCGACCCCGCCCTGCATTGATCCGGTTTCAGAAATCGCAGTCGAAATGCCGGTTCAATCGCATGGATCCGGCTTCGAGAGTCTTGTGGACAAGCCGCTCCATCCTGCCGCCTGCCGGTCGCTCCCAAAATGGCGGAGCCAGTTTGAACCAGCAGCGGAAGGACGAAGTCCGACCCGCTGCTGGGCCAAGTCGTTACACGATGGTGACAAACATCCGACGCTCGTGTGATTTCTCACGGCGAGGCGAAGTGTCGCTTGACGTGTCTGCTTCTACGCGCGAACTATCGACGTCCCGAAGGATGTTCTCTTGCCCGGGCTGCTGCAAAGTCAAAAGCCTCGGCAGACAGGGCATCCGCTATCGCCCAACGGCCTGCCTTTACCACGGTGATCGCACCATTCCCAAAAACCCGCAGAATTACCGCGCACTCGGTTCCCCGCGAATTGGATGCTCCGCACGCGGGCAACGGAAACGGAAATGCGGTGCCCGTGCCTCGGGCGACAGCGGTCAGGAATATCAATGTCGTTTCGCATCCGATCGCCTTGCACGCTCTGGCGGTGTTGCGAAACCGAGAGACGGCGCCTGAGCAGTTCCGCGCTTTTAGCAGTCAATTGCTGATCCTGCTGGCTATAGAATCCACCCGCACGTTGCCAACGCGCGAACCAGCGGCTGATGCTGTCTCGGGGCTGGACGGCGCGCGGGCGCTCGGAAAGCCGGTGATCTTCCTCTCACTTTCCCGCCATGGTTTGGGCCTGGCCCACCACGTGGCCGATTTCATTCCGGACCTGGCGGTGGGTCTGATCAGTCTTGGACAACCCGGCAACGGCAAGTTCCTGGAGCCGCGGCTGCATCTCCTCAACGCGCCGGCCTTGAGCGACGCCCGGGTGCTTCTGTTTAATCCGGTGGTGGCCACCGGCATATCGACCAGCGTGGCGCTGGATCTCCTCCACAGCTCCGGCGCAACAGACGTTACTCTGCTCAGCTTCCTGACCAGCGCGGCCGGTTTGGACCGCGCATTTGGAGCGCTGCCCGGCTTGATGGTCTGGACAGCGGCCGTGGACTCCACTTGGGATTCCAAGCAAGACTCCCTGCCCAGCTTGGGGAACTTCGGCGAGCGGCTGTACGGCTGAGCGACGCCTGCGATGGGAGTGGATTTGCAGCCGAGGCCGCCGACCCCGGCGTCGGCGGCGGAGGTCTTTGCAAAGGTGGAGCCGGCCTCACCGAGGCCAGCTACAACGTGCTTAGAGCGCTTTCTGGACAAGCCGCTGCTCCAGATTGGCGCCTCGGCGCTTCAGTCGCAGCAGCCATCCCATGTGGCACTCAGGAAATCAGGTCTCGACGCTCGTCCCTCAATCCTCGCCCGCCCAGTCGGTTTCCCGGTTTCCAGAATTCGCGATCGGTCCGCTCGATTTCCCGATTTGCCGCACCAGCATTCCTGATTTCCACATGGCCAGGCAGGCAGCGCGAAAGGCCGTCACAAGGCCGTAACCTATTAGCGTGACATTGGCTTTTCAGGCCCGTCACACAACCGCCCGCAACACGCCATGTTTCTTAAGTAAGGTGCAGGCCCGCCATCAGCGCAGCGGGTATCGCCCGAAGGCAATCAGTTTGAAAACGACCATTTCTATTCGCTCTGTCCGTTGGTCTAGCTCTGCCGGCTAACCGGGAATCGCCATGCTCAAAGACCGACGGGAAGGCTTGGTTTATCTGCACTGGTGCGCGTTGACGACGGTTGCGGTCACGGTGTATCTGGGCTGGGTCGCATTCATTCGAGCTTGGCCCTCAATCCACCAGGTTGAAGGGCCCAATTTCCTGCTGTATCTTCTCGGGGTCATCGTGGCGTCCTTCTCGGTGCATATCGGCGGGGACGATTCCAGCCCGCGCTTGGGTCAAATGGGCCTGATCGAGTCCATTCCCCACACCCTCCACCAGCTTTCCCGCTACGTCGCCGTGCTCCTGGCGCTCGCGTTCCTGACGAGGGATGGAGACCTGTCCCGCAAATTCCTGCTAGGCTATGTCGTTAACATGTCCCTCGCGCTCACGCTGGCGAACATGTATTTCCCGCCCATCATCGCCTGGTTCTTTTTTCACGAGAACCTCCTGCCGACCGTGCTGGTGGCCGATGCCGACGAGGTTGTGAAACTGCACGACATGATGGTCGCCCGGGAGCATCTGGGCATCAAGATTGTGGGCTGGGTGGGCAATGGCGAGGCGGGGGCGGAGCATTTTCAGGTGCCGAAACTGGGGGCACCGGAGGGGCTGCGTCAAATCCTGCGGGAACAGCGCGTTTCCCAAGTCGTCATTTCGCAACACAGTTTCTCTCCCGAAACGGGGAGATCGATCGCCCAATGTGCGGAGGAAGCCGGATGCCGGGTGCGCTTCTTCCTCCACGTGCAACGATATTTTCCCGATCAGCCGGTCAGCATCGAGCAGGAGGGCGCCTTCACCCTCATGGCGGCAGCCAACGAGCCCTTGGAAAACCCGTTGAACCGGCTGCTGAAACGATCGCTCGACATTGCGATCTCGCTGCCCGTCGTCCTTTTCGTGCTGCCGCCGCTTGCCGCCGTCGTCTGGTGGATGCAGCGGCGACAATCGCCCGGCCCGCTGATTCATCGGCAATATCGGTCGGGTCTCGACCGGAAGAAGTTCCTTATTCTCAAGTTCCGGACGATGCACGAGCTCAAGAATGCGGCGGAACTCTCCCGGCAGGCCCAGCCGGACGACTGCCGGATTTATCCGTTCGGCCGCTTTCTGCGCCGCACGAGCCTGGACGAGTTCCCGCAGTTCCTGAATGTGCTCTTCGGCAACATGAGTGTCAGCGGCCCCCGTCCGCATCTCATCGAGCATGACGAGCAGTTTGCCCGGATCGTCCGCACCTATTACACGCGCCAATTCGTGAAACCCGGCATCACGGGTCTGGCCCAATGCCACGGATTCCGCGGGGAGATTTCGGAGCCGGAGCTGCTGCAAAAGCGGATCAGCTACGACATGCTCTATATCCGGCGATGGACGTTCTCGCTCGACCTGCAAATTCTTCTGCAAACCGTGCGACAATTGGTCTTCCCGCCCCGGACGGCGTACTAACCAAAACGCGAAATTGGGAAACTGGGAAATTGGAAACCCAATTCCAGCGACCCGGCCATTGCAGGCGAATCGGGAAAACGGGAAACGGGGAAATCGGAAAACCGGGCAGAGAAGTTGGGATTCGGAATGCGGAAGATCGGGAGGCGCTCAAGGCTATCCGGAAACTCCGTTACGCTTTGCGGTGGAGGGCGCTGCGCTGTCAGCACCGGCCGGGAATCAGGCGGCGACAGCGCGCCGCCCTTCAGATCCTGGCAGTTTTCGGACAGCTTTTGGAGCCGTTTCAGGAATAGTGTAGGTGCGAGCGCCAGCGAGCGGACCAACCTTCTGCTCGCTAGCGCTTGCACCTAGGCAACAACTGGAGACACGACGCTCCTACTCCTCCATCGGCCCGGCGAAGGAGGTCCGTCGCGTTTACGACCAGTCTTCCTGGTTTCCACATCGGTCAAACTGCAGGATTCCCAATATGGAACTCAGGAAGGCTGGAAACTCTGCTTCCTTGGGGAGCTCCTGAAGAAAGAAAACCACTTGTTGGCGCCCGCGGCCACGGGACGCAAGCAACCGGAGGTCATTTCGCGGTTTCAAGATTTTACGATTTGCCTGATCGATTTCCCGCTTTGCCTGTCCCGCTTTTACGGTTTCACGACTTCTCGATTTTCCTCTTCCGCTTTTCTTTTTCGATCCAAGACCGGCAGCAGGCAGAGCAGTGCCACCACGGTCAGGCCCAGGACCGCATAACCCGAGATGTCATGGATCGCACCCTCGATGGTCCTGGCCCCGAAGCCATAAGCCCAGGAGGTGAGAAAAATGCTGCGGAGCAAATTGGCCAGGAAGGCAAATAGCAGCGACGCGCCGATGAGCGCGGCCTGTTTCCAGCGGGACTGCAAGAACACGGCGGCGAGAAACGAGCCCGCGAAGAGACACCCTGTCAGCGACCGGATGCCCGAACAGGCTTCGGCCACGCCCACGCTTCCCGACGGGAGGACCAGGACGTTGCCCCGTTGCTCGAGCGGCAGGCCCAGCCGGTCGAAGACGAAGAACACGACGGACGTGACTTTTTGCATCAGGAAGAGGTTGAGGTTGTTCTCGATCACCGCGAGCATCGGGGCGGAGAGCAACCACACGACCGTGGGGAAAAGGAACAGGCGGACCATCCTCCGGCGATCGGCAACCCGGGAGGCGGGTGATGTCGCGCCGGTGGGCGCCAAGAAGAAGATTGTAGCCAGCACCGTGCCGGCCATGCCCAGCGTAATCGCCACGGTACTCAGGTGAGTTGTGCCCGCCGCCGTCTTGTAAAAGGCCCCCGCCAAAAAGAGCACTCCACCACCGATCAGCGAAAGGAACGCGGCGAAAGGCGCCAGCCTCGCGCACCATCCGTTCTGCGAAGGCCGATCCCACTCGCCGGCGCCCTCGGTCACAAGGCCCGAGGATTCAGGAACGTTTCCCGTTTTTTCGATTTCCCGGTTTCTCGCTTTTCTGCCACTTGCTTGCGCGACCACCTTGGGCCAGCGGTCGTGAATCAAATAGGCGATGAACAGGGGAACCAGCCAACCAAAGCTGTAATCGTCCCTCATGCGCCACCAGTACGACTGATCCCAGGCCGTGAACGCCATGAAGCCGCCAGCAAGGAGCAGCCCGCCCAGGAAAGAAGCGGGAATGGAGGCGGATGGCAGATGCTTCTGGGAAGACATCGAACGATTTATCGGGAGCGGTCAGGACGCAGCTTGTCCCAAGCCGAATCCATGCAGCCAAATTGCCCCGCGAAACAGACTTATGCTGCACAGATACCAGGCTCGAAGCCTAATGTTGTAAGCTTCGAACTGGTTGCCTGATCCGTTCGTGTTTTTCGTGGTTGGATTCTGGCGCATGGACGCGACGCAGCGGTTTCACACAGAGTCTCTAGAAACCCCCGAAGTTGAAATGGCTGGTGGCGATTGTCCATTTCCGACTCGGGCCGGATCATGACTTTGCTGTTACGAAGGTTACGCCCGTGTGAATTCTTGCCCGAGTACCCTAGGAACGGAGGCTTCACACTTGCCCGCAGGTTTTGCCCGCCACATTCCGGTCAGACATCGATCGCCGCCTGCCGAAGACCGGACCGCGCGCCGCCGCCACGTGATCCCGCCCCATGATTCGCCTGTAACGGTCGCCTCCGCCAGGAAGCGACGGAGCGAAGCCGTGGGACCGGGCAACGAGCCAGACGCCAGCAGATGAATTCGTCAGGACCATTGGCGGCAGAAAGTGTTCGCATCCCTCAGGGACCCCGCGCGAGCCTGAAGGAGCGGGGGTGGGAATGGACGAAGCGGTTGGGCGGCGTGGGCGGAGCACAGAGTGTCGTGCAGGGGCTCGGTTTTGCATCCGGCATCCTGATTGTCCGCATGCTGGCACCCCAGCAGTATGCGCTTTATACGCTGGGCAATACCATGCTGGGCACGATGAAAGTGCTGGCGGATGGCGGCATTGCGAGTGGCGTGCTGGCGGAGGGGGGAAAAATCTGGCAGAATCCTAAGGAACTCGGTGCCGTCATTGTCACCGGAATTGCCATGCGCCGGCGTTTTGCTATCTGGAGTCTCGTCGTATCCGCGCCCGTCCTGCTTTACCTCTTGCGGTCTCATGGGGCCTCGTGGATCGGGGCCATCGCAATGGTGGGTACGGTTGCCGTTTATTTCTGGGCGTTGCTGGATTGGGACATATTCGGGATTGCTCCCGCGCTGCACCAACGCATTGCGGCGGTCCAAAAAATCAGCGTAGTGCAAAGCGTGGGCCGCCTCCTGGGGATAGCGGCAATGGTCGCGGCGGTTCCCCGGGCGGTCGCCGCGGTCGCGGTGGCGGCATTGCCACAGTTCTGGGCAAACAAACGCTTGCGGGTTATGTCGTCGGAAGTGGCGGACTTGCAGCAGCCAGAGGATGCGCGAATTCGCGACAACGTGACGAGGGTGGTCCGTCGGATTCTTCCAGCGGCGATCTATTTTTGCCTGTCGTCGCAAATCACCATCTGGCTCATTTCCGTGTTCGGCAGCACACTGGCGCTGGCCAAGCTCGGCGCCTTGAGCAGACTGGGGCAACTCTTCATCGTCTTTTCCGCCATCACGGTGGCGGTGATCATTCCGCGCTTCTCCCGCCTGCGATCGGACCGTGGCCTGATCTTGCGGCGCTACTTTCAGGTGCTGGCACTGCTGGTCCTGGTGGGACTTGCGACAACCGGGCTCGTCGTCGTATTCTCCCGCCAAGTACTCTGGTTGTTAGGACCCGAGTATGCCGGCTTGACCCACGAGGCGATGCTCGTAGTGATTGCCTCGGCGCTAAACCTGCTGGCGGGGACGGCGTATAGTCTAGGGAACGCGCGCGGGCACGTGACTCAGCCGGTTGTCAGCATTGGGCTCCAGATTATCTGCCAGATCTGGCTGATCAGCCGACTTCAGGTGAGCACTCTCGAAGGAGCTCTGTGGTTTGGCATCTGGATGCCGGTTTTCCAAACGTTGATCTATACGAGCAACTTGTTGCACCAGACCATGCGCCGCACCAATCAACAGCCAGCGTAAGGAGCGAACGCGTGCATGGCCATTTCCAAGCAGCCTGAAGGGCTCGAAACCCGATAGGCTGCCAGACCCGATTTTCGTGATTAAGCGTGATGAATAAACCAACCCGACCGGTGGTGCTGCACGTCGCGGACTGCAATATTGACCTGGGGACGGGAATGGGACGGGTTGCGTATCATTGGCGGGAGGCGTTCATCCGGCGGGGTTACGATTTCGTTCACCTTGGCCGCAATAACGTACCGGCGCCCTGGCATCGGTCCGGATGGCATGATGCGGCGTTCCGTGCGTCGCAGAAGCTTTCATGCAATCCGTTGTTCTGTCTTGTCCATGAAGCCGCCTGCGGCAGGTTTTGCCGCCACGGAACACCAGTCGCATTGTTGAGCCACGGCCTGGAGGAAAGGATGGCCATCGCGGTACCTCCTGACCGAATGGCGGGGCACAATTTCCATCACCGTGTTCGTCAATTCGTGACCGCACCTCTTTGGAGAAGGCGGGCCAGGCAAGCCGAAGCTGGCTTCAGGAACGCCGACCTCCTGCTGCTGATCAGCAATGAGGATGCCGAGTATGTGAGGAAACGCTACGACCGGCCCGAGGATCGCATTTTTATATTCAAGAACGGCGTCAACGCGCCAAACGTCGCGGCGCGCCAAGAGCCGGACGGAAGGCCCATTGTCTTGTTTTATGGCACCTGGATCACGCGCAAAGGGAAAAAGACTCTGGTCGAAGCAGCGAGATTGCTAAGGCAACAGGGTGTGGTCGTCCAATGGGTTCTGGCGGGCGTAGGCTGCCCGGAGACGGAAGTTCGATCAGACCTGCCCGAAGCGCTACAAAGCAGTGTAACCGTAATTCCTTATGTCGAGCCAGGCCGGGAGGGTGACCTTTATGCCGGGTGCAACCTCTTTGTGTTGCCGAGCTACTTCGAAGGTCAGCCTTTGACATTGTTGCAAGCCATGGCTTCTGCAAGGTGTTGCATAACGACAAACTGCTGCGGCATGCGCGATCTGATCCAAGACGGCCGTAACGGCCTTCTTTTTGAACCCGGAAATGCCAACGAATTAGCACAGCTTGTCGCACGGTTTGCATCCGATCCGGCATTGAGAGCGAAACTAGGCGAAGCGGCACGAGTCTCCGTAAAGGAACGGGCATGGCCCGAAGTTGCCAATGAGGTGGTCGATGCGATTGAGATGCACCTGGGAACTCCCTTTGCACTAAATCGAGGATCTATTCGCCAAGCAGGCTGATCCGCGCCTTCCGTCGGCCGTGAGTTCATACCGAATCTCCGTCATCATCCCGAGCTACCGGCGGCCGCATGATCTCGAGCGATGCCTGGCGGCGCTGGCCGGGCAAACCCGGAGGGCGGATGAAGTCTGCGTCGTCGTGCGGGAGGACGACGCTGAAACACGGAGTTTGCTCCATGATGACAGGCCTCGAGTGCCGGGATTGCGGGCAGTGGAAGTGCAGCGGCCCGGCCTGGTGGCGGCCATGAACCGGGGCTTGGAAGCGGCGACTGGCGACATTCTGATTTTTTCCGATGACGACGCCGAGGCAACGGACCACTGGGTCGAAGGCATCGAAGGTTGGTTTGCAGGGGATCCGAAAATCGGCGCGGTGGGCGGCCGGGACTGGATCCAGCTCGAGGACGATTCACTCAGCAATCCGAGGGCAACCACGGACATTGGGCAATTCGGACCGTTCGGGCGCATCAGCGGCAATCATCATTGCCCGTCACCGATCCGGCCGCTGGATGTGGCCGTGTTGAAAGGAGTCAACATGTCATTTCGCAGGGCGGCCCTCCAAGGTCGCCGGATCGACGGGCGACTGCGCGGTGCGGGCGCCCAGGTGGGATCGGAAATTGATCTCTGCCTGCCGTTGAGAAGGCAGGGTTGGCGCATTATATTCGATGAGCGGCTGATGGTGAAACATCATATCTCTCCGAGAAGCAGGGGCGACGATCGGATGGATTTTGCCGGGGAGGTGGGCCGGGATACGGCGTATAACATCGCCTATTTGGTCGCGAAACACGGGAACGCGCTGCAGATCGCGGGCTCGATGCTGACGCGAATATTCGTTGGTTCGAGGTGGGCTCCCGGCTTTCTCGCGTTAGCCAAGTGGAGGTGGAAAGGGGATGTGGGGGTCTCCCAGCGATATCGCCGCCAGTTCAGTCGTGTTTTTGCCGGATCAATCGACGGAATCCGTCAGCGCCATTGGGAATCCCTGAAACGCGAACGCATTTCTCCATGACGAGGCCCCGCACGAGAGTCGCTTTGTTCACCAATTTTCACCCCGACATTGGCGGAGGCTCGGTGAATCTGCGCAGCATTCTGGCCGTCCTGCCGGATCTTGATGTCACCTGGTTTCATCTGGGTTCCAAGCCGGCGTCATGGCCCGGCAGCGTCTGGCTGGGGGAGAATCTCATTGGCGGTCCACCCCTGCGAGACATCCTGCTCTCGCCGCTATTGCTGGGCGGAATCTACAAGGGAAGGCTGCGTCAGCTGGCCCGGCAAATCATCGATCGACGCTATGATGTCCATTGGGTTGTGGCAATGAACGAAGGGATTGTTGTCGGCAATCTGCTTGCCCGGGCAGATCACGGCACTCCGCTGCATGTTTCCGTGCAGGACGACCAGGCCGCATGGATGTGGTGCCGGTCCCGCCGGTACAAGTGGCTGACCGCGCTCGTGAAGATTCCGTGGAAACGGCTCCTGAAGGCGGCGCGCTCCGTCGATGTCACCAGCTTTGGGATGCAGCAGCATTATGGCCGGAGATTCGGATTAGAGTCGGTTGTAGTTCATCCTTATGTGGAGAAACTGCCCGAGCTGCCGGGCCGGACCCCAAATCCTAGTTGGGTTGAGGTCGGCCACATCGGCAGTGTCTATGACCTGAACGATTTTGCCGTGTTTCTTCGCTCGCTCCGGCGCTGGACCAAAATGCAGGGGAAAAAACTAAGGCTCGTCATGATCGGGTTGGGGACGCGGCAGTCGGAAACCCTGAACGAGGGCCACGCGGATGCGGTTGAGAACATTCCCTCGATGTCCGAGCCTGACGCCGTCCAACGGCTGCACCGGTGCGATTTTGTCTACGCCATGTATCCGTTCAGGCGCGAGGCACAGGTTTTTCGCCAGACCAGCCTGCCCACCAAACTTTCCACCTATGTGCAGGCGCAAAGGCCGGTTCTTGCCCACACCCCGGCGGACAGCAGCCTGGCGGCGATCGTCGGCGAGTATGGTCTCGGCGTGATTGCTGCCACGTGTGACGAAGCTCGCCTGGCAGAACCACTGGCTGCCGCCATGCGTCACGGAGCGTTGGAAAAGGAATTCGAGCGGGCGCGCGAGGAGCTGTATGGCTATCACAATGTCGAGACGGTCAGGGCGTGCCTGGAGACCTAACACCGGGCCAAGCGAACGAGTGACGACACGACGCCGACCTTAATCTGCGGTCCAGTCCTACCGGACCTCACCTCATGATCATTGTCACCCATCCTACCGGCAACCGCAATGTCCGCGCCGTGGTGACGGCCCTGCAGGAGGCTGGAATGCTGAGGGAGTTTGCGACCACACTGGCGTTCAACCGGTCGGCAAGCTGGCTGCGGTGCATCCCGGCCAGTTTGCGACGGGAGCTATTGCGGCGCACCTACGGTCTTCCTTCTGCAGCAATGCATACCCGACCCTGGCGCGAAGCAGTGCGGCTGCTTGCTGCGCGAAGATGGCTGGCCGGTCTGGCGAGGCATGAAACCGGATGGGCTTCCGTGGACTCGGTCTACGGCGATCTGGACCGGGATGTGGCGCAACGTCTTCCCGCCATGACGGGCGCCCAAGGTATTTACGCCTACGAGGACGGTGCGTACCATGCCTTCAAAGCCGCCGGGCAACTGGGACTGCAGCGGTTCTACGATTTGCCCATCGGGTATTGGAAGGCCGCCCGCCGTTTGCTGGAAGAGGAAGCCGAATTGCAGCCGGAGTGGGCTCCGACTCTGACCGGGAACATCGACAGTGCCGGGAAAGTGGCGCGAAAAGATGAAGAACTCCGGCTGGCGGACGTGATCTTTGTCGCCAGCAGCTTCACTCGAAAGACACTGGAGGGGACAGGCATCGACGGAAGACCAGTTTATCTGATCCCTTATGGCGCGCCGCAAGGCACTCAGCCACGAACGGAAAAGGTGGCCACGGGGAGCGGAAAATTGCGGGTGTTATTCGTCGGATCGCTGGGGCAACGCAAAGGACTGAGCTATCTGCTGGAGGCAGCGAACCTTCTGGGCTCGGCGGTGCAGCTGACGCTGATCGGACGTCCCGCCGGTGAGATCTGCCCTCCGGTTCGGGCGGCGATCACAAAATTCCGATATCTGCCCTCGCTGCCGCATCAGGAGGTCCTGGCGGAGATGGGTCGACACGACGTTCTGGTCTTCCCCTCACTCTTCGAAGGGTTCGGCTTGGTTATTCTGGAAGCAATGTCACAGGGGTTGCCAGTGATCACGACCCCCCATACCGCCGGACCGGACATCATCAACGAAGGGCACGACGGATTCATTGTGCCGATCCGTTCGTCGCTTGCGATTGCCGAGCGCCTGGCCTGGCCGCCACCGCACTGCTACGCTTCTGACCCTCCAGCAACTCCCGGCTCTCGACCACAACCAGCGTGCGGTCCAGGTTGCCGACCTTCATTTGCACCCGCGCTGCGCGACACCTGGGCTAACTTGCCAGTCAGGTGCTTCATGGCGCCTCGCTTGGCCGCCACTTGCAGGGCCTGCTCCGCCGCCGCATGTCCCAGCGGCAATGAGATCAGGCTGTAGTAGCCGACAACCTCCAGATCCAGTTCCAACTGAGGGCTCCAAAAGCCTCCATC
>CAVRNM010000239.1:0-3015 GCA_963722225.1 uncultured Verrucomicrobiae bacterium
GCTCAGGCCCAAGGCCATCCGGCCTTTTCCAGATCTGCTGTTTTAGCGCTCCTGCTCGTCGGCCAAATCCGTGATACGGTCGTATCATTTTCTTGGCGAGGCCGCGCCTCGTCATCACTGAGAGGGGATCATGCTGCTGGGTTACGTGCTTCCCGCATCGCCGGTCGATTCGTTCGTCGCAAACGGATCCAAATCAGAAGGCAGATTGAGCCAAGCCAAGGCTTCCCGCATTTCCCTGAAGACCATGATCTCCTGGCCCGCATTGAACTCCCGAAAAGCCGCGAACATCCGGCCAAGCCCGAATTGATAGTCGGACGACACCAGGAAAGCTCGCCGAGACCCGGCATTAAACACACTCCGACTCGCGAGTTCCCGAATCTGGTCGCTCGTCAAACTCAAGGTGCTCGCGCGACAGTCCACCAAATGGTTGTACTCCGGTCTGAACCTCGGGTCGCCCACCAAGTCAGACATATGCCCCAAATAGTCGACGTAGACAAAAACCCCAGTCGCTTGTGAATACACCGTCTTTCGCTGCGGATCGATGATGAACCTTGCCGGCATGTTGATTAACGTGATCGCCAACGATTCCGCGCGGCAGAGGCTGGGGCCCGAGGCTGCACTTCCGTCGAAGTGCCCGCGGATGTCGTCGCATCCGCCACCTGGTCGGGCGCGTTTAGGTTCTGTGGTAATCTCATATGAAATGGACGAATACTCCGGCGATGATGTCGTGACTCGTAAAAAGCAGGCACGACCGGATGAAACTTAGGCCGATCGTCCAGCGGACCACCAAGACATTAGCTAAAAATGCGACTAAAACAAAAGCGTTTCCGATGTTCGGGCGAAGGCCCAGGAAACAGGCTGCGCTCACAATTCCAAGCACGATGGCGACTCCAACGGCCCGGCCAATCGGGATATCTTGGCCGGGCGGCCCCAGCAGCAACGCCAAGATTCAGATTAGCAAGGCAGACGCTAGAACCGGCACTACTCAAAAGATGAGAATCATGGTCGATAATCTTCCCGCCACCGTTGGAGAACTGCATTCAACCATGGAATCTTGGCCAACACTGTCCGATGTCACAGTCGGGACGGCAGATATCCGAATTCGCTGGCGCTTGTTTCCTCGGATTCTGAGGTTATCGGTCGCGCTTTGATTACGGGAATCTGCCAGGAAAAACGGCGCAATTCGTCTTTCCAAGGCGGCCTGTTTCACTGTCGGAAAAACTTACACTACGCGTTCTGAGTGTCGTGTGTTATATCCGACTACCAACCATATTGTTAAGAAATCACCCTCCTTTACTCACGTTTCAAGGGCGGACAAACGTCGGATTGCTTAACATTTGCGATAAGAAACACGGACGGCCAATGATAAGGAGTCTGTTTTTTTAATTTCGCTAACGATTGATGATTATCAGATAGCGTGCCGAGATTCATATGCTATCCCGAAATGGTATGATTCAAGCTAGTTGCAAGTAAGAATGAATAACCCATTTAAGACCCTCTGCAAAGCACTGGCGGTCATCGCTCTCGTGGGAGCCGCGTCGAGCGCATTCGGCAATTCAGTTACGCTGAATGTGGGACCCTATGGTGATCTCAATAGTTATGGCGGAGGAGAGTTCACTGCAGTCGGCTCGGGACTATCGACTGGAAGTTATGCTGCAACCACGTCTTCCGGCGGTTCTTTTGAGACGTTTTGCATGGCGTACAACGAGGAGTTCGTCCCCGGAAACTGGGGCGGCCCGGCATACAATTTCTCTCTCGGCAATACCGCCCTCTCAAACACCAGCGTTCCCTATAGCCCTCTCACCGAAGGTACCGCATGGCTTTATTCCCAATTCGCTGCCGGGACGTTGGCAGGCTACGACTACAGCAACACTTCAACGTTAGGGCGCGCCTATTCCGCTCTTGAGCTTCAAGAGGCGATTTGGTTCTTGCAGGGGCAAGATGCAATCGGAGCCCCGCTGGTTTCTTCGGACCCTTTCTTGGCGCTCGTCGATTCCGCTTTAGGGGCAGCCGCCACGACGACAGCTTCGCCTGGCTTCGATGGCGTTCAGGTAATGGTCCTTCAGGGTGTTGCAGGCTATGGTTCAACGCCCAATTCCCAGCCGCAGCTGTATTACAACGTTCCGGATAACGGCACGACCGTCCTCTTGGTCGCCGGGGCTTTGTTTGCCCTTCTTGGGTTCAAGCGCCGCTTCAAGAACGTTTGATTCAAGTTTCATTTTTGCTGCAAAGGCGTTCGGGTCACCCCGAACGCCTTTTTTTGCGGTGCAAGAGAGTGGGAGTGAAAGTGCCTAAGGCTTGAACGCGTCCAGCGCCAAAGTGGGACTTCCATTGTTCCTGAATGCCCCCTTGTCATAGCCCTGCCAGTTATTGTGACATTCCGGCTCCCAGTAGAACACCCCCAGGCCTTTGCCCCCGGACACCGACTTTGTCTTGGCGATGATATCCGAGAGGATGGATTTGGCCGCGGCCTCCGCACTGACGTCCATGCCGACCTCAGAAATCATCACTTCCTTGCCGTACCTTGCCACCATATCATTCATATTGAGCAGGCACTGACTGTTCAACGTCGCCCAATTTTCCGCAGTGGGATAGAGTGACATCGCAATGACATCGTATTTGCCGCCGTTTGCCTTGAGGCCATCGAACATCCAGCGGAACAAGCCGTTGTCATATCCATTGGAGATGTGGACAATCACCTTGGCGTCGGGAAACACGGCCTTGACGCTATTGTATCCGCTGGTGATCAACCTCGCGAAATCCGCCATGTTGGCCGAAGCCCTTCCGTCAGGCCACAACATGCCATCGTTGGTTTCATTGCCGACCTGCACCCATTCGGGGGTAACCCCTGCCGCCTTTAACGCGGTGAGCACGGAGGTCGTGTGGTTCGACACATCCGTAACCAATTGACTGATGCGATGGGAGGACCAGGCGGCCGGTTTGTTCTGCTTCCCCGGATCAGCCCACCAGTCGCTATAATGGAAATCGATCATGATCCGGTAGCCGAGATTCTTT
>CAVRNM010000240.1:0-4283 GCA_963722225.1 uncultured Verrucomicrobiae bacterium
GTCCAGCGCCTGCAGCCATGCCCCCAGGTTGTCGGGGTCGTTCCGCGGATGCAGGGCGACGGTCCCGACGCGGACCCATCGGGCGGGAGGCGGCTGCGCCTCCTCGAAAGTGATGTCGTCCCACCACACCGTCCCGAGCGGGGCCCAGCCGAGGCTCAGCTCGATCTTCGCGCGTGCGGCCAGCGGCGGGGCGGGCACGCGCAGCGTGACGCGCGTCCAGTCCCCGTCCGCCGCGGTCTCGTAGGCGTAGTCGGGCTGGCCGGTGCGCCGGCCCTGGCCGTCGAGCCAGTCGATCCGGGCCACGACCTGGCGCGCCTCGTCGGCGACCGACTGAGCCCGGAAGTAGGCGGTGAGCCGGTAGTACTGCGCGCCCCTGACGCCGCCCACGGTGTACGCCCATCCGCCGTACTCGGCCGGGTTTCCGTTGCCCGAGATCGCCAGCGCGTCGGGCGCCGACCGGAAGTGCTCCGTGTCCACGAAGCACCTCGGCCGGATTTCGTCCCGCTGGGCCCACGCGGACCACCCTGAGTCTTTGCCGAAATCCCGCAGTTCGAGGCGCAGCGGTCCGGCCGGCTGGCCGGCGCACGGACGGACCGGCGCCGCCATCAGGAGTGCGCCGAGCGTGAAAATGGAAGAGAGGGCTCGCATGTCGGCTTGGTCGAACAGGGCCAGAGTCGCCCGAATTGGCCCCCATGGCAAGAGGGCGGTTGGGCACAGCTCGAACCGTGAAGAGATGGCGTGGTAGTTCTCGCAAAAAGGTCCTGGCAAACGAATCGGTAGGCCTGTTCGGTCGAAAACTCACACAGTGCCCCCTTCGATTCCTGGCCCAACGCCATGGGCCTTGCGCGTTGCCCCTCACGGCACGCTGGTCTGGAAACGTGCGTGGAATGTCTGCCCGGCGGCGCCGCCGACGCGGAACGATAGCCGTATCGTCGGTGAAAGCCGGTCAATGGCCACTCCTGGATCGGCGCAAACCAGCTTGAGCGCGGATGCGGCCAATTCCATGGTAATGGTCGTAGGGTTGACCTGCGTCGGGTCGCTCACCGCAACGTCCAAGAAGGCCCCCTGGGTCTGAAGAAGCACACTGGCCATTCTGTCCACCGTGATGATCCCGATGGCTGAGCGCCCATCACTCCAGAAGTTCGCCGCCGTCAGGCCAAGCGAGTCCACGCGCACGGCCTGGATTCGATCGGAATTCGCCAGTGTCTCCACTCTTGGGTGCTTGGCATAGTCGAAGACCTGCGCCGCGCTGAATCCGGGTAACAGCACATACGAATACGTTGCTCCGGCTGGATTCGTCCCGTGGGAAAGCCAGAGTGTAAGATAGTTGCGGGATACGGTCTTCGTGGTTTCGTTCCAAACGCCCGATCTTTCCTCTCGCAGTCCATACAGCCGGACGGGCGCCGGGAAAAAATAGCCGATATCCGCACCTTCCGTCTGGCCCGCCAGGTGAGCCCAGGTCACATCCCGCATGACCTCTGACCAGCCAAGCGCTCCGGTCTTTCGCGTGCCGTCCACCGTAAGCGCGTGGTCGCCGCCACCATGCAGGAGGCGGTTTTCGACGACGGTCTCGATCGCCCGGGAATCGCCGCTGCAGATTTCGCTGCCCAAACAAACAACCTCCTGGTCGAACATGAACCATGACTTCTTCGCTGTGAGCGTGCTACCCCACGCCCGGAGTTGCATTCCGGCCGCCCCGTAGGCGCCGAGCGACGCACCGCCGACCCAGGTCGTCGCCGGAGCCTCGCTCTGCCCTGATGCGGGCTCGCGGATCTGACTCACATCGACCGTGGTGCCGGGAAGGCGGCGCGGATCAACGGTTGGCCAGAAGTCGTCGTCGAACTGCGTCAAATCGGAATCGTAGAGGTAAAGCATGCCTTCGCCCGTGTGCCAGCCGTTCACATTCTCACCGTGGATGCTCTCGTAGGTAAAAACGCGGCTGGATGACAGGCTAAGTCCAAGGCCAAAACCCGGGGCCAGGTGAACCACGCGATCCATTCCGGCAAAGACATAATTCCCGATGAGCTCACCGCGAGGCTGCACGGTCGGGTCGGCCATCAGTTTCCGTACGGCGCCCTTGAGTCCGAGCGGTGCAGTCTCGACGAAGTCAAGAACCGTGTCCGCCCCGGCCCAGTACTTCACCATCGATCGCATCCGAGCGGCGTCCGCCTCCGGGGCGAACTGGGAGATCAGGAGGATATTCTGCATGATGCCGTGCCCGATGACGTGTTCAGAAGCGGATTGGCGGGAGATCTCCCGGCCCTGCACCATGGCCATGATGCCGCCGCGAAAAATCACCGGCTCCAGCGCGGTGAAGACCAGCCGGTAGAGATTTGCTATATTGGGGTCGGTGACCTTCCAGGAGGAACCCGAGGCGCTTTCCCGATTGGGCCCGTTAAGAAGCGCGAGCACTGGGGCGAGCCGGCCCAGCAAAGAGGCCCCATAGCCTCCCGTGTAGGGGTGCCCCCGATGCTGAATGAATGAGCCGTCGGCGTAGTAGCCGTCGCCATGTTTCACATAGATGAAAAGCGCGCTGAATGCATCGCGTGCGGCGAGCAGTTTCGCACTGTCCTTCACGATGATGCCGCGAATCGTTACAATGTGGATCTTCCACATGCGGTTGGCGGCGGTGAAAGACCACGGGGTGCCGCCTGGCGCCTGCGTCGTGGCCGAAGGGGTGAATTTCTCCACGGCCCGCATGTAGTTGGCCACCTGGGTGGCGCTCAGTTCAGCAAACATCAGGGCCGTGGTGTCGACGAGCTCAGCCGGCGCACCGATTTCGAGGTGCCACCACTCGTCGTGCATCGGGGTGGTCTCGTTGTAACGGTTGGCATACATCCAATCGAGGCCGCGGACGATGTCGGCCTTCAACGACGCGTTGCCCTTCAGGCTGGATCCCGGAGTCGCGTAGGCCAGCGCCATTGACTTCAGGCGCTCATAACTCGTCGTAATGTCACCCGTATCGGTGGTGCTGGCCAGGTCGGCCCAGAGAAAGGCGCGGGTGGGCGATTTATCCATCGTCAACCAGTGGGCATTCGCCGAGGAGCTGAGGCTGCTGATGGAGGACGCAACGGCGGGATCCGTCAGATCCAAGTGACTGCCGCCGGTGAGCATCTCCGCCCACTTCTCCCGCAGGACGTCGAACTCGTCCGCCCGGCATGGGAGCGCCCAACCGACCAGATTGAGCGCCAAGCCCAGGCTGCCGCACCGAACGAAAAGCGCTAGGCTTGAGGCATGGCGTGCTGCCGCTCTGCAACCGGGCCAGAGGATCCTCAATGCGGGTCACTACCGCGCGGTTGGCCGCGTCCGGGTCGTCGGAAATGCCGGCCCCCTTACCTAAAGCCCCCATTAGTAAGCTTCCGATGGAAAATTTCACGTTGGCATAGTTTGCTTCGTATCCTTTGACAACGGCTATGGCATCGATAGGGTCATAAAAAAGAAATCTCGTTGAAAATCTGTATTCAAAAGAAAGATTCGATAAAATGTTTAATATACCGGCATAGCTATCAAATGGAAATTGCGTCAAGGTGACCGTACCTATATACCTATCGCCAACAACCGGCTCATGCCCCGCGACAAACTGGGCACCTAAGTAATGGTTTAAATAAACTGGTGGAGTTGGGACCGGCACTTTTTCCGAACCGCCGGTAATGCAGGTGTTCAAGAATGTCATCATTTCACCTGATGACATGCGCTTAATGTGGATCTTGTTAGCTATGTTCCCCTACTCTTTAAGTTTTTTATTAAATACATCAATAATAAATTTAGAATCCGGTTGGACACTTTTGGTGGATTTCTTGACAAAAAAACTGTCCATCTTCTGGCTATCAGCTATCGAAGGCAGATAACAAAAGCTGATCGCATAAAAATTCAAAATGCTCACCTTCTTTTTGATAATCTTCACGACGTTTATTTTCAATTAAGATTGACGTTGGGTTATCAAAGGCATTTTCTTTAGGATATTCGACTGTCGGCTTCCTTATTAAATCAACATGGACAGACCAGCCATTACCAAAGCCCTGGAAGATAGAGCTAAGCTGGCGGGCTAACTCAGACTCCTCTAATCCTGAAGAGGAATCCATGTCAGGGCCGACATAGTAAAAACTGGCAAGCAAGCTGCCATCACGATTTAAAAATGACCCCCTCTTCCCCTTCTTGAATAAACTCAAAATAAAGCAGAAGTGAAGGAAATCCTTTCGATCCATCTGTGAATTCTTTTACTCTAAACATAGTTATAGCAGCAATGATAATCTGTTACAAGTAGATGTGAACAATAAACATAG
>CAVRNM010000241.1:0-11130 GCA_963722225.1 uncultured Verrucomicrobiae bacterium
CGTCCATCTCCTACACCTATTCCGAGCCGACCGCCTATTACGAATACGCCTACGACACCTGCAAGCTGGCCCGCGAGCACGGGCTCAAGAACATCATCGTGACCTGCGGCTCGATTGAGGATCGGCCGTTCCGCGATCTCGCCCAATTCGTGGACGCCGCGCATGTGGATCTCAAGGGGTTCAACGACGAGATCTACCACCGGCTCAACTCGGGCAAACTCCAGCCGATCCTCGACACCCTCAAGACCTACCATGAGCTCGGCATTTGGTTCGAGGTGATCAACCTCGTCGTGCCCACCTACACGGACGACCTGGAGATGATCAAGCGCATGTGCGGCTGGCTCGTGCAGAACCTCGGGCCCGACCGGCCGCTGCACTTCTCGCGCTTCAACCCTGAGCACAAGCTCGACCATCTGCCGCCTACGCCGGTTGAGATCCTGATCCAGGCCCGCGATCTGGCCCGTGCCGCCGGCCTGCGCTACGTCTATCTCGGAAACGTGCGCGACGTGCCGGATGCGCAGACCACGTTCTGTCCGCACTGCCACCGGGCGGTCATCGAGCGCGATGTGTTCTCCGTCACGCGGTTCGGCCTCAAGGACGGCAAATGCGAATTCTGCGGCACCCGCATTCCCGGAGTATGGGGCGTTTGACGGTGCGCGGGCTGAGGTGGCACGATGCCGTTGGGATTGTAGGGCGGGGGTCGCCCTACATCAATTGGTTTCAGAATTCGCCAGCGAGCAGGCTCCGGCAACAGCGGTGAAACGGCTGCCGCGCCATCACTACCCCAGCAGGTCTTCGATCCGTTTCCTGGACTCCACCACGTTCGCTCGGCCGACGCGGGGGCTCAATTCGAGCACCAGGAGATGGTGCGGCTGCCAGAACTGCCGGACCATCTTGAAATCCACGCGTCCCTGGCCGATCGGCTGGTGGTCGGACCCGGCCTCATCCACATCGTGGAGGTGG
The DNA here is from genome assembly GCA_963722225.1 of uncultured Verrucomicrobiae bacterium. GTDB lineage: Bacteria > Verrucomicrobiota > Verrucomicrobiia > Opitutales > Opitutaceae > Fen-1467. The sequence goes on from CAVRNM010000241.1 coordinate 964, forward strand.
AAGCCGATCAGCCGCGCCGCGTTCTCCTCCAGCAGCCGGCGCTGCGTGGTCACGCCCATCCGTTCCTTCAATTCGGCGTGCCCGGTGTCGTGCCAGTAGCCGGCCTGTTCCGGCAGCGACAGGCTCTTCAGGAATTCGGGAAAATCCGCCTCGGCCGGCAGTTCCTCCAATCGCTCGCGATTCTCCAGTCCCAGCCGCACGCCCTTCTCGGAGGCGTAGGGCAGGAGCTGTTCCAGGCTGCGCCGGGTCTGGTCCCAGAACGGCCGCTGGCAACGGCGCACCCGGGCCGCGGCCTTGGCAAGCAGCTTCTGGTAACGCCGATCCGCCGCCAGCGAGGCGGCCGGATGGCTGCGGGTGTACCGGCGGAGCCGCCGCCCCGGATTGAACCAGAAAAATCGCACGCTGCCGAGGTGGACGACCATGGCCTTCGCCCCCACTTGCGCCGCGAAATCGAGCGACCGCCGGCTGTGCCGCAACCATTGCTCCTGTTCGTGACCGTGACGGGCGGGCGCGGACGGCTCGAACAGATTGGGCGCGGGATGCACCATCCCTGCCGGCAGCGGGCAGAAATTGTGGACCGAGCTGACTTTGATGAATCCCTGTTCCAGCGCCTGCAGGATTCCCGGCACCAGCGTGATGCGGATGCCGTGGCTCAGTTCCACCTGACCAAAACCCAGGCCGGCGATCTCCTCCAGCATCGCGGCGCCGTCCTGGTGACGTGCCGAGCACCAGGAAGTGGAAAGTGACAGAATGGGGTTCACGAAATTCAACTCCTGACCCGGTGTCCGGGCCGCCAACCCTCCCCCCCTGCCGAATCGCGTCCGCCCGGGTCAACCGACTCAGGGCCGCCGCGCCCGCGATCGTCCCAGACCAGAGGTCAGCCCTCGTAGCGCCGGCGCAGCATGGCGGTGAAGGCCATCACCTTGTTCTTGCGACGACGGCGTTCACACGGCTTCTCGCAGTAGCGCTTGGCTCGGACGTCCTTGATGATGTTCTCGCGGTCAAGCTTCTTCTTCAAGCGGCGCAACGCACGATCCACCGGCTCATTCTTGCGGATCTTGATTTCAATAGACATGTGATAGGCGAAGGGTTCTGAGGAAAAACGGGTAAGTGTCCAGTTGGCGGATTCCCCGTCAATCCCTATTTTCCCGGCCGGGCCCGTCTCCGGTTGGTCATTCTGACTGCGCTCCGATCGAACCCCGCCGGCCTTCCGCCCGGGTGAGGAGTCCGGCGGACGTTTGAATTCGCCAAACTCCTGCCTTGAACATTTTCCGGCGCGGTCTTGGCTGGCCCGACCGTGCCGTCCGCCGACACCAATTTCGTCCATCTCCACGTTCACACCGACTACAGCCTGCTCGACGGCGCCTGCCGCATCGACCGCCTGATGGACCGGACAGCCGCGCTCGGGATGAAGGCGCTCGCGCTGACGGATCACGGCAATCTCTTCGGCGCGATCGATTTCTACAATCAGGCCAAGTCCCGCGGCATCAAACCGTTGATCGGCTGCGAGATCTATCTCACCGAAGGCTCCCGGCTGGAACGCACCGGCCGCAACGAGGAGGGCAAATCCATTTTCCACATGGGGTTGCTCGCGCGCAACCAGGCCGGCTACCAGAATCTGCTCAAGCTCGTGTCCGACGCCCACCTTCGGGGTTTCTACTACCGGCCCCGCGCGGATTTCGAAACCCTCGCCAGGCATTCCGATGGCCTCATCGCCTTCACCGGCTGCCTGGCCGCACTCATCCCGCAGCGCCTGCTGGGCGGCCGCTACGACGACGCCCGGAAGGCCGCCGGCCGCTTTGTCGACATCTACGGCCGGGAGAACTTTTTCGTCGAAATCCAGGACCACGGGCTGGCCCCGCAGCGCCAGATCGTGCCCGATCTGCTCAAACTGGCCCGGGAGTTCAACCTCCGGGTCGTTTGCACCAACGACGTCCACTACGTCCGCGCGGAGGACGCCGGCCCGCACGATGCCCTGCTGTGCATCCAGACCGGCGCCAAGCTGGCCGACACCGACCGCATGCGTTTCGACAGCAAGCAGTTCTACCTGAAATCACGGGCGGAGATGGAGAGCCTTTTCGCGGAGATTCCCGGGGCCGTCAGCAACACCCAGGCCGTCGCGGAGATGTGCGAGCTGAAGATCCCTTTCCCCAAGGGCTCGGAGCGCTACCCCCGCTATCCCCTGCCACCGGAGGTCACGACCGACCGGCCGGGGTACCTGAAACAACTCTGCCTTGAGGGGCTCCTCCGGCGCTACGGCGTCGATTACGAGACCCGGGCGACGATCCCGGGATCGACCCTCAAGCTCCCGCTCCACCACACCGCGGAGGAGCTGTGCGAGCGCACCGACTACGAGCTCTCGATCATCGCGCAAACCGGCTACACCGACTATTTCCTCGTCGTCTGGGACTTCATCCATTGGGCCCGGCAGCAGGGGATCCCGGTCGGCCCCGGGCGCGGTTCGGGCGCCGGCAGCATTGCCGCCTACCTGCTGGGCATCACCAACCTCGATCCGCTCCGCTTCAAGCTTCTCTTCGAGCGTTTTCTCAACCCCGAGCGCGTCTCGCCCCCCGACTTCGACATCGACTTCTGCATGCGGCGCCGCGGCGAGGTCATCGATTACGTGCGGACGAAATATGGCAAGGCCTGCGTGGCGAACATCATCACCTACGGCACGCTCGGCGCCAAGATGGTGATCCGCGACGTTTCGCGCGTGCACAACCTGCCTTACGCCGAGGCCGACCGCCTCGCCAAGATGATCCCGGACGAGCTGAACATCACGCTCGACGGCGCGATCGCCAAGTCCGCCGAGCTCCGGGCCGAGCTCGAGCGCAATCCGGTGACCCAGGAGATCGTCGGGGAGGCCCGCGTCCTGGAGGGCATGGTGCGCAACACCGGCAAGCATGCCGCCGGTATCATAATTACGGATACGCCGCTCGAGGAGTACGTGCCGCTCACCCTGCAGGAGGGCGACGTCACCGTGCAGTACGACATGAACGCCGTGTCGAAGCTCGGGCTGCTCAAGATGGACTTCCTCGGCCTCAAGACCCTCACCGTCATCGCCGACGCCGTGGCGAACGTCCGCCGCACCGCGGATCCGTCGTTTGACCTCGAGGAGATCCCGCTCGACGACGCCCGGACCTTCGCCCTGCTCAACTCCGGCCGGACCACCGGCGTCTTCCAGCTGGAATCCAGCGGCATGCAGGCGCTGTGCCGCCAGCTGCAGGTCTCCACGATCGACGAGATCATCGCGCTGATCGCGCTCTACCGCCCCGGGCCGATGGAGTGGATCCCCGACTACATTCGCGGCAAGAAGGACCCCTCGACCGTGAAATTCCCGCATCCGCTCCTCGAGGATGTGTGCCACGAGACCTACGGGGTGATGGTCTATCAGGAGCAGGTCATGGAGGCGGCCAAGGTCATCGCCGGCTACACGCTCGGCGGCGCCGACATGCTCCGCCGCGCGATGGGCAAGAAAGACCCCGTCGCCATGGCCGAGGAACGAGGCAAATTCGTGGCCGGGGCCAAGCGGCTCCACCACATCGAGGAGGGGGTGTCCGACGCCATCTTTGACATCCTCAACAAGTTCGCCGGCTACGGATTCAACAAGTCGCACTCGGCGGCCTATGCGATCCTCAGCTACCAGACCGGCTACCTGAAGGCCAACCACCCCGTGCAGTTCATGGCCGCGGTCCTCAGCTCCGAACTGGGCAACGCCGAGAAGGTCTCGCACTTCATCGACGAGGCGATGGCCATGGGCATCCCGGTCCTGGGTCCCGACGTGAACGAATCCCGGGAGATGTTCACGCCAGTGACCCGTCAAGCCGTCGAGAGTCGAGCGCCGAGGGTCGACCCCGCATCCCCCGCGCCGCCATCCGGCGACCCTTCGCTCCTCGTCCGTCGTCCCTTGATCTCCGACGCCGGTCCCTCGTCCCTCGACTCTCGACCTTCGACGCTCGGCTCCCCGACCGGCTCGATCCGCTTCGGCCTAGCCGGAATCAAGGGCGTGGGCGAACAGGCCGCCGAACGCATCCTGGCCGAACGGGAAGCGGCCGGTCCGTTCCGGGATTTCCAGGACTTCCTGCTGCGCGCCGATTCGCGGGCGATCAACAAGCGCGTGCTGGAGAACCTGGTGGCCACCGGCGCCTTCGATTTCAGTGGCGCGCCCCGCGAGGAGTTGTTCGACCAGATCGACGAGGCTCTTTCCGCCCTCGGCGAGTTGCTGCGCAAATACCCCGCGCTCCGCCCCGACGTTCCCGCGGCCCATCAGCCGGCCGGGCCGGCCGAGACCATGCTCTTCGACCTCGCCGGCAGCACCGCCCCGGCGCCCGTCCCGGACCGCAACCAGCTCGTCCGCGAGTTCACCGAACTGCTGCGCCACACCCGGAAGGCGTCCGCCGGGCCGGCCGCCGCTCCCGGTGCCGGGGAGCACAGCCAGCTCGATCTCGGGCGCCGGAACCCACTCGCCGGCCAAGACCAACGGCGGGAGGACCGCTGTGACGCCCACGCCCGACCGCCTGTTCACCGCCGCGACCCGGCTCCAGTTCGAAAAGGAACTGCTCGGTTTCTACATCTCCGGCCATCCGATGAACGCCTATGCCGGACTAGCGGACGCGATCAACACGGTGCCGGAGGACCAGCTGCGCGATCTCCCGGACCGCAGCGAATTCCGCCTCTGCGGCGTGCCGTCCGCCATCACGAAGAAGCTGTCGAAAAAAGACCACCGCCCGTGGGCCGCCTTCACGCTGGCGACCAAGCGCCTGTCCCTGCCGATGAATATGTTCGCCGACGCCTACGAGGCCTATGCGCGCAACCTCGTCGCCGAGGCGCCCCTGCTGGTCCAGGGCAATGTGCTCGCCGGATCCGACGGGGCGCGCCTCAACGTCAAGGAATGCTATCCGCTTGAGCAGATCGTGGCGTCCCTCGTCAGAAAAGTCACCTGGCTGCTGCACGCCGAACACCCGGAGCTGGTCGGTTTTCTCCGCGACCTGCGCGCCACGGTGGATGCCAGTTACGGCGACACCCGCCTCGAATTCGCTTTCGTCTTCGACGGGCGGATCGCCCCATTTGCGGACGCTTCCGCCGGCCTGGGCTGGAAGCTCGTGCCGGCGCACTTCCAGCGGCTGCGGAACCACCCCGCGGTGGCCGGCGCGCTGATCGAAACGAAACGCCTCCAGCTCAAGGAAACCCGCCGCCGGGCCCAGCGCTGAGCCCCGATGTCCGCCTCCCCCACCCTCAACCGTGCCGTCCGCATCCTGGGGCTGATCACCCCTCGCGATCCGGTCGACGCCGTGCTCCGCCGCGAGCTCGCGCCGCGCCGGGATCTTTCGCCGGGCGAACGCCGAGGTATCGTCAAAGCCATCGCCGCCTACTTTCGCTGGCTCGGGTGGCTCGATTCCGGCGCCTCCCCGCAGCGTCGCGTCGAAACCGCCCTGGGATTGCAGGCCCGCTTCGATGGCAATCCCGCGGCGTTCAAGCCCGAGGCCCTCGCCGCGCGCGCCGTTCCGGAGTGGCTGGCTTCCGGGATGGACGCCGGCCCCCCGGAATGGCTGCGCCAGCTCCAGCGGGATCCTCCGCTGTGGATCCGGGCCCGCCAGCGGTTCGCCGATTCGCTCCCTCTGGCGCTTGGAGACTGCGTCGCCGGGCTCGCCGCGGCCGGGCGCAAACCAGTCTCTGCCGCCGGAGTGGACAACCCCGGACCGGGCGCAGCGAGCCCGGCCACACCAGCTATGCCACCGGCCCTGGCCGCCCGACTCTCGACGGCCTTCCGCTACGTCGGCACGCAGGACCTTTATCTCACCGAGCCATTCCAGCGGGGCCAATTTGAATTCCAGGATCTGGCTTCGCAGCTGGTCGGCCATGCCTGTGCCCCGGCCGCTGGCGAAACCTGGTGGGACGTCTGCGCCGGCGAGGGCGGCAAAACGCTGCATCTGGCCGACCTCATGCAAAACAAGGGGCTCATCTGGGCCAGCGACCGTTCCGTCCGCCGGCTCGAGGTCCTGAAGAAACGCGCCGCCCGCGCCGAGGTGTTCAATTACCGCGCTGTGCCGTGGAATGGAGGACCGACGACGCCGACCCGGACGCGCTTCGACGGCGTCCTTGTCGATGCGCCTTGCAGCGGCGTCGGCACTTGGCAGCGCCATCCGCATGCCCGCTGGACCGTCTCAGCAGCCGACGTGAGTGAACTCGCCCTAGTGCAGCAGCTGCTGCTCGACCACGTCGCCGGATCGGTCAAACGCGGCGGCCGCCTCATCTATTCCGTCTGCACGCTGACGCGCGCCGAGACCAGCGACGTCGTCAGCCGCTTCTCCGCCGCGCATCCCGAATTCGCGGCCATCCCGGTGTTTCCGGACACCAACGGGCAGCCGCCAGAAGCGGGAGGTCAGACGCCAGCGTCCAGGGGTGCACCGCCTCCGCCCTCCGACTTTTGCCATCTGAGCTCGTTTCTGCTCTGGCCGCATGAATTGAATTCCAACGGCATGTTCATCGCCGCCTGGCAGAGAAAGGCGTAGGCAGGAGCATCCCGATTTGGCGGGGCGCAGGCTCAGGTTCCGGAGCACCGAACCGAAAAGCCGGGTCAGGGGTCACCTCGCCGGCCGTCGGGAGTAGCGGGCGCAGCGCCCCGCTTTTGTGGTTTCGCCGGATCGCATTCTCTGGCACATTCCCCGGCGATGCGTCACTTCATCGTCTTTATCCTCACCTGCGTGATGGCCGGTGCGGCCGCACCGGTGGATCTTTTTAACGGCCGGGATCTGACCGGGTGGGAACTGGTCGCGAATCCCGCGACTGACATTTCCCTGGCCTGTCATGTGGTCGACGGGGGGGTGATCGCTGTCGCGGGCAAGCCGGTGGGCTATCTTCTGGCCGCGGGCTCATACGCGAATTACCGGCTGCACGTCGAATATCGCTGGCCCGCGGAAGCGGCGAGAAACAGCAACAGTGGCGTGATGGTGCATATTTCCTCGGGTCCAGTCGACCGGAACACCTGGCCGGTCTGTTATCAAATTCAAACCAAGATCAACCGGGCCGGCGATCTGCTCCCGATGGCGGGAGCGAGATTCGCTGAGACGCTGTCCACCGCACCCGAGGCCACGACGCCGCAACTCGACCACCTGGGCCTGGTCTCCGAGAAGGCCCTGGGCGAATGGAATTCCGTCGACGTTGTTTGCCGTGGCGGGACGATCCAGGTGAGCATCAACGGCATCTTCCAGAACAAGATCACCCATTGCACCCAACACGCCGGTCGAATTGGGATCCAGCTCGAGGGGTTTCCTTTCGAGCTGCGGAATCTTCGGCTGACTCCGCTGGATTGAGCCGGGACAATGTTGTCTCGTAAGCCGAATCCATGCAGTCGGATGTCGGGCGGGATCGCCGAATCCCGCCGATTTGCCGAGAGTGGCGGGGTGCGGCGGCCCCGCCCTACAACGCCCCACCGAACGGTGCGTCGAACTACGAGCAGGAATCGCCCCGACTGCAGCGAACCGGCTAAGTAAAACCGGTCTCGGTCTGGGCGGGTTCGTCCTGTAGCCGGGGCCGCCCGCCCTGAGCCTCGGCGAAGGCGGGCCCGGCCTCAGCAAGGCCGGCTACAACGCGAGCGCCATTTCCAAGGGCCATGCGGCAGTCGCCTCCACGAACGGGAAATCCCGGTCCGAGCCTTTCCGCGGTCAAACGGGAACGTATCACCGAAAGTCGAATTGTGCTCGCCACCGGATCGACGATTTACAGACTGCCTGCGTTTTGCGTCTTAGATTTCGCTTTCGAAGAAGGCGCGCCCGCTCTTAATCGGGGAACGCGCCATCCACCCCCTCTTGAACATCGGGCGGGCTGATCTGCCGGATCTCGCCGCCCGGTCAGTCCCTCTGAGTTGCCCAAACGGGCGTCCCTTTCCTGGTTCAACGTCTGCCAATCCGATCAATCCCGAGTCCATGAATACGCTGACCCCAATCCTCGCGGCGGCAACCGCCGACACCTCGACCCTCAGCGGCGTCGACTGGCTGGCCATCGCGCTCTATTTTGGCATCCTGCTGGGCGTTGCCTGGTGGGTGGTGAAGAAGGGCAAGGATACCGCGGCCGATTATTTTCTGGCCGGACGCAACCTCGGCTGGTGGGTCATCGGCGCCTCGATTTTCGCCTCGAACATCGGCTCGGAGCATATCGTCGGCCTCGCGGGGTCGGGCGCCAAGGACGGCGTGGCCATGGCGCATTATGAGCTGCACGCCTGGTGCCTGCTGGTGCTGGCCTGGGTCTTCGTCCCGTTCTACGCGCGCTCCCTCGTCTTCACGATGCCAGAGTTCCTGGAACGGCGGTTCAGCACCAGTTCACGCTATGTGTTGTCGATTGTCTCTTTGGTTACGTTCGTCGTGTCGAAGATCGCCGTGGGCATCTTTGCCGGCGGCGTGGTTTTTTCCACCCTCCTCCCGGAAGTCCATCTGAACGTCGGGGGAGTCGAGATCAACAGCTTCTGGATCGGCTCCGTGGCGGTGATTGTGTTGACCGGCCTGTACACCGCCCTCGGCGGCATGCGCGCGGTGGCCTACAACGACGCGGTCCAGGTCGTCGTCCTGATCTGCGGCTCGGCCACGCTCACTTTCTACGGCCTGTACAAGCTCGGCGGCTGGCACGAATTGCGCGCCGTCTGCGGCTCTGACATGTTCAACCTCTGGAAGCCGATGACGCCCGCCGGCGTCGAGTCCACCTGGGCCCCGGTGTTGGAACGCGCGACTGACGGCCACGTGGTGAAACAGGCCTGGTATTTCAACAGCCACTATCCTTGGCTCGGCATGCTGATCTGCGCGCCCGTCATCGGCCTGTGGTACTGGTGCACCGACCAGTACATTGTGCAACGGGCCTTGGGCGCCCCGAATGAGCAGATCGCCCGCCGCGGTAGCATTTTCGCCTCTTTCCTCAAGCTGTTCCCCCCCTACCTGTTCATCATCCCCGGCATGATCTGGTTTGCCCTGGTCAAGAGCAACAAGGTGCCCGAAATCTCCCTGGGCGCGAACTACGACGCCCAAAACGCCTTCCCGATGATGGTGAAGCATCTCCTGCCGTCCGGCCTGCGCGGTCTCGTGGTGGCTGGATTGCTCTCGGCCTTGATGGGCTCCCTCGCCGGCGTGTTCAACGCCTGCTCCACCCTGTTCACGGTGGACCTGTACCAGAAATTCCGGCCCAACGCCTCGCAGTCCCAGCTCGTGCGCATGGGGCGGATCGCGACGACCATCATGGTGCTGATCGCCCTGGCATGGATCCCAGTGGTCCAGGGCGCGCACAGCCTCTACGACTACCTGCAGTCGGTGCAGGGTTACCTCGCGCCTCCGATCTTCGTGGTCTTCTTTTTCGGCGTTTTCTGGAAGCGGCTCAATTCCAACGGTTGCCTCTGGGCGATGGTGGTGGGTTTCGCCCTCGGACTTTTCCGCATGCTCGTCGACACGCCGGTGACCATGAAGCTCCCCGGATTTGCGGACGGTTACGCCGAAGGCTCCTTCCTGTGGGTGATCAATAACATCAACTTCCAGTATTTCAGCATCCTGATCACCCTAGTGTCGGCGGTCGTCATGGTCGGAGTCAGTTATCTAACCGCCGACCCGGATTACGTCCGCCTCCAGGGACTGACGTTTGGCACGTCCTCGCATGAGGACAAGGCGAAGACCTACGCGAGCTGGGATTGGCGCGAGGTGGCGGCTTCCGGCCTGATCCTGGTCATCATCCTCGGCGGCTACCTCTACTTCCGCGGCTGAGGTTCGTGTCAGCTCGCAAACAGCGCGCGGATTGACGGCGATTCGGCTTCGACCAGTGACGTGCTGATGGTCTGGAGCCGGGCCCGGACTTGTCCGGCCACCGCGTTCAACCGCGCTTGGGAGATCCGCAGGGGTGCCAGCAAAGCCGCGCTGAGCGGCAGGGAGTGTCCGGGCTCGTTACACACGACGGCCCGAACCCACCGTGCCGCACAAAGGAGACTGGCCATGCGAGTCGCGACCGCGGCACTGCGCGGCTCGTACTGGCACTGCACCGGGATCGTCGTATCCGGCGAAAAATCCCAGCTGCGGAGCAGTTCGGCGCCGACGTAGCCTGGGTGCACCCCAGGATCGCGCGCTCGCTCCGGATGAACTCACCGGGAAAACCCTCGCCGATAAAGCGAAGCTGCGGGTGTTCGCGCAATGCCCACTC
>CAVRNM010000242.1:0-9437 GCA_963722225.1 uncultured Verrucomicrobiae bacterium
ATCATCCGTCGGGTGGGCTCTTCAAAGAAACGCCACGTCAGCCAGCCGCAGAGGGTGCAAGCAGAGCCGGCGCCGAGCCAGAATCCCAGCTGGATCATCCACGCGGCGGGAGTATCGAGCGGCCGGATCCGCGGCAGCAAACCGTCCCGCAGCGCGGCACGCAGCGGAAGGTGCGTGAGATAAACCGAATAGGATATGCGACCGAACATTACGAGGGCAGGCGTCTCCAGAATACGAACATGAACGGAGGTCGGGCGGCCCCGGCAGACCCGCTCAATCGCGACTCCCGCCAGAATCGCCACGAGCGTATAGCCCACAGTCTCAACTCCGGCATGGGCGCGCGACCACGGTGTCGCGAGCGGCAGTGCTGCAAGAATCCAGAACGCGAAGCCCGGGCAGCGGGCCAGCCAGACTGGAGCCACGGCCGCGAGGCTGCCGCAGGCAAATGCGTCCAGGCGGCCCGGCGTGAGCACGAGGATGCCCACCCAGCCAACGCCAACCAACACGGCGACCGTGCGGAACGCGAGCGCCGCAACGATCGCCGTGACGGCCACGCGGGCCCACTGGGCGGGGGCGAAAAAGCGTGCCGCAAGGAAGGCCAAAACATAGAACTGCATTTCAACGGCGAGCGACCAGCTCACGTCGAGCGCGGGGTTGGCAAAACGGGCATCGAGGGCGTTGCGCACGTTAGAAACAAAAAACAGATACCACGGCCATTGATCCTGGCTGGCGAGCAGCCACCGGAGTTTTTCATGGTTGCCGGTGAAGGCCAGCAGCGGCTGGAGAAACACAAAGACCCCGCAGACGACCAGAAGGTAGAGTGGGACAATCTTGGCGACGCGGTGCAGCCAAAACCTCCCGGCGAATTCCGGCGAGGCGCGGCCGGCGGCGAGCTGCCGCGTGATGAGAAACCCGGACAGGGCGAAGAACAAGTCGACACCATGGCTGGCAAACTCCACCGCGATCGCGAGGTGCCGGCCGGCAAAGCCGACGGGATCGAAAACAAAGAGATGATGGAAAAGCACCATTAGAATGGCCACGCCGCGCAGTCCGTCGAGGGCTGGGATCCGGTCGGGAGACGTGCGCGCACGAGCAGACGGCATCATAAATGAATACCCTTACTTCAACGATAGGCCGACTTTGCTGAGCGCGCGCAGCACGCCCGCGGTTGTCTGCTCGTAGGTGTAGTCTGCAATTCGCGTCGCCGCGCGGGACTTGAACCCCACGGCATCGCGGTCGAGCGCGGCGAGCGCCTCGTCGAGCTTCGCGCGCAGGTGCGCGGGATCCCCGGCGCGGAAAACCCAGCCGGTCGCGCCGTCGGTCACTAGGTCCTGCTGGCAACCGACGACATCGCTGACCAGGCAGGGAACTCCCATGTGCATCGCTTCGTTTACGGCCAGGCCCCAGGTCTCGGAGTTTCCCCGCGACGGCAAAACGAAAAGGTCGGCGAGCAGATCACAGGCGGGCATCTCGCTTTGGTTGGCAAAAGGGAGGAAGCGCACGTCGGCCGAGGGGACGCTCGCGGCGCGACTCTGGAGCGCGGCCTTCTCCGCGCCCTCGCCGACGAAAAGCAGCGTGGCGGCGGGGCGGGAAGCCGAGAGGAAGGCGTCCAGCAGCGCCTGCGGCTGCTTGCGGGGGAGAAACTTGCCGGCGAACAGCACGACGCGGCGGCCGGGCGCCAGGCCGAGCCTCTCGCGCAGGCGCCTGGCGGCCTCCTGGTGGGCTGGCTGACCCGGGTTGAAATGCTCGTGATTGACAGCATGGGGCGCGAAATGCAGACGAGCCGCCGGCACGCCGAACGTTGCGAAATAAGCACGATTGGCCGCGCCGACGTAGGTGATCGCGGCAAACTGCCAATAAAGCGCCCGCAGCAGAACGCGCTTGGGAAGCGGCGGCCTCGGTTGACCCAGCAGGTGCGAATCACCGCGAAAAACCAGCGGCAACCCGTGCCGCCGGCACCAGGCGATGATCCGCAGATGCGTGGCGTAGTGATAACCGAAGAGCAGGACGACATCCGGCCGCCAGGCGGCCAGGCGCCTTGGGAGCGAGGGGTTGCGCAGTCCCCAGAAATGGTCAGTGCCGGGGCGGCGGGCACGATTGGGCACGAACTCCGATTCGTAGCCCGACAGCAAATCGACGTCCCAGACAAAATGGGCCTCGAACTCGGGATCGCGCCGGGCGGCCACTCCGAAGTCCCAAAGATAAAAGACACGGAATTCGATGGCCGTGTGCGTGCGCAGCCAGCGAAACCACGGACCGTAGTATTGCGTGGGATGGGAAAGCACCACCGCCAGCCGCGCCGCTCCGGAGGAATTCATCGGGAACTGAGAAAGGCCCGGAAACCAAGGGGAATGCCCAGCACGACGACGGAGGCCTGGAAAAGGGAGGATATCCAGGTCGCGGCCACCATCTCGTTTTGGAACGACCAGGCCGTGAGCAGAATCACGAACAGGCCGATGGCGGACAACTGCGACGCGTCGGTCGAGAGCGTGCACACCAACTTGTAGCCGACCCCGATGACAGCGCCGAGCAGGCCCAGGCCGACCAGCCCGAAGTTCACGTAGGATTCGGCCAGGGGACCAAAGGCGATGGATACCTTCAGGGCGGAATCCTCGTCGACGAGACCGAAGTAGAGCGCGAGCCGCACGTTTGCCTGGAGGCTGGAGGGCTTGTCGGGCCAGACAAAACGCGGAACGAGGAGCGCGGGGATGTCGGCGTACGACTCTCCGTAGAGGTAGGGTTCATGGTCGGGAACCCGATTGACCACGAGGCAGAGCATTTGAAAGAGCGAGGCGCGCTCGACCAGGTTGGTGGTCAACGAGCGGTTCTTGTTCGCCTCCTGCTGGGTCGAAGCGAGGCCGAAGCGGAACCATTGGGTGAAAAACGCGGGCAGTTCGGTCAACCGGGGGGCCGGTTGATCCTGCTCCCAGTAAAGCGCGCGCATGGCGCTCTTGCCGTTGTGCAACACCGCCGTCACGGCCACCGCAGCGACGATCACGATCACGGGCACGCGCCGGCTCGCCGTGACATAACCGATCATCGCCAGAATGAAGAAGGACATTCCCTGGACCAGGTAGAGGTTCGAGAAAAGCAGGATGATCTGCGCGGTCAAATTGACCGAGACGATGATCTTCTCGGCGGTGGTCAGGCCGCCGGCGCCCCAGCGGCGGAATTGAATGAACAAGGAGACGGTCCCGATGCCGAAGAAGATGGCGCGATAGGTCCCCTCGAATTGCCCTCCGAGCACTTCGGTGAAATCTGCGACCAACAAATAAAGCGTGTTTAGCCAGATGCCGGTTTGCGCATGCCGCAGCAGGCGGTCGGCCAGGAGCGGCTCGGTCAGCCACGAGCGGGCGGCCGGGCGCCATCGATAGAGGCTGAATCCGGCCACGGCCGCAGCTTGAAAAATCAGCACCCCCGCAGCCGCCTGCCAGGTCACCGCATCAGAGAACGCCAGGACCTCCGGATGCCCGGCCAGGAGCGGCAGCGCATAGAAGTTCATCGTGGTCAGCATGAAGATCTCAAACACGGGAAACCACGGCCGGAGATGACGCGCCCATTCCAACATCGGCCAGGTGGCGAGAATGACGATGCCGAGGCCGCTGCCGATCAGCAGCGGATCCTTCAGCGGCGATTGCAGGTACAGCCAGCCGCACCCGACAATCAGGCTGGCCAGGCCGAGGCGGTAAAGCCGTTGCGATGCCTCAGGCGACGGAATTTGACCGGAACTACCCATGGGATTGATCAGCGGCGAGGACCCGTTCGAACAGTTCGCATTGGCGGATGGCCAGGGTTTCGGCGAGATAGGCGCGCTGAAACAGAGTTTCGTTGCGTGGCGATGGCGTTGCGGAAGAAAAACCGGCGAGGGCCAGGTCGAAGAAACGGTGGATCTCCGCCTGGGCGGCATCGCCCGCCGCATCGGGCGAGAAAGCGGCGACCGCCGAGCAGCTCAGCTCGGTGAGGAGGTCGGCGACGCAGCTGTCCCGTAAAACAACGCTGAGCATCGGCCGGTTCGAAAGAAAGCAGGGATAGAGCTTCGACGGAGAATACGCGCGATCGCTCGAGCCGAGCAGAAGAAGCGCATCGGCATCCAGGAGAGATTTCAGGCTCTCCAGATAGCCGATCCGATGGGACACTTCGACCACCTGGTCATCGACCCCCCAGGCCTGCGCCACCGGCAGGACGGAGGGCCGGCCGGCTCCCTTCGCGGCATAACTTGTGCCGAGAAAATAAAACCGGAAGCGCCGCGCTGCCGGGGTCCGTTCGCGGTAGCGGCGCAGGGCGGCAAACAGGACGGTGAGGGCCGGCGCCATGATCGGTCCGGCGGCCCCGGTGTAGATCAAGCGAATCTCGCCCGGACGACGGTCGCCGAAAAGGTCGCTTCCGACTCTCGCTCGGGCGAGTTCGAAGTCCGACACCGTCGCGCCGAAACCGATGGTCTCCTGCGGTTTCGCAGCAAACCACGGGTAGCGCTGCGCGAGTTCGGACAGGTAGCGGACCGAAACGCTCATGAAGCCGCTGGCCCGGAGGTAGGTTCCCGGTTCGAACGTCCGGGCGAGCCAACGCGCCAGCCGATATTTCCTCCCCCCGGGCGGAGCCGGCGCGCGGGAGCGTTCGTAGAAATCCGTCCGCCACGGATCTTGGAGGTCAATGACGAATCGGACCCCGAAGCGGCGCCGCCAGCACGGTCCGAGCGTGAACGTGATGAACTGGGTCGTGGAGAAAAAGACGAGGTCGAATTTTTCCCGGCGCAACAGCCGGCGGCCGGCGACCAGCAGCGGAAACCACGCCCGCAGGCCGAGATTGCCCACGCCGATCAGGCGCGTCCAGCGCCGCGACCACGCCCGCACGCGAACGACGCGGACCGAGGCCGGATAGGTGGCGCACAGCTCGGGCTCGCGCGCGGCCGCCACGTCGTCGGGATGGACCGCCAGCACCACCGGTTCCCACCCGTTTGCCGAGTAGTAAGGCAGACTCATGCGCACCCGCTGCATGTCCGGTGCATTCACCGGCGGGAAATGCGGCGAAACAATCAGGACTCGGCGGGACGGCGGGGGGGAAGCGGCGTCACTCACGGCGCAAGGATGCCGGTCGGGTTTGCAGCGCCTCGGCGACGAGCGAAAGCAATCGGGGAGCTTCCTTTTCCCAACAATAGACTTCTTCGGCCAGACGCCGCGCGGCGTGTTGCCGCCGAGACAATTCAGGGCGATCGCTGAGAAGTTGATCGAGCCGGTTTGCGGTGTCCCCGGGGTCGGATAGATTCAAAAGGAAGCCGGCGTCCGGTCGCTGGGCGAGCACCTCGCGCTGTCCGGACGTATCGCTGGCAGCGATGGCCAGGCCGGCATTGAGGTATTGGAGAATCTTGTTGGTGACAGCCAGATCGCGGTTGACGATGGAGGATTGTTCCAGCGCCAGCCCCACGTCGTGCCGAGCGATGGTTGCCGGCAGATCTGCCGGCAACACTGGCGGGAGAAAGCTGACCAGAGGATGGCAGGCAGCTGGCAGATGGGACAGCAGCAGGCGGTCGAACCCAGGGCTGGGCTGGCCGAGCAAGGACAGGCGACTCGGCTGCCGGGTTTGCCGCCAGGCCGAGAGGAACAACTCCAGGCCGCGTCCGGGTCCGAGGGTCTGCGAGAACCAGAAGAAGGCTGGAGGCTGACCCACCGGGCCGCGATGCGGGTCCGGCTGCAGGGGAAAGCAATTGCTGATGACCGCCGGGCAGCGGCCTCCGTATTTCGCCTGCAAGGCGCGGGCCAGCACTTGTGAGGTGGTGGTGGTGTACGCCGCACCGTTGACCAGGGCCCGCTCGATCGCCCGGATTCTTGAGAGTGGTCGCCGGAGCCGGTCTTCGGGCAGGAGGTCTTCGGAATGCCAGTCTTCGATATCGGCAGCGACGCTTCGTCCCTCCTTCAGCAATTGGACGCCGACCCAGTGCGGCGCTTCATTGTGCACGATGATCAGGTCGGCCGGAAATCGTCGGGCGCTCCGCAGCGTTGCGCCGATGGGACCGAGCACATGAATGGTGCGTATTCCCCGATTGGCGACCCGGCGAGCGGCCCAAAGCATCAATCGCCGCCCGAAGACGATGCGGCTTGGCGTTCCGAATCCCGGGATCATGTCGACAACCGCGCGGCGGAACGGAGCATCCTGGAGCAGCGCGCGATCGGCCGCCTCGGGGCCCGCCTGGTTGCGCACGGTCAGCACCGTCACGTCATAGCCGGCGCTCCCCAGTGTCCTCGCCTCCTTGAGCGGACGGGGATTGCGACACAATGGGCCGCTGGTGACGATCAGGATGCGGGCGCTCATGCGGCGATCGAAGCCGGTTTAGCCGATGGATCGATGAATTGGAGTCCCGGAGGCAAAACGAATTCCATGCCGGTGAGTGGGGAAGACTATCCTGGCAACCGGACGGGCCGGCCCCGCTTGCCTGCCCAGATTTGGAGCCAGCGTGCTGTCTTCCAACCGACAAACCGTCGGGCCAGAAGGAATCCTTTGCCGCCTTGGGGCGCGAGTTTGCTCCCCCCGAGTTCGGCGATCCGGCTTTCGAGCTGCTCGACCAGCTCGGGGGTGTTGGGGTACATGTCAAAGACCAGAATTTGGAGGATCGTGGCCGCGACCGCGCGAGTACGCGGGGAGTTTTCCGCGTCCAGCAGGTAACCGGTGGCAAGCAGGAAGGACTGGGCGGCAGACCGCCACGCCGCGGCGGTCGTGCGTCCAGAAAGACTGCCGGGAAGGCCCGAGCGGTAATAGAGCCGAGCGCCTCCGGTGAAGACGATTCCGGCGCTGGCGAGCACCAGGCGGGCGAAGAACTCGAAGTCGTCGTGCAGCGACAGGCGCTCATCCCAGCCGCCGGTGCGGTCAAGCAGTGGCCGGGGGATCAGAAACTGGCCGCATTGCATCATCGGCTGGCTGTCGTGCAGCATTTCGACGAGCCAGTCGACTGGGGCGGCATCGTGCCAGCCCGGCTGTGTCTCGAAGCGGGCCTCCTCCACCGCGGTGTGGAAGCGCGCCCATTCGCCGTAAGCGATCGCGTTGGGGCGACTGGAGAGCGCGCGGACTTGCCGCTCAATCATGTCGGGCGACAGCAAGTCGTCGGAATCAAAGAACTTGACGAACTCGCCCCGGGCGAGCCGCAGGGCGTGATTGCGTGCGGCAGCCTGCCCGGCATTGGGCTGGGTCACGACCCGGACACCGCGGGACTCGTAGCGACGGACAATGGCGAGGGAGTTATCGGTCGATCCGTCGTTGATCAGAATGACCTCCTTCTCCGCCCACGTCTGGGCCAGGACCGAATCCAGGCTCGCCGCGAGCCAGGGAGCCGCGTTGTAGCAGGGGATGAGGATGGAGACGACGGGATTCACCGTGCGGGGTTTGCCGGACCGACGTGGCGCCAGCCGTAGCGGAAGAGCCATCGCCGCGACGTGTCGACGTAGTGGTGCATCACGGCTCGGGGAGCGATCGCCTCGCTGCGGGAGGGGAGGGTCACGTAGTCGGCGGCCGGTGCGACGGCGCATGGCTCACGGGCAGCGAGCATGGCGACGAGAGCCTGTTCCAGGTAATAGCTGGTCCGCTCCTGGGCGATCAATTCCGCGCACCACGTTTCAAGCTCAGCCCAATTGATGGACTCACTGCGAAGTCCGCACAAGCCCACGTTGACCCGCGGCGGAAGCGGCGCGCCGGCCAGCCTTTCCAGCAGCGAACGGCTGTAGCCGTACGCTTCCCGACAGTCCACGGCGTGCAGCAACCGCTCCGGTGCGCCCAGCCATTGCAGCAGGAACGCCGGGCAGCGGAAGAAGAGCAGGTCGGAATCCAGCACCAACTTCCAACCTGAGCTGCCCGCGTGCACGTCGATCAGCTTGCGCAGGTTCGGATAATTCAGCCAGCGTTCGCGCAGGACGGGAAAATCGGATGCCGGCAGATGGAGATCGAGCTTGGCCCGCAGTTCGTCATGCCGATGAATCCGCACCCGCGGTCCCAGTTGGGCCAATTTTTCGGCGCACTCGGCGTCAAGCGTGCCGTCGTCGTACAAGTCGACCTCGACGGTGACCTGTGCAGCGCATGCGAATGAATGCAGGCAGAACAAGGTCTGGTACCAGAATTGCTGCCCGGTCATCAGGTGCAGCGTCACCGGCTTGGTGCCAGCGAACGCAGGGAGGGCGGAAAGCCTCTCGGCGGCCGCCTTCATTTCATGGCGATGACGCTCCGTGATCCATTCCGCAACGGGCCCGCCATTACGCAGTGAATCCCGTATCCGGCCAGCCGGTTGATAGTAGATACGGAGCAGAAGTTTGCCGGGTGACAGCATCGCAGTCTTCAACGAACCGCCGCCAGTTCCCGGCCGGCTGGATTCGCCCGACCGTCGAAATGGCCACAGGCGCCCTGCCAACGAATTCGACCGGCGGGCCGCGACCAGCCGCGATAGGTAAACCAGGCTTTCAGCTGGCGGAGCGGCACGGTCCAAGAGGGGATGGTGCTCCAGGGATTGGCCCCGTGGCGCGTGAGCACCTGCATCCAGGACTGCTGAATGCCGCGGTTGAGGCGTTCGAGATATTCCGGGTCGAGACGACTGTTGGGAATGAGATGAGTGAGCGAGAGTTCCGGGAAATAGCCAACCTTCCACCCAGCCTTGAGGATGGCGAGGACGAGGTCATTGTCGCCGCCGGAGGAAAGGGCCGGGCCGCGACGGTCGGACAATGTCGGATCGGCTGCCGTTTCCACCCATGGCAGCGCGGCGGTTCGGCGCACCGCCATCCCGGCGCCAATCGGGGCCCAGGCAGGGTAAACAAAGTGCGAGCCGTCTGTGGCGCGTTCCAGGCCGGCGACAATCGCCTTGGAACCAAGGTCGCGCAGTGCAAGCAGGGGAAAGAATTCGCGCGCCCACGCCGGCGGCGGCGTTTCGAATTCCGGCCGACTTGAACCGCCAAGCGCCCCGATTTCCGGATTGGCGGAAAGAATCCGCCCGACCTCGGCGAGGTAGGACGGGGCGAGGACGTTGTCGTCGTCCACGAGAACGCACAATTCGCCCTGGGCGGCGCGGAATCCACAGCGGCGCGCGGCGGTGAGGCCGAGCGTCGGTTCGACGAGCAGGCGGAGATTGGAGGGACGTCCCGGCGGGAGCGACAACGGGTCGAGCGCGGGGGCGGAGGCGTTGTCAACGAGCAGCGTTTCCCAGTGTTTTGCCGGCAGGTTTTGGGCCTGTAATCCTGCCAGGGTGCGCTGCAGCCGTCCCGCGTGCGGGTTGTGCGTGGGGATAACGACGGACAGCTGCATCGAATGGCTCAAGAACGGGGAGAACCCTCCCGCCAGCCTTGAACGGCTGCCGGAGCCCCATAGCTGACGGAGCCGGATGGGAGGTCTTTGGTGACGATGGCTCCAGCGCCGACGATGCAGCCGTCCCCGATCGTGACGCCGCCGAGGACGGTCACGCCGGCGCCGAG
>CAVRNM010000243.1:0-5542 GCA_963722225.1 uncultured Verrucomicrobiae bacterium
ATATCCCCATGCCGACGAGATTGGAGCGGTGGATGCGTTCAAACTCACGGCCACCACGGCTTTCACCCCGAGCAGACTGGTGCCCTTGGCGGCCCAGTCGCGCGACGAGCCGGTGCCATATTCCTGGCCGGCGACGACGATCAGGGGAACGCCATCCGCCTGGTAGCGCATGGCCGCATCGTAAATCGGCATCTTCTCCCCGGTGGCGCGATCGCCCGCGCCGCGGTCGAAATAGAGCGTGTGCCCCCCCTCTTCCCCGCCGAGCATGAGGTTCTTGATCCGCACGTTCGCAAAGGTGCCGCGCGTCATCACCTGGTCGTTGCCGCGGCGCGAGCCATAGCTGTTGAAGTCCTCGTACGCCACGTCGTGCTCCAGCAGGAACCGGCCGGCCGGAGAGGCCTTCTTGATCGAGCCCGCCGGAGAAATATGGTCGGTGGTCACGGAATCGCCAAAAATGCCGAGCGGGCGGGCGCCGCGGATTGGAGCGACGGGCGCCGGCTGCAGCGGGAAACCCGCGAAGAACGGCGGCTCCTGGATATAGGTCGACGCCGCCTCCCAGGCGTAGACCTCGCCGGCGGCCGCGGAGATCTCGTTCCATTTGGGATTCTGCGCGGCGAAATTCCGGTAAAGCTTGCGAAACACCTCGGGCCTGAGCGCCGACTGCATCGTTTCGCGAATCTCCGCGAGCGAAGGCCAGAGGTCGGCGAGGTAGACCGGGGTGCCGTCCTTCCCCCGCCCGAGCGGTTCGCAGGTCAAATCCAGGTCCACCCGGCCGGCGAGCGCAAAGGCCACCACGAGCGGCGGCGACATGAGGAAGTTCGCCTTCACCGCGGGATGCACCCGCGCCTCGAAGTTGCGGTTGCCCGACAGCACCGAGGCCGTCACCAAATCATGCGTGGTCACCGCATCCTCGATCGCCGGATCGAGCGGGCCGGAGTTGCCGATGCAGGTCGTGCAGCCATAACCGACGAGATTGAAACCGAGCTTGTTGAGATACGGCTGCAGGCCGGTCTTCTTGAGGTAGTCGGTGACGACGCGGCTGCCGGGCGCCAGCGAGGCCTTGACCGCCGGATTCGCCTTCAGGCCCCGGGCCACCGCGTTCCGGGCGAGCAGGCCCGCCGCGATCATCACGCTCGGATTCGACGTGTTGGTGCAGCTCGTGATGGCCGCGATCACCACGCTGCCGGCGCCGACCTGCGCCTTGCGCCCCCGGGCGGTCGTCACCTTGACCGTCCGGCTGAATTCCGCCCGGGTCTTGCCGAAACCGCCGGCCGCGGTCGGGCGCTGGAACGCCCGGAAGAATTCGCGGCGCAGGTTGGGGAGTTCAATGCGGTCCTGGGGCCGCTTCGGGCCCGCCACGCTCGGGACCACCGTCCCGAGGTCCAGCTCGATCTCCTGCGAGTAATCGATGTCGCCCTTCTGCGGGACACCCCACAAGCCCTGCGCCTTATAATAATCCTCGTAAAGGCGCACCTGCTCCTCGGGGCGGCCGGTGGCGCGCAGGAAACTGGCGCACTCGGCGTCGACCGGGAAAAATCCCATCGTCGCCCCGTACTCCGGCGCCATGTTGCCGATCGTGGCGCGATCCACCACCGGCAGCGACGCCGCCCCGGGGCCAAAAAACTCGACAAATTTGCCGACGACCTTCGCCTGGCGCAGTTGTTGCGTCAACGTCAACACCAAGTCCGTGGCCGTGACTCCCTCGCGCAACGCGCCAACGAGGTGAACCCCGACGACATCCGGAGTCAGGAAATAAACCGGCTGCCCGAGCATGCCCGCTTCCGCCTCGATTCCTCCCACCCCCCATCCCACGATGCCCAACCCGTTGATCATCGTCGTGTGCGAATCCGTGCCGACCAGGGTGTCGGGATAGACGACCTCATTCGCTCCGGTCAGCACCCCTTTGGCGAGATACTCAAGGTTGACCTGATGCACGATGCCGATTCCGGGCGGGACGACCTTGAAGGTGTCAAAGGCCTGCATGCCCCATTTGAGAAACTGGTAGCGCTCGCGGTTGCGCTCGAACTCGATCTCCAGATTGCGCTCGAAGGCCTTGGGCGATCCGTTCACGTCCACCTGCACGGAATGGTCCACCACCAGATCCACCGGCACCAGCGGCTCGATGATCTTCGGATCCCTGCCCAGCCGCTGGACCGCCGCCCGCATCGCCGCCAGATCGACCAGCAGCGGCACGCCGGTGAAATCCTGCAACACGATCCGGGCGACCACGAAGGGGATCTCCTCGGTGCGCGGGGCATTCGGCTGCCAGGAGGCCAGGGCGCGAATCGCCGGCTCCGCGACCCGCTGCCCGTCGCAATTGCGGAGCAGCGACTCCAGCACGAGCCGGAGCGACACCGGCAACCGGCGCACGCGCGGAAACCCCGCGTCACCCAGCGCAGGCAGCGAATAAAAGGACCGTTCCCCGCGCCGGTCTCAAACCGACGGAGGGTGTTAAGCGGATTCGGAAGACGACATGCGGAATGCGGGAAATAAGCACTGGGGGAGCGAGCCGGCGCGCGATCGGCCCATCGCCTGGCTTTCCAACGACTCGCAATACGCGTGCATGCACCGTGTAGCTCCACACTTTGCTCGAGATCTTGAGCTTGTCGAACGGGCACACAGGCTTCCCCTGGCGCGGTCCCCCAAAAAACGTCATCGGCCAACGACGAGACCGAGGGCATTGGATGGAGGCGACTTGGGCGAGCAAGCATATCGAGCCAAGGTTCGTTCAGCCCTTTAGGGCCGCCTGAACCGCGGCGAAATTAGGAAGATCCTTGGGCGTCGCGGTCTCCTCGGAGTATTTGATCACGCCGTCCCGGCCCACCACAAACGCCGCCCGCGCGGCAGTCTCGTACATTCCGATCAGATTCGGGAACAGCACGTCGTAGGCTTTGGTCACGGTCTTGTTGAGGTCGGACAGCAGCGGGACCTTGATCCCGCTTTGCTTCGCCCAGGCTTCCTGGGCAAACGGGTTGTCCACACTGATGCCATAGACTTCGGCATCGAGCGCGGCATATTGCCCAAGGCCGGAGCTGATATCGCATAGCTCCTGCGTGCAGACTCCCGTGAAGGCCGCCGGAAAGAACAGGAGGACGGTCTGTTTCCTGCCAAAATTGTCGCTCAGCTTGACGTCCTTCACCCCATCGGGGGTTTTCGTCTTGAGGGTAAAATCAGGAGCTTTGGAGCCAACAGGGAGAGGCATGGTGGTTGCAATTGAAGGTTAAGGAGGGCAGCCGAAGGCCGCCGTTACGAATATCAACAGAGTCTATGGCAGGAGCGGTGGTCGAGACAAACCGTTTTTCCCTTTATTAGCCATCGTTTTGACTGTGTAACATGTCGGCTGCCAGCGGTCACTTTCCCCTTGTCCGTTCCGCCACTCGCCGCGATAACCTGCCCGGTCATCATGAACCTCCTCGAAGATCTCCAATGGCGCGGATTAGTCGCGGATTGCACCGACATCGCCGGCCTCGGCCAGCGGCTCGCCACCGGGCCGATCACGCTCTATTGCGGCTTTGATCCCACCGGCGACAGTCTCCATGTCGGGCATCTGATGGGCCAGCTCATGCTGCGGCGGTTCCAGCTCGCCGGCCACCACCCGATCGCCCTCGCGGGCGGTGCCACCGGCATGATTGGCGACCCCCGGCCGGTCAACCGAACGCAACCTGCTCACCCGAGAGCAACTGCCACAACATCAATGCATCAAGAGGCAGCTCGCAAAATTCCTCGATTTCGATTCGCAAGCAATCCAGCCCGGCTGGTCGACAACGCCGAATGGACCGCGCCGGTCAGCCTCCTCGATTTCCTCCGCGACATCGGAAAACATTTCTCCGTCAACATGATGGTCGGCCAAAGACAGCGTGCGCTCCCGGATGGAGGGCGAGGGCGGCATCAGCTATACCGAGTTCAGTTACATGCTGCTGCAGGCGTATGATTTCTACCATCTGCGCCAGACGACCACCTGCGAGCTGCAGGTCGGGGGAAGCGACCAGTACGGCAACATCACCGCCGGCACCGACCTGATCCGCAGGAAGCTGGGAGTGGCGGCCTGGGGCCTCACGTTTCCGCTGATCACCAAGTCCGACGGCACCAAGTTCGGCAAGACCGCCAGCGGCGCCGTCTGGCTCGATCCGGAGAAAACCAGCCCGTACCGCTTCTACCAGTTCTTCATCAACACCGAGGACAGCATGGTGGTGGAGTACCTGAAGAAATTCACCCTGCTTTCCCGGGAGGCGATCGAGTCGCTGGCGGCCGCCCATGCGCAGGACCCTGGATCACGTTCCGCGCAAAAGGCGCTTGCCAGAGAGGTGACCACCCTGGTTCACGGGACCTCCGCTTGCGACGATGCCCTGCGCGCCAGCGAAATCATGTTTGGAGGCCGGCTCGACGGAATCACGGAGAAGCTCTTCAAGGACGTCGTCGGTGAGATCCCCACCAAAGAATTCGACGGCGCGAAGCTCGATGGCACAGGAGCTCCGATCGCGGATCTCGTCATCCAAGCAGGCCTTGCCCCATCAAAAGGCCAGGCCCGCAAGGATATCGAAGCTGGCGGAATCTATCTCAACAACGTCCGCGTCGCCGATGTCGCCCGGAGCGTGACGCGAGCCGATTTGCTGTTCAGCCGTTATCTCCTTCTGCGAAAGGGCAAGCGTTCCTACGCGGTCCTGACCATGCAGGCCTAATGAAAAATTGCTTCGCCGAGCGCCGCCTCGGTGCTGAGCAGGCTGGTGGTCATCGGCAAGGTTTGCCGGCCGCCGCCAACAGTACTCTCAAAGTAGGAACTGCCTTGGGCGAAGTCAGCCCGCCACAGGAACCGACGGCCGTCCACGTAGCCGAACGCCAATTCCAGCGATGAGGTGGCGCCCGGCGCAAGGCTTCGAATTTCATACGACCGTCTGTCTCCGTCCGACGAACCACAGGCTTCGAGACGCGCATGCGACCAATCGAGGAGAACGCGCGCTTCCGCTGCGAACTCAGGCGCGCTGGACACGGATACGGTGCCGAGTTCGCGAACAATGACGCGAGGGGCATAAGCGCTTAGAAACTGCCCGATCGCCTGCCGCACCGGCAATAGTCGCGCCTCCGCAAAGTCGCGAAAGCCGTCCGGCCGGGGCCAGGCGAACGTCCGCGCTTCAGGTGCCGAAACCGCCGTGTCCAAAAGGAAGCGTTTTGCATGGCGCAACAGCCACCCGTACGCAGCGATCTTGTGAACCTGAGACATGCGATGGACCCAATAATAAACTGGGCAGGTCTTCCTCGACAATCACCGACACCTGGTCCTCAAAGAACTCGCGGTGCTCCTGCGGGTAGCTCAAGACCACCGCTTCAATACAGCTCATCTCACGCCGCGTTTTTCCAATGAAACATTCGCTGTAGATCTTCGCATGCATGGCCAGATCCGGGCCGCCCTCGGGCCGCGGACAAAGAACCAGAATGCGCGCCGGATAGCGCTGGGTGAAACGGATCGCGGCAGCGAACTGCAGCCAGACCGTCGTCGAGGGATGTCGGGAGCCCCAAGTGCAGGACGAGGTTCATCTGGGACGCA
>CAVRNM010000244.1:0-11050 GCA_963722225.1 uncultured Verrucomicrobiae bacterium
GGGCGCGCGGGGCCGCAAGCTGCTGCGCGACACGCATGAATCGGCCACCGATCCGGAGGCGCGTTTGTACAAGAAGAGCGGCGCGGCGGCAGCGGTGCCCAGCTACCTGGGCCATGTGTTGACGGAGAATCGCAACGGGCTGGTGGTGGCAGCGATGGTGACGCAGTCCAGCAAGACGGCTGAGCAGGAGGCCGCGCTGGTGATGGTGGATAAGTTAAAATGTGCTGTGGAGTGCACCTTGGGCGCCGACAAGAGTTATCAGCAGGAGCGGTTCGTCGGCCAGTTGCGCGCCCGCCGCATCAGGCCGCATGTAGCCGAATATGCGCCCAATCCGAAATGGCGCAACTGGCTTAACGAAGAAGAACGCCGTAGTGAAGGATTTGCCATCAGCCAGAGGAAGCGCAAGTTGGTGGAGAAAGTGTTCGGCTGGGCCAAGCAGGACCGGGTTGCCCTGCAGGTAAAACTGCGCGGTAGGGCGCGAGTCAACTGGCTGTTTAGCCTGGTTGCCACAGCGCACAACCTGCTACGCATGCAGAAGCTGATTTTGGCGCAGCCGGCGCCTCGCTCCAGGTCAAGGGCGGCGAAACATCGGCGCCGTCACACGTGTATTTCGTCGGAATCGCCTGTCCTTCCATCCAAGCCACGCTGGTCAATTTCATCGTGCTTTCCTCCTGGGCCATCGACGAAGACGCGGCACCCGCGATCCAGCCGGTCGCAATGAATCCCAGCCGCAGCCACGGGTGTCGGTTTGTCTTCATCAAAAAGCTGAAATCGTTGTTCTTGGGATTGCGCCGAGCCAGCCACCACTGCGGCTGGCATGAGTCAAGAATGCCCTCACCACGGGATGGAGCACGCCGCCAAGCGCCGCGCGTTCTGGCTGAAACAACGTTCCCGCAAAGAACGGATGCGCCGGCCAGCGGAAGGCTCTTACTTGTCCGGCCTCGTCCCGCGCCACGAAGTCCAATCCCGAACCGGCGAACGCCGGCTCAAAAGCAGGCGCCAATCCATAATTGCAGTTGAACTCCTCCCACGACTCGCTGCCGCCCATGATCTCGGCGAACCAACTCCCGGGGACCGCCCGCACCTTGGCTTTCACCCCGACCAGGGAGCAGGTGAGCTTCTCGATCAGCGGATCCGCCGCCCCGGCGTCCATCTCCTCATGCGCCGCCCTGCCGCCCAGGACGTTTTGGCAGAACTCCATCAACGCGTGCTGGAAGCCGCCACAGGTGCCGAGAAATGCGCGTCGCTGCTCCCGCGCGTAGCGGATCGCCTGCAGCGCTCCGTCGGTGCTCTCGTAGGGACTCCCTGGAACGCACCACATCCCCGCTGCGGAACCCAGCATCCGCTCCGGCGTTCCAGCCTCCACCTCGGCGGTGGTCACCCAGCGAAAAGCAAGCGTCGGATCCACGTCGCGCTGAAACAAGGCCATTGCGGCTTCGATTCCGGCGTGCGCCGGCGTGGACAGGTCGCGCTCTCCGACGAGAACAACCGTCTTTCTTCTCTGTGCCTCTGTGCCTCCGTGGTTCAAACACTTGTTCCGAATCTGGTTGCGACTCTGCCCCGCGAAAAAACATCCGGATCAATCTTCCGCCACCGTGCGCGGCGGCGCGTAGGTCTGGCCCGTGAGCGCGGCGAGCTTCTCGTCGTAATCGGCTTTCTGCAGCGCGGCGATGATCTCGTCGATCCGGCCTTCCATGACCTGCGGCAGGTTGTAGAGCGTGAGTCCGACGCGGTGGTCGGTCAGGCGGTTCTGGGGAAAATTGTACGTGCGGATGCGTTCTGATCGATCGCCGCTGCCGATCTGGCCGCGACGCTGCGCGGCGTACTTCGCCTTCTCCTCGTCCTCCTTGAGCTTGAGGAGCCGCGACCGGAGCACCGCCATCGCGCTGGCCTTGTTCTTCTGCTGCGAACGCCCGTCGGCACAAAAGACGATCATGCCCGTCGGCTTGTGGATGATGCGCACCGCGGAGTCGGTTGTGTTGACCCCCTGCCCGCCCGGGCCGCTGGCGCGCTGCACCGTGATCTCCAGTTCCTGCGGATCAATGCGCACATCGACCTCCTCGGCCTCGGGCAGCACGGCGACCGTGACGGTGGACGTGTGAATCCGGCCGTTGGCCTCGGTCACCGGCACGCGCTGCACCCGGTGGACGCCGCTCTCGAATTTAAGCTGCCGGTAAACGTCCTGTCCGCTGATGAGGAAGCTCACCTCCTTGAGCCCGCCGCGCTCGGTCGCACTGCTGCCCAACGGCTCGACCTTCCAGCCGTGCGCATCGGCATACTTTTGGTAAAGCCGGGCCAGCTCGGCCGCAAACAGCGCCGCTTCGTCGCCGCCGGTGCCGGCGCGGATTTCCATCACCGTATTGCGCGAATCGGTGGGCTCGGGCGGAATCATCGCCAGCAGCACGGTCTCGCGCAGCGCGGCCCGCCGGCGCTCCAGGTCCGCCAGTTCCTGCGCCGCCAGTTCCCGGAAGGCCGGATCCGCCGCGGGGTCCTGCGCGAGCGCCCGGGTCTCGCGCAGCTCGATTCCGACCTTTTCGTAGGCCTGGTAGCCGGCCACCAACTGTCCGAGTTTCTGCTGTTCCCGCGTGACGTCCGCCGCCCGCCGCAGGTTCGCGTAAAACGACGGCGCCGCCATCTGGGCGTTGAGTTCGTCCAGGCGGCGTTGAAATGGGGCTAGGTCGGGCAGCGTATCCATCAGGCACGGAAGAAACGGGAGCGGGAAGATTTGCGAATTGCACCAGCCGCACTCTGCGGATTGGCTGACGCCCGTCGTTCGAGGCGGGCCTCCGCCTAGAGGTGACGATCCGCAATGGCCACCACGCTCTTCACTCAGAACATCATCGGCTGCATCTGGGATTTCGACAAGACTCTTATTCCGGATTACATGCAGGGGCCGCTCTTCCGGCGTTACCACGTGGATGAGGCGACGTTCTGGGCCGAAACCAACAAGATGGTCGAGACTTACGCCCGGCGGGGCTACCGCATCTCGGGCGAGATCGGCTACCTGAATCACATCCTGACCTACGTCCTGGCGGATCGGATGGAAGGGCTGAGCAACCGCGTGCTTCGCGAATTGGGGGCCGAGATCGAGTTTTATCCCGGGCTGCCTGAGTTCTTTCCCAAGCTCAAGGCGGCGGTGCGGGAGAAGCCCGAATACGTGAAGCACGACATCCAGCTGGAGCACTATATCGTGAGCACGGGCCTGGCCGAGATGATCCGCGGCAGCCGGATCGCCCCCTGCGTCGAGGCGATCTGGGGCTGCGAGTTCATCGAGAATCCCTTCCAGCCCGGCTTCCTGCAGCAGAAGGAATTCGACCTCGGCGCGGCGGCCGAGATCGCCCAGATCGGCATGATGATCGACAACACGACGAAGACGCGCGCCATCTTTGAGATCAACAAGGGAACCAACAAGAACCCGGCGCTGGACGTGAACGCCCGGATCATGCCGGAAGACCGCCGCATTCCGTTCCAGAACATGATCTACATCGCCGATGGTCCCAGCGACATCCCGAGCTTTTCCGTCGTGAAGGAGCGCGGGGGCAGGGCCTACGGCGTCTATAACCCCGACCGGCCCGACGAATTCGCCCAGAACGACCGGCTGCAGCACACCGATCGCATCGACCATTACGGCCGGGCGGATTACCGGGACGACAGCGAGACGTCCCGCTGGCTGCGCCTGCAGATTCACAGCATCTGCGACCGGATCGTCGCCGATCGCGAGGCGGCGGTGGCGCAGCGCGTGGCCCGTCCGCCGCGGCATCTCAACCTCACCCCCGAGGAAGCGGAAGCTCGGCGCCAGGCGCTCCTGCCGAAACAGTCGACGTTTCTCTGACCACCGGGCGGGCCGCGTTTGCTTCTGGAGCTACGGCGCCGTGGTCGCGCACCGGATGGGGAAGCGAGTTGTAGCCGGGGTCGCCGACCCCGGCCCAGCCGCCGGAGCCGCGGTGAAGGCGGAACCGGCCTCCGCGCTACGGACCGCGCTCCCTGTTTTCCCCGGAGCCGAGGGCGACCGTGACGATGCCAGTCGTGTGTAGTTGATTCTCTGTTACAACTGCCCTGGGCGCCCCCCGGGCCTTCAACATCTCCACCAAGCCGTCGACCCGCGCGGCGTAATCGCAGGCCGACGCCGGCACCCGCCCGTTCACGACCTGGTCCAGCCCGGCGTTCCACGCCAGCGCGATGTTGTAGGGAATCGGATCGATGCCCGCCCCCTGCAAACCGCGCTTGATCCACTCGTAGTGCTGGACCGCCACCTCGTCCGAATACCGGCGCTCCAGCGCCAGCGCAAACGGCCGCTTCGTGTAACTGCGCCAGGTGGATTGCCGGAACTGATAGGGTCCCAATTCTCCCAGGGGTCCGGGCCGGAGGCTGTTCCGCGGGTTCTCCACCCAGTTGATCGCCTGCAGCGTCTCCCATCGCTCCGACGCCAAACCACTGGATGCCGTGGCGAGCGCTAGCACCACCAGGCGCAACAGCCAGGTCCTCCAATGTCCGGTATGATTCATTTAGTCAGAAACTACGACGCGCCATCACGGTGGCGTTTGGGGGTCGGATGAGTGCCTGTCGGAAAAAGTTCGGCCGGCACGGTTCTCTGGAGTTGGCATTTAGTCAAATCGCGGTGCAACATTGCGTAGACCCGGGGGATTTTTCGCGGTTCAATGATTTTCGCCCCGGACGCTCGCGATCCGCGAATGTCGTTCTCCCCGTTGGAGAAGCGTCGGCCCGCGTCGTATCCAAGACGTCACGTCGTGCCAACTGCCTTGCTGTGGCCACCGCTAAATGCACGATGGGCCGGCCCTCGTCGGGCAGGACGCGCTCCCGCGTCGCCCCGCGACCCCCTCAGGCCGCCGGGATAAGTCCAGCCTATGATCGCATTGTCCCGGCGGCGGCCGGCGCCACCTGGTCAAGGATGAACCCAGCCACCGCGGATTTCGGCGCGGGACCAAATGCGAGGCGTTCCCCGTTCCGGCCCAGCAGCAACACGGTGTTGTAATCCGCATTCATCCCCAGCCCCGCCCGGCTCACGTCGTTGGCGACGATCCAGTCGAGGTTCTTTTCCGCCAGCTTCCGGCGTGCGTTGGATTCCAGGTCCAGCGTCTCCGCCGCAAAACCCACCACGACCTGCCCGGGACGCTTCCGGTCCCCCAGGGTCTTCAGGATGTCAACGGTCGGCACGAACTCGAGGCGCAGCGGTCCGCCCGTTTTCCTGAGCTTCTCGGGCGCGATCGCCGCCGGACGATAATCAGCCACCGCCGCCACGGCGATGAACAAGTCGCACGTTTCGAACAACGGCGCGCACGCCCGGAACATGTCCTCGGCCGACACCACATCGTGCACCTTGGCCCCGGGCGGCGGAAGCAGCGCCACGGGCCCGCTGACGACATCCACCTGCCAGTCGCGCGCGACCGCGCCGGCCGCCAGGGCATAACCCATCTTGCCGCTGGAGCCATTGCTCAAGAATCGCACTGGATCCAGATGCTCGCGCGTCGGTCCGGCAGTGATCAAACAACGGAAGCGGTTGCGCACGACCCCAGACATAATGCCGCGGCCCGCCGTGTCCATCGCGCAATGTCGTCTCATCGATGAATGAGAATTTTTCGTAGCCGCCAAAAGAAATCCAAGATGCGCCAGGCAACCCCAACCCTGCCAATGTGGAACGCAGGAACTCAGGGCCTCCGCACCCCGACTCTTCCGGCTTTCCTGATTACCACATCGTTCTCGCCGCGCCGCTTTGGGGTCGGCCGTCCGAAAAACGCCGGTCAGCGTTATACCTCCCGCCTGGGAGCTCCCCGAAGGTTGACGCCAGGAACCATTCTCGGTGTCCTGCCGTCACCTGGGCGAACCCACCTTCACCTGATTCACCGCCATTCACCCGTCACCTTCTGATAACATGCTTCGGGTTCTGCTCCCGCCCAACCTCGCCGCCGCCGCGACCCGCAACGCCATCGCGGTGAAGATCGAGATTGAATCCGGCCCGATCCCGCCGGCGCTCGCGCCCGCGCTGGCCTGGCTCGAGCGCCAAACCGGCACTCCGGCAAAGCCGCCGCTCTTTCTGCAATTGACGCGCGCCCAGTTGCGGGAACTCGTCGCCTTCACTGAAGACCAGCCGGTGTTCTTCTGGGTGAATCGTCCGGCGTCGGCGCTCGCGTGGAACGACGGTTTGCTCCCCGGCGTCAGCGAGCAGCTCGAGGAGCCGGCGCCGGTGCCATCGGCCGCGGGCCCGGCGCAGCTGCCCGCGCCGCTGCGACCGAAGCCGGCCGCCGCCGCCCCGGCCGAGCCACTGCTGGTGGACGGCAGCGAACACTTCCTCGCGTTCACGCTCCCCGCGCGGGAGCACCCGACCTATGACGAAGTGCTCTCCCTGGTGAAAAACCACGGCTTCGTTCTCGAACCGTCCAACCGCCGCTGGTGGCTGCGCGATCGGCACAAAACTCTCAATTTCCTCGCCGCCAACTGGGTCCGGCTACGCACCGGGCTCGGGGCCCGTTTCACGCCCAATTTCGAACGCAACACCGCCCGGCTGCAAATGGCGACTGTGGCCTGCTCCGCGGTCGAGACTCCAGGCGGGTACGACGTCACGCTGGCGTTAAGAGCGGGACGGGCTTCCGCGGACGCCGTGCGCGCCGCGCTGGCCTCCAGTCGCGGCTACGTCGAGGATGCGGGGGAAGTCGTGCTCCTGCCCGCCGCCGTGGTCGAACAACTGGCGGCAACGCAGCGTCGCCTGTCGGCCGAACCAGCCGGGCAGCTCTCGCCGCAGCGCACGCTGAGCATCGGCCGGTCCGGCGTCGCGGAGGCCGAAGGCTTATTGGAGTCCCTGGCCCCGGATTTCCAGCCGCCGGCGACCTGGCGCGCCCGCAGCGGCGCCCTGCGCAATCTGTCCCGGCTCGAACCCGCGCCCCTGCCGGCCGACCTCGACGCCTGGTTGCGGCTCTACCAGCGGCTCGGCGTGGCCTGGCTGTGGCACCTCTACCGCCATGATCTCGGTGGCATTCTCGCCGATGAAATGGGCTTGGGGAAAACCCTGCAGGCCCTGGCGTTGCTAGCGGCAATCCGCTCATCCGGATCTCAGTCTTCGGGGCCCTCCAGTCTCCAGTCTCCGGTCTCCGGTCTCCGCTTCCCGGTTTCCGATTTGTGCCTCGTGGTGTGCCCGGCTTCGCTTGTCGAGAACTGGCGCCGCGAGGCGGCCCGGTTCACCCCGGACCTGCGGGTCCTCGCCCACCACGGGGAAAGCCGCGCCGAGTCGGCCGCGGCGTTCGCCTCCGCCGACCTAGTGGTCACCTCCTACGGCACGCTGGTGCGGGACCAGCCGCTGTTTGAGTCCGTCGCGTTCGCCTGTGTGATCGGAGACGAGGCCCAGCACATCAAGAATCGTCGCACGCAACACGCCCAGGCCCTGTGCTCCCTCCGCGCCCGCGGGCGCTTTCTGCTCACGGGCACGCCGCTGGAGAACAGTCTCGACGATCTCCGCTCGCTCTTTGCCTTTCTGATGCCCGGGCACCTCGCCCCGCTCCCGGCCGGCGTACGCGGCGAGGACAAGGCCTGGCATGACGAACGGCTCCGCGCCCAGACCGCCCCCTATATCCTGCGCCGCACAAAGTCTGCCGTCGCGCCCGAACTCCCGCCGAAAATCGAGCAGACCGTCTATTGCGAATTCGCGCCGGCGCAGGCCGCGCTTTATCGCGGGTGGCAGGAGCGCGGCGAACGGGAACTCGACTCCCTCGCCGCCAGCGGCGCCTCCGAGGGCCGCTTGCGCCTGGCCGCCCTGACCCAACTGCTGCGTCTCCGCCAGATCTGCTGCGATCCGCGCCTAGTCGACTACTCCGCGGGAGATCCGGCCCCGCCGTCCTCCAAGCTTGAGGCGTTCCGCGAGCTGTTGGAGGAGACCACCGACGACGGTCATCGGCTGCTCGTTTTCTCCCAGTTCACCTCGCTGCTGACCCTGCTGCGGCAGGAACTGGAAGCGCAGGGCATCGCGTACTGCTATCTCGACGGCGCCATGCACGCCCGCGCCCGCCAGGCGGAAGTGGACCGCTTCCAATCGTCGCCGGAGGTGCCCGTGTTCCTCCTCTCCCTGAAGGCGGGCGGCACCGGGCTGAATTTGACCGGCGCGGACACGGTGGTGCACTACGATCCGTGGTGGAACCCCGCCGTGGAATCCCAGGCGACCGACCGGGCGCACCGGATCGGTCAGGCGCGGGTGGTGACGAGTTACCAGCTGATCTGCGCCGGCTCGGTGGAGGAGAAAGTCCTGCAACTGCAGGACGCCAAGCGGGCGCTGCTCGCCAACGTGTTCGAGGCGAGTGAAGCCGCCGCCAGCCGTCTGTCCCTGGACGACCTCCGCGGCCTGCTGCGGGCGGAATCCCATTGACGTTAAACGACCTGCTTATTTTGCTGCCTCCTCTTTTGCTCTGGCAAGGTAGCTCAGTTGGTAGAGCAGAGGACTGAAAATCCTTGTGTCCCCGGTTCGATTCCGGGCCTTGCCACCATTTACATCCAACGACTTACAATCGTTGGATGTTTTGTTTGAAAACGTGCTTGGCCACTTCTTGGCCACTTTTCGAGTTCTCAAACGCCCGCTCCTGGACCTCTTGGGTGTGCGCGCAAATAGTGGGGCAGCGGCCCATTTTCATCGCCAGAGCGTTTGTTGTATCAATTTGTGCTGTTTTGTTCGCGTCGGCATCGAACGATATCGCCCCCAAGTATTCGCGCTGTTTGCTGCTAATAGATTGCTTGGCAACGACATTGACGGACCGCGCCGACAACCGGGTTACTCGCGAATGCGGCACCGGCTGTCGAGCGTAAAGGCTTCGGCAGGTGTTAAGACTGGTGTTCCACCTGTCATTCGACGCGCGCGGGCTGTCGTTGGTGTGACTGTGCCCGCCCTCTGTCCGCTACAGAAAAGGCAACCTCGCAAAAAACCGCCGTAGCCTATCGCTTGATGCTGTGGCCAGACTTGCCCCGTTGAATCTTTGGCTCTGGGAACCGGTCCGGTTGCAGGAGTTGCCACACTTCGACGCGAAGCACCGTGGCAATCCTCTCAATGGTCTCCAATCGGACGCCGTTCCGCCGGCCGGATTCGATGTCCTGAAAGTGCCTCGCGCCCAGTCCGGCCTTTTCGGCGGTCACCTCTTGGCTCCATCCGCGCGCAAGGCGGACACGTCGGATATTGGCGCATAGGGTGGCGACAGCCTGCACCCCCTCATATTAGGGTTTTGTTCTGGCGGCAAACACGCTATGAGATTGGCGTGTTATGAATCACCCGTCGCCATGACCGGAGCTGTTCTCGTTTTTCTGTTCGTCACGATGTTGATCGGCTCGGCTGCTCTTTTCGATCGCAGTCGCCGCGGCAAAGAAACGTGTCCAACCACCCGTGATTGGTGCCGATTCCACCGCAGGCGGCAAAGGCGGGCTCAGCTCATTCTCAAGCACCCCAGATGCTCTGCCCCGCCAACGAGTCAAGAGCGGCTGCGGCATGATCATCGCAGGGGCATTCATGCTTGTTGCCCTCGCCGGTCTCGCGTTTTTGTGGAACGACTTCCGGAAGGCTGTTTCGGACTCACCTCAGCCGGACACGCGCGTCACGTCCAAAGCGACCGTGCCGGTACCCTCCCCGGAGCGTCAGTCACCGACCCAGTCGGAGGTCGAACGACGGCCAAGCGATAAGCAATGGGTAGCCTGGCGGGCGAAAGTAGACGCGATGCCGATCGGCGGTATCACTCTGGAGTACTATCTGAATCCGGAAGTCCTGGCATGGGGAGAACGGCCAACGGTGGGCGCGATCTACCAATTGCAGTTTCTGCGCGTCGAACAAAAGGTGAACGATGGTTACCTGATGCGCTACGAATCGCCTTTTGGCGGCTCGGCAGCGGCCGAGCTCGTGTTCCTGAAAACGCCCACGGAATTTCCTGAGAACTTCCAATTCACGGACATGGGCCACTTCGCGGTGTACGCCGGCCCATATCAGTACCAAGCCGTGAACGGCTTCACTCGTTCGATCTATCGATTCGACATGTTCCCGGATGTCGCGAACGGATGGGTGCTCGACCGACCCCACCAGAAAGCGATTGCGAAGCCTGCCGCCCCCGTGTCGCCGAAACCTGCAGCTGCGTCGAACTAAACGGTGAGACAAGAGCAGAGCAGGCGTCTCGGTGCGCGTGGTTAGGGACGATATGGTGATGGGGCTTTCACACTGCGCTCCGGGCATGCGCCGACAGGGTAGATGGCAGTCGCTAGCGCGGACAGGATAACAGCCCTTCGCGACTTTTAGCGGATGGTTGGCGGGGAAAGAAGGTTCCAAGCCATTTCGCTCTGGGCTGAAGCGCGAGGCCGCGAAATAGGATATTGCCCGAAATCATTATTTGCGCCCAAGCTCATGGCAATCAGCGGGCAAAAGTCACCGCAAACCAAGGTCTTTTATGAGCATCTCACCAAGGAAGGTCCAGTGATACGCATATATTCCGTTTGCAGGTTGAATATCGGCCCGCAGGACCCCCAACTCCAACAGACGGATCGCTGCGGAATTGAACTGATCCAATGGTATGGCTCCCAGTTCGGGGTATTGAGCGATCGTCTTCGTGTCAGGCTCGGGAAAATAGCCGAACTTTGCGGCCTGCCGTAGCAGCTTCAGGCACCTGACATCCAGTTTACTCCGCACTTTTGCCACCTTCCGCAGTTCGTTCCCTTTGACCACATTGAGTGCGCGCCGCAGATCCTTCACCAAGCCCGAAAGCGACGCTTTGCGCCTTGTATGATCTTTCGCTTCCTCCGGACTGAGTGAATAGTCGATGGGGAAGCGCCGGTTGCGGACGTCGAAGGGCTGTTCATTGCGGCTGCCGAAGCCTGCCGCCTCGTTCATTACGCAGATTATGCGATCCCAACCGGTGTGGGCAGCCGCGAAACCCATTTCCACCGCGACGTTGGGATTCAGCGTCTTCTTCACATACTCCTTCTCGTCCACCAAGGTTGTAATGCGGCCGACGAGGGTCGTGTCCGCGACAAAGATCGCACAGCCGCGGATCTTCTCGAACATTACTGTAGCGACCTCCGGCGT
>CAVRNM010000245.1:0-4077 GCA_963722225.1 uncultured Verrucomicrobiae bacterium
ACCGGGGGCTTTCCTGCGTCTGAGCGCATCAAGCCGTCCGTCGTTCTTCGGGTCAGCCGGGCCGCGGCGGATCGTTGCGCAAAATGATGTCGGTTCCTGTTTTCGCCAATCTTCCAGAAGCGCTCGGATCTGCGGGCGATGCGCGCGTGCCAGCCTCCCTGGAGGCAGAGATTCGCGCGATCTATGAACGCAGCCCGCTTTATCCCGGACGCTTTCCGCTGCATCCCGAGCCTTTGCAGTGGGCCTGCTACCGGGGAATTCCAGTGTTGACCAAGCAGGAGATTCTGGAGCGCGGGCATGCGGCGTTCTTCGCGGACTACCGGGTCATTGAGCGGGGTTTGCAGAACCGCGAGTACGAATACGAACATACCTCGGGTTCGACGTCGCAGCCGATGACGGTGATCATGGAGGATGGCTGGTGGGCCGGGCAGACCCGCCGCGCCTATCTGGCCCACCCGCGGCTGGCGCCCTACGCCGGGCGGGCGGTGCGGAAGGCCGTGCTGGCTCCGGTCGCCTGCTCGAGCAATCTTTGCCCGTATGAAGACCAGCCGTTTCCGCACCGCTATTTCGAGGGGACCGTCTATCTTAACCTGACGAGCGATCCCTTCGTTTTTCCCGAGGCGGAATGGGATCGCATTGTCCTGGAGTTGCAGGCGGTGAAACCCGAGATCATCGAGGGCGAGCCGGTGTATCTTTCGTTGCTGGCGCGCGCCGCCGCCAAACGCCGCATCAGCCTTCCCAGCGTGCAGGTCGTCATTCTCACCTACGGCAAGGCCAGCCTTCAGCACAGCCGCCGGATCGCCGAGGTCTTTCCGGCACCGCAGGTCGACCTTTATGGTTCCACGGAGGCGGGATACATTTTTGTCGGCGATGCCTTCCAGGACAATTCACGCGCCATCGATGCCAACGCGTTCGTTGAGCTCGTCCCGTGGTGCGGAGCAGCCGACGTTTTCCAGACCCAGGTGACGACCCGCCACCGGCGGGCCATGCCCTTGCTGCGCTACCACACCGGCGATATCGTCCGGCGTTTTCCGACCGGCTTCCGCATCCTGGGCCGCGAACGCGACCTGTACGTCCGGCGCGATGGCATCGCAGTGTCGGCCAGTGATATTGACGCCGCCCTGCCCCCCGGCCTGGCCTGCTGGCACTACTGCCTCATCCAGACAGCGGAGGCACGGTGGGATTTCCACTATGTGGCTGATCACCCCGCGCCAAAGGAAACGGGAGCGGCGGTGGCCCAGGCGCTGGGTGATGGCGTGCGGGTGAACACCTTCCGGCGCCGGTACCTGCAGCCGGCATCAAGCGGCAAGTTCTCGCTGCTCAAACCGCTGGCGAAGTGATTTTTGCCCTGCGGAGATTTTGGCGTTCGACCGACCCTTCTGACATGGGTGCGCTGAAGTAAGGGGTACTTCTTCTCGGTCAAAGATATGCTTATAAGCTGTCCCTGGGTTTGGTGTCCGGCGGCTGAGTCTTTACATTCCGGCCGCGCTTTGGTCTACCCACCCACGACTTGCGCCTGCTTGCGTCAGGCCTCGCTTCTCTGGTTTATGTTCATTCCTTCCCTGCGATGAATCCCGTCTGCAGTCTTTTCCGCGCCTCGATCGGCAAGAAATTCGTGATGGCCGTGACCGGCGCGGTCCTGCTCGCGTTTGTCACTGGCCACCTCGTCGGCAACCTTCAGATCTTCGCGGCGCCCGACAAGATCAACGGGTATGCCCACTTTCTCCAGAGCCTGGGGCCGGCGCTGTGGGCGGTGCGGTTGACCCTGCTGGCGTGTGTGATCCTGCACGTTGGCATCGCCGTCCAGCTGACCATCGAAAACTCCCTGGCGCGGCCCCTGAAATACGAGTTCAACCACACGATCCGGGCGACGCTCTCCTCGCGGACACTGCGCTGGACCGGCGGCGTGGTGCTGGCCTTCATTCTCTACCATCTCGCGCAGTTTACGGTGGGCTGGGTGCAGGCCGGCGAATTCAAGGCCCAGCTTCCCGGGTACACCATGACGTCGGACTTTCACCTGCTCGGCTTCCCGATCGTGGCCAAGGGGCAGGAAGTCCACGATGTCTACAGCATGATGTTTCTCGGCTTCTCGCACCCGTGCGTCTCCCTGTTCTACATCGTGGCGGTTGGCCTGCTTAGCTTTCACCTGGTGCACGGCGCCGAGAGCATGTTCCAGACCCTCGGGTGGAAGAGCGGCTGGTGGGCCGGCCTGCTCAAGAAGATCGTGGTGCTTTACTGCGTGCTCTATTTCCTCGGCAGCCTCGCCATTCCGGGCGCGATCCTGACCGGCGCGTTGCAGCCCGCCCCCGGCACCGCCGCCGCCCAGCGGCTCGTCGCCGGCGCCACCACCACGGTTGTTCAGCGCTAACCCTTTCCCGCCATGGCCAAACTCGAATCCAGAATACCTTCGGGCCCGCTCGCGCAGAAGTGGACCAAGCACAAGGCGGAGATCAAACTCGTCAATCCGGCGAACAAGCGGAAGTACGAGATCATCGTCGTCGGCGCCGGGCTCGCCGGCGCCTCGGCGGCGGCGTCGCTGGCCGAGCTCGGCTACGGCGTGAAGTGCTTTGTCTTTCACGACAGCCCGCGGCGGGCCCACTCGATCGCGGCCCAGGGCGGCATCAACGCGGCGAAAAACTACCAGAACGACGGCGACAGCGTCTACCGGCTGTTCTACGACACGATCAAGGGCGGGGACTTCCGCTCGCGCGAGGCGAACGTTCACCGGCTGGCCGAGGTGTCGGTCAACATCATTGACCAGTGCGTGGCGCAGGGCGTGCCCTTTGCCCGCGAATACGGCGGCCTGCTCGCCAACCGTTCGTTCGGCGGCGCGCAGGTGTCGCGCACGTTCTACGCCCGCGGCCAGACCGGCCAGCAGCTCCTGCTCGGCGCCTATTCCGCGCTCTCGCGCATGATCGGCCTGGGCGCCGTCAGGATGTTCACCCACTCCGAGATGCTCGACCTGGTCGTGGTCGGCGGCCAGGCCAAGGGCATCATCGTCCGCGACCTCGTCACCGGGGAGATTTCCCGCCATGCGGCCGACGCCGTGGTGCTCGCCACCGGCGGCTACGGCAACGTCTTCAATCTCTCGACCTACGCGCGCAACTCCAACGCCACCGCCATCTGGCGCGCCTACAAGCGGGGCGCGTGCTTCGCCAATCCCTGCTTCACCCAGATCCATCCGACCTGCATCCCGGTCACGGGCGACTACCAGTCGAAGCTGACGCTGATGTCCGAGTCGCTCCGCAACGACGGCCGCATCTGGGTGCCGAAGAAAGCAGGAGGACTCGAAGAAGAATCCGAACGACATCGCCGAGGAGGACCGCGACTACTACCTCGAGCGGATGTATCCGGCGTTCGGCAACCTCGCGCCGCGCGACATCTCCTCGCGCGCCGCGAAGAAGGTCTGCGACGAGGGCCGCGGCGTGGGCGCGTCCGGGCTGGGCGTGTATCTGGATTTCTCCGATGCGATCAAGCGCCTGACCGAGGCCGGCGTGCGCGAACGCTACGGCAACCTCTTCGACATCTACCACGAGATCACCGACGAGAACGCCTACCAGGTGCCGATGCGCATCTTTCCCGCCGTGCACTACACGATGGGCGGCCTCTGGGTGGACTACAACCTGATGTCCAACGTCCCGGGCCTCTTCGTGCTCGGCGAGGCCAATTTCTCCGACCACGGGGCCAACCGCCTCGGCGCTTCCGCGCTGATGCAGGGGCTGGCGGACGGCTATTTCGTCCTCCCGTACACCATCGCCGATTATCTCGTGGGCCAGAAACCCGCCGCCCGGCCCAAGACGGACACCGCCGAGTTCCAGCAGGCCGAGGATAACGTTCGCGGAATTACCGCGCGCCTGCTCGCCGTCAAGGGCCGGGAGCCGGTCAGCCACTTCCACAAACGGCTGGGCCAGATCCTGTGGAACGGCTGCGGCATGGCCCGCAACGCCGCCGGCTTGAAAAAGGCGATGCGGGAGATTCCCGCGTTGCGCGCCGAATTCTGGCAGAACGTCAACGTCCCCGGCGAGGGCGACACGCTCAACCAGTCGCTGGAGCGCGCCGGCCGGGTGGCCGACTTCC
>CAVRNM010000246.1:0-25667 GCA_963722225.1 uncultured Verrucomicrobiae bacterium
CGGTGCCCGCTTGAGAAACGCCGACACCACCAAGGCGACCACTAGCCCGGCGAACACTGTCATGACCAATCCCCAGATGGAGGCAATTGCCGGCGACAACATCATTCTCATGCCTTTTTCCATGGCGTCCATCTGGGCATCACTCAGGCCTTTTTCCGCCCACTGCTGGCGCGTCGCGTTAACCGTGTAATCGGCAAAGCTGGGATTGATGAATGTGAGGTGGAAAAAGCTGTAGATCGAGCTGACGACGCCCCCGTAGAGGTTGATGAGTACGCCGGAACCCACTCCTTTCCCGTAGGTCATGGCCTTGTCCTTCGCTTCTTCCCGCACGGCCTTGATGCCCAGCCACGTCACGACGATGATGAGCGCAAAGGTCAGAAGCCCGAACCAGCGCCCGTCGGCAATCTTGTCCGTTTGAAAACCGAGGAAGAAGCCGACGAGCGTGAGCACGATGAGGCCCGCGGCGAGGATCAGTCCGTAGGAGAAGGTAGCTTTCATGGGTGGAACGCAGCATGGCGATTTCTGCCGGCAGCACAATCCTGCCGTGATCAATGGCGCCGGAAAAGGATGATCGGCGGGGCCGGCTCAATGGGACAGCGGCCTGATTCGCACCACGGTGGCCCCCCAGCCGCCGCTGGTTTCGTCTCCCAGACGGAACGACTCCACGAGCGGCGAGCGCCGCAGCAACGCGTGGACGGTCTCGCGCAGCGTGCCGGCGCCTTTCCCATGGATGATGCGCGCGGAGGTCAGGCCGCGTTCGCGACATGCGGCGAGGTATTCCTCCACCACGCTGGCGGCCTCAGCCGGGCGAAAGGCATGGAGATCGAGCTCGCCGGTGATCGGAATGCGAACGGGTTCGACGTCGTCGGCCATGGGAGGGAGGGCGCTGCGTTTCCATCACTGCAGCCAACAGCCGCCGGGGTCGCCCTTTACGGAAACGGAGAATCCTCGGAGGGCGGCGGGGTGGCGGCAGGCGGTATGACAGCCGCCGAGGTGGGCGTTGGCGGGGCAACGGCCGGCGGAGCAGGCGTTGGCGAATACGGATAAGGAGAGTCCTCGGGCGGCGGCGGAGTGAAAACCGTTGGGGCGGTTGTTGGCGAAGTGACGGCGGGTGGAGGCGGAGCGGGCGAAGGGGTCATTTTCCCCGTCGGGCGCGGGGAGGGCGGGGGAGTTTCGAGGGCGCGCCGCAACTCCTCCTCGAGGCCGCTGGTCGCCTT
Organism: uncultured Verrucomicrobiae bacterium; assembly: GCA_963722225.1. Lineage (GTDB taxonomy): Bacteria > Verrucomicrobiota > Verrucomicrobiia > Opitutales > Opitutaceae > Fen-1467. The sequence goes on from CAVRNM010000246.1 coordinate 1,218, forward strand.
CTTGAATTCACGGAGTGATTTGCCCATGCTGCGGGCCAGGCTGGGCAGTCGCTCACTGCCGAAAAGCAGCAGCGCGATCACCATGATGATCAGGATTTCCGTGCCACCGATGTCGAGGATGGCGAAGTCTGGGGGCGGGACCAGCATGATGGCTACAGAATGTTGTGGCGGCCGAACGGCAAGGGCAGAAGCACAAGACCATTGCGCCGCGACCGGAAGCCGGCGGCTAGAAAACTACTTCAAGCTGACTTCAACCAGAAACATCTGCGTCTCGCTTGGCGCGACCTGCTGGAGCCCGGTCCGATGCTCCGGTGCATTGGCCGGTCCCATCCAAGGTTCGACGCAGTAAAAGGGCGAATCGTCTGCCAGCGTCCAAGTGACCAGGGCGGCGGATTTCGGGGGCACCCGGTCCGGACCCAGACGAACCGTGATCCGGTCCTCGCCGCCGCGGACGCCGAAAACGACCGCGTTGCTCTTGAGCGCGGTATGGAAGACGTCGATGAGATCCTTGTTCGCGAGCGATTCCTCCGGTCCGAGCCGCGGCCCGGGATGAAGCCGCCCGTCGTCAAAGTTCTGTCGCAGGGTCGCCCGGGCGGGGAGGCGGATGAAATAATCCTGGCGGGTGTGCGATTCATCCCAGGGCACGGTGAAATAGAAGTGATGGCCGGCGCACCACGGAATGGGCTTGGTGTCGAGGTTGCGCAGGCGGAGTTCCACAAAAACCGCCAGCGGCTCGAACCGGTAGCTCACCGTGAACTCGTAGTCGTACGGGTAGGCCGCGCGCGCCTCCTCACCCGGCTGAAACAGCGCCGTGAACCCCCGCTCCTCCAGGCGCTGGACCTGGAATTCCCCCTGCCGGGCGAGCCCGTGGATGGGCATCGGCCGGCGGGTGCCGTTCTCATCGCGCCAGTGGTGAATCATGCCCGCATCGAAGGTGCGGCCGCAAAACGGGAACAGGATGGGATTGCCGCCCCGCACCTTGGCCATGTCGTCGAGCGCGGACAGCTCGGGCCAGTAAATGACGTCGCGCACCGTGCCGTCGCCGAGTGTCAGGTGCCAGTTCATGAGGCGCGCGCCCTTTTCGGGCAGCGCGAGAAAGGTCGACGGACCCACCTGCCAGCGGGTCAACATTTGGCCGAGGTAGGGAATCTTTTCCATCTGCCGTTACCATACAGGATGACGCGGAACTGGACAAAGACATTCTGCACGTGGTTTTTTGCGGGCCGTTCTCGCTTGGCGACGGGCCTGGCGGTCCCGCCCGAGGTGCGCGCCGGCGGGCCGAGACCGGACGTTCCCACTGGGCCGAGATCGATGCCGTTGGGGCGATTCTTGCTCTCAGTTCGACGCACCGTTTCGGCGGGGCGTTGTAGGGCGGGGTCGCCGCACCGCGCCACTCTCGGCAAATCGGCGGGATGGCGGATGTCGCGCCTTGTGGCGCTCGGTACGGCGATCCCGCCCTACAGCCGACTGCATGGATTCGGCTGAGAACGGATACCCCCGGTTGGTTGACGGCCGGCGTCATCGGGGCGCTTGCTTCCGGGCGCGCGGTGGGCCAGTCTGGTGGTTCATGCTCGCTCGAATCCTCCGTTGCTGGCTTCTGGGTGTGCTGGGTGTCCTCATGACCTCGGCGGCCGAGGAGTCGCGCGCCGCCGGTTCGGAATCGGCGAGCGGGAGTGCCCCGGCGGCGGTGGAGGCACGCGGAGTCGGGCACACCGGGCCGAATCACAAGGTCACGGTCTACGTCGTGCCGGTGCGCGACGAGATTGCGACGCCGGTGCTTTATATTCTGCGCCGCGGCCTGAAGGAGGCCATTGAGCGCAAGGCCGAGGTGGTCGTGCTCGACCTGGAGACGCCGGGCGGTGCGCTTGACGTGACCTTCGAGATCATGAAGGCGATTGAGAAGTTTCCCGGCCAGACCATCGCCTACGTTGACAAGGAGGCGATGTCGGCCGGCGCCTTCGTGTCGGCGACGACCCAGGAGATCTGGTTTGCCCCCGGCAGCGTGATCGGCGCCGCGGCGCCCGTGACTTCGACCGGGCAGGACATCGACGAAACGATGAAGCTCAAGGTCGTCAGTTACCTGAAGGCCCGCGTGCGCGCCATTTCCGAAGGCAAGGGCTACCGCGGCCAGGTGATCTCGGCGATGATTGACAAGGATTACGAGCTGAAGATCGGCGATCTCGTCATCAAGCCGAAGGGAGAGCTGCTTTCGCTCACGGCGACCGAGGCAGCGAAGACCTATGGCGACCCGCCCCGGCCGCTGCTGGCGGCCGGCGTCGCCGGGGACATCGACGACCTGCTGCGGCAGAAATTCGGCGCGCAGGGCTATGCGATCGTCCAGCTCGAGGTCACCTGGTCGGAACAGCTGGCGGTGTGGCTCAACGCGATCGCTCCGATCCTGATGGGATTGGGGGTGGTCAGCCTGATCATCGAGTTCAAGACGCCCGGATTTGGCTTCTTTGGCATTGCCGGCATCGTCCTGCTGGCGCTCGTGTTCCTCGGTCATTATGTGGCGGGCTTCTCCGGCCACGAACCGATGATTCTGTTTGCCGTCGGGCTCCTGCTGCTGGCGGTGGAGGTCTTTTTCTTTCCGGGCGTGGCGGTGATGGCGGTGAGCGGCGTGGCGCTCATGCTCGGTTCGCTGGTGTGGGCGATGGCCGACATCTGGCCCAATGAACCCGTGACCATCGCGGTTTCCGGGGATCTCTTTCTTGCGCCGCTCGTCAACCTGGGCGCCGGCCTGGCCCTGGCGCTGATCCTGGGCGCGGCGCTCCTGCGTTTCGCGCCGAAAGGCTGGCTGTGGGACCGCATGGTGCTGCAGACGGCCGTTGACACGACGGCCCAGGTCGCCGGCTCCGCGCCGGCGGCGGGCGCGTCCGCGACGGCGCTGGTGGGCCGCGAGGGCGTCGTGACGACGCCGCTCCGCCCGGCCGGCGAAGTGGAGATCGACGGTTGCCGCCATCAGGCCCAGCTTGAACTCGGCTCGGCGGCGGCGGGCACGCGAGTCGTGGTCGTCGGGCGCACCGATTTCGGACTCAAGGTGGAGAAACTACCGTCATGACCGCGATTCTTCTGCTCTTCCTGGTGGGCCTGGTGCTCCTGGCGTTCGAAGTCTTCATGCCGAGCTCGGTGCTGGGCATGCTCGGCGGGGCGGCGATGATCTGGGCCTGCGTCCTGGCGTTCGTGAACTACGGTCTGGGCGGCGGCGGCCTGGCCGTCCTTGCCGGTCTCGCCGTCCTGGGGCTCGCGCTGTACATCGAGTTTGGCCTGTTGCCCAAGACGCGCCTGGGCCGGCGATTTTTCCTCCACGATTCGATCGGCGCGACCAGCCAGCCTCCGCTGGCCGAGACGGAGGCGGTCGTGGGCCGGCTTTGTGAAGCGGTCACCACGCTGGCCCCGTCCGGCTATGTGATGCTGGAGGGACGGCGCTACGACGCGTTCTCGCAGAGCGGCCACGTGGCCAAGGGCACCACGCTCAAGGTCGTCGCCGTGGACAACTTTCGCTTAATCGTCACCACACCATGAATATCTCCATTGTTTTCTTCATCGCCCTCGGGATTGCCGGCCTGATCCTGCTCGGGATTATTTTCTCGTTTTTTAGCGTCTGGCTGCGGGCGTGGCTGGCGGGCGCCTACGTTGGCATGGTCAACCTCGTGGCCATGCGGCTGCGCCAGGTGCCTTACGGCTTGGTCGTGGATGCGCGCATCCGGGCCACGAAGGCCGGCATCATCTTGTCCATCGATGAAGTCGAGGCGCAGTACCTCGCCGGCGGCAATGTCATCGCCTGCGTCCACGCGCTGATCGCGGCCCAGAAGGCGGGCATTGCACTCGACTGGAGAAGGGCCTGTGCGATCGACCTGGCCACCAAGGGCTCGGGGAAATCCGTGGAGGAAGCGGTGCGCACGTCGGTGGATCCGAAAGTGATCGACTGTCCGAACCCCGAGGGCGGCCGGCCGACGATCGACGGTGTCGCCAAGGACGGGATACAGGTGAAGGTAAAGGCGCGCGTGACGGTGCGGACCAACCTCGACCGCTTTGTCGGCGGGGCGAAGGAGAACACCATCATCGCCCGGGTCGGCGAAGGCATCGTCACCACCATTGGCTCGGCGGAGAGCTACAAGGTCGTGCTCGAGTCGCCGGACAGCATTTCCAAGACCGTGCTGGCGCGCGGCCTCGATGCGGGCACGGCGTTCGAGATCCTTTCGATTGACATTGCCGACGTCGATGTCGGCGAAAACGTGGGCGCCAAGCTCCAGGTGGCCCAGGCCGAGGCGAACAAGAACATGGCGCAGGCGCAGGCCGAAATCCGCCGCGCCGCGGCGGTGGCCCTGGAGCAGGAGATGAAAGCCCGGACGCAGGAGATGCAGGCGAAGGTCGTCGAAGCGCAGGCCCAGGTGCCGCTCGCGATGGCCGAGGCGTTTCGCAGCGGCCACCTCGGCGTCATGGACTATTACCGGATGCAAAACATCCAGGCCGACACCGACATGCGGGGCGCGATCGCGCAGCCGGAAGGCGGGAAGAAATAGGCGGCGACGCGACCGGCCCGAAACAGGTTAGGGGGCCTTCATTGCCATGGAATGGATTCTCGATCATCTGCAGATCCTCATTTTGGTCGCCATCGCGGTGGCAGGGATTTTGCAGCGCTTTAAGAAAACGGCGGAAGGCGAGGAGCCCCGGCGGTCGATGCCCGGCGCGCCCGGGGACGAGGAGCGCACGCGCCGCATCCAGGAAGAGATCCGCCGGCGGATCATGGAGCGGCGGGGGCTGGTGCCGGTGGCGAGGCAGACGGACGATGACGCGGAAGAGCCGAGGCCGTTTCCGGCGGCGCCTCCGATGATCGAGGAGATTCGGCCGGTTCGCGTGGAGCCTCCGCCCGACGTGGCGTCCCTGGCTGAGGCAAGGATCGCGGCCGAGCTCAAACGTCAGCAGGAGATGGTCGTGCGGGTCCGCGAATTGGAGGCAGCGAAGCGCTCAAGGGCGGCAATGGTCGCGGCGGAGGCGCGGAAGGCGGAGCCTCCCTTAGAGCGGTTGCCGGATCTGCGCAGCCGCGGCGGATTGCGCCGGGCCGTTTTGCTGCGGGAGGTCCTTGGGCCCCCGGTCGGGCTCCGATGAGCCGGGTCCTGCGGCCGGGGTGGTTCTCGGGCGCAGTTCCACGGATCGTCTGACGCAACCTTGTAGGGCGGGATCGCCGGATCCCGCTATTTCACCGAACGCGGCGGGGTGCGGTGACCCCGCCCTATATTCGAATGGTCCCGGATAAACAGTCTGCCGGACCAGACCGCCGCGCGACTACGGGATCTGCACGGTGAGATTGCCCGAATAAGGGTTGGGAGCGCGCTTGCCGCCAACTTCAATCTGCAAGTTGCCCATCTCGCTGGCAGAAAGGAATACTCTGCCGCGCTTGGTCATCGAATGGTTGTCGTTGGCTTCCAGGTGGCCTTTCCAGATGATCGGGCCATTGGTCGCGTCCTCCCGCACTTGGACATCAACGGGACCGATGGCGGTGAGCATCAGGGTCTGCTGGGGGACGGGCCTGAGTTCCGTCGCCGCCTGCCTCGCCGAGCCGCCGGAAAAGGCCCGGATGCCGAAATAGAGCGCGAAGATGAAGACAATCGCCAGTCCCGCCATGACGGCGATCTTGATGACCAGCCCGAGGTCAATCGGGACGGCATTGGTGTTGGCGGAGACTGAAAAGCTGCTCGGACGCACGTTGACCGCTGCCGACGGCGAGGTCGTGTTGGAATCTTCCGTGGCGGGGGCCGGCTCGGTTGTCGTTGGTCGCGCCGTCGGCGGTCCGAGATCCACGCGGCCATAAACCTCGCGGTTATCGCGCCGGGAGTTCCGACCCTCGCTGGGGACCAGCGTCTTGTAGTCGGCCATCAGCTTGTCGCCATTGAGCTTGAGATAAACCGCATAGCTGCGCAGGAACCCGCGGATGTAGATCTCGGGCAGGTTGAAATCGAAGCTGTTGCTCTCGAGTTTATGCAAATACTCGCTCCGGATCTTGGTCGCTTCCGAAGCTTCGCGGATGGAGATCCCCTTGCGCTTGCGGGCTTCTTCGAGTCGCTCGCCGATAGTCTGCATGGCAGACAGGTATGCAATTTGTCTGCGGATTGGAAGACCGATTTTTGCGGGGCCGATCCGGGCGGGCGCTAGCAGCCTGTCGGGCTTCGAGCCCTTCAGGCTACTAATAGGAGGCTGGCCGGACGAAAGTCCGACAGCCTCCTAGAGTTTTTCCAAGTCGGTCAGGATCTCGCGCGGCTGGGCTCCGTTCTCGGGTCCCACGACGCCTTTTTCCTCCATCAATTCCATGATGCGGGCGGCGCGATTGTAACCGATGCGCAGTCGGCGCTGGAGCATCGAGGTGGAGGCGCGGCGGGTGGTCTTGAGGACTTCCATCGCCTGCTGGTACAACTCGTCATCGTCGCCCATTTCGCCGTCGTCCTCGTCCGCCTCCTTGTCGTCGCCCTCCTCGTCTTCGTTCGCCGCCTGGTCGATGTGGGCCTGGACCTCCTGCGCATAGACCGGCGGACCGTTCCGCTGGAGAAATTCGATGATCTTCGCAATCTCTTCGTCGGAAACCATCGCCCCTTGCGCCCGCACGAGCTTGGAGGAACCCGGCGGAGAGAAGAGCATGTCACCCCGGCCGATCAATGTCTCGGCGCCCTTGGTGTCGATGATGGTCCGTGAATCGATCTGGGAGGCGACCTGGAAGGCGATGCGCGAGGGCAGGTTCGCCTTGATCACGCCCGTGATGACATTCACGGACGGGCGCTGGGTGGCGATGATGATGTGGATGCCGGTGGCCCGCGCCAGCTGGGCCAGCCGCGCGACCAGGGTCTCGATTTCCGCCGGTGACACCATCATCAGATCCGCGAGCTCGTCGATGATGGCGACGATGTAATGCATGTGGTCGGGGATCTCGAGCTCGTCGCCGTCGCCTACGTCGAGCGTGGCCTGGGTTTCCATGGCCGGCGCGGATCCGGATTTGCCGGATTTCTTCCGGCTGTTGAAACTGCTGATATTGCGCACGCCGACCCGGGCGAAAATCTGGTACCGCTTTTCCATCTCCTTCAGCAGCCACTTGAGCGCGGCGGGCACCTTCTTCGCCTCGGTGACCACCGGGATCAGCATGTGCGGCAGGGCATTGAAGATCTTCAATTCGACGATCTTCGGGTCGACCATGAGCAGTCGCACATCCCGCGGACTGGCGTGATAAAGGATCGAGGAAATGATGGCATTGATGCACACGGACTTGCCCGACCCGGTCGCGCCGGCGATCAGCAGGTGGGGCATCTTGGCGAGATCAGACACGAGCGGCTTGCCGCTGACGTCCTTGCCGAGCGCGATCGGCAGGTCGGCCTTGGCGCCCGCCCAGTCCTCCGATTCCAGAATCTCCCTCAGGCCCACCTGGGTCGCCTTCTGGTTGGGCACCTCGACGCCGACGGCGGCCTTGCCGGGAATGGGCGCCATGATGCGGACCGACTGGGCGCGCATGCCGAGGGCGATGTTCTTGTCGAGGCCCGAGATTTTTTCCACGCGCACGCCGGCCGCGGGAACGACCTCGTAGCGCGTGATGACCGGCCCGACGTGGATTTCCCCCAGTGTCACCTCCACGTTGAATTCACCCAGGATCCGGAGCAGGTTCTCGGCGTTCTGCCGATGCTCCTCCTCGCTCGAACTGGCATCGACGGTGACGGGTTCGCGCAGGAGGGAAAGGGGAGGAAACTGATAGTTGTCGCCGGCGTGCGCCAGCGGCACGGCTTTGGCCTTTTTGGTTTCCTCCGGCTTGACGATATTGAGCTTGCCCAGCGGTGGAATTGAAGATCTTGACGCGCTGGCGGGCAGATCGACCGGCGGCTTTGACCCGCTGACCGGCCGTTCGGGCGGAGTGGACTCGGTGGTCTTGGCAGGCGCCGCTTCCCGGGCGAGGTCCTCTTTGGTTTTTGGGATGATCAGCTGCTTCTTCGCGGTCACCGGCGGCATCATGCTGGCGGCGGCGGCCCTGGCGGCTTCAGCTTTTTCCTTCGCCACCCGCTCCTTCTGCTCCCGCTCAGCACGCTCGGCGGCATTCTGTGCCCGCCGGAGGCGCCAGCCATGAATCCACGCCAAGGCTTTCTCGATCTCCGCACCGACATCGCGGCTGAAGATGAAGGCAAACGTGAGAGCATAGATGGTTCCCAGCAGCAGGCCCGCACCGACGACACCGACCGTGTTCTTCAGCAGTTCACCATAGAGCTGCTTTCCGACCCAGCCGCCGAGCCCCAGCGTGTAGTAGTCGCTGTTCGTGAAGCTCTCCACCATGGCCATGAGGCCGGCGAGCGTCATGATGCAGAGCGTCATGGCGATGGCGCGGGTGAAGACGAACCGCCGGGCGTTGCGGACGGCGACCCAGGAGAACCACAGGAGGAAGACCGGAATAAACCAAGTGCCGACACCAACCATGTGCAGGCACCACCAGGCGATCTCCGCGCCCCACGGGCCGCCCAAGTTCGGCTGGGGCGCAGCCACCTTCTCGATCGCCCACACCTGTCCGTTCCATGCGCTCCTCCCGCCCATCTGGAATTCGTGGCTCTGGATCGGCTTGTAATCCATGAGCGTGACGGAAAGCCAGGCGCCGAGCAGAAAGCACATGCTGGCGGCGAACCATTTCGGGCGGTGGCGGGGACCGTCGAATGGGGAGGCGTTCTTTGAGTTTGAATTCCCGGGTCTGGGCATTTGTGTAACGGCGGAACTCCGACCGGAATCGGAGGGTATCGTTCCGGTCGGTCAATGTAAATAGCTGGTATTCATTTTAACGATTAACTCAGAAGGGCCGAAATGATGGGGATCCTGCAATTCGAAAGCCTCTACCAGGAGCGGGTATGGGGCGGACGGGCGCTGGCGGACGCGTTTGGCCGGACGCTGCCTCCCGGTCGGGTCATCGGCGAGAGCTGGGAGATCGTCGACCGCCCGGAGGCGCAATCGCGCGTGCCGGGAGGGCCGCCGGCAGGTCAGTCGCTGCGCGGGCTGATCGAAGCTCACGGCGCGGACATCATGGGCCCGCGGTGGCCGGCCAACCGGCCGTTTCCGATCCTGGTGAAATGGCTTGATTGCCGGGAACGGCTCAGTCTGCAGGTCCACCCGCCGGCGGCCCAGGCCCCGGCCCTGGGTGGCGAGCCCAAGACGGAGAACTGGTTCATCGCCGGCGCGGCCCCGGACGCCGCGGTCATCGTGGGACTGCGGCCGGGAATCGACCGGGGGCAGTTTGAGCGGGCGCTCGACCGGGGCGGGCTGGAGACTTGCGTGAACCGCCTGGCCGTGACAGCGGGTGATTCCGTGCTCGTGGAAAGCGGCACGGTGCATGCGATTGACGCGGGAAGCCTCATCCTTGAGATCCAGCAGAATTCGGACACCACGTACCGCGTTTACGATTGGGGCCGCACAGGCCTGGACGGCAAACCGCGGACCCTGCACCGGCGCGAGGCGCTCGCCTCGATTCTCTGGGGTCAGCCGACGCCGCCGCTCGTGCGGGCTGCGCCGGTGGCCGCCGTGCTGGCGGATTGCGCCGAGTTTCGCATCCGGCGCCAGCCGCTGGCCCGCGGCGCCCGGGTGGGGTTTGCGGCCGGCCAGCAGCCGCGGCTGCTGCACGTGGTCCACGGCCGGGTGAGCGAAGCGGGCACCGGCGCTGTGCTGGCTGGCGGTGACAACGTCCTGCTCCCCTATGCGGACGGTTTTGTATTCACCGCCGTCGAGGACTCGCTGGTGCTGGTGACGGAGAACTTCGCCTCCGTTTCTCGAAGCGCTTGAGAAATCCTGGGGAAAAGAGTTTACTGCCCGTTTTCCATGACCGAACCCGCAAACCAGAAGCTACCTGTCCAGCCCGGTCCAATGCCTGAAGAGGCGAAGACCCCGCCTGCTGCCGCCGGCGGCGATCCGCCGCCCGCGACAGCCCCCGCGGTGGACGGAAAGGCCATTCCGCCGGCGGCCGAAGCCGCGCTGGAAGAGCAGCTGGCGGCGGCGAAAAAGGAGGCGGCGGGCAATTACGACCGCTACGTGCGCGCCATGGCCGATCTGGAAAACTTCCGGCGGCGGGTGGCCCGCGAGAAGGAGGAGCTGCGGCAGTTTGCCACGGCCGGCCTGCTGCAGGGCCTTCTGCCCATCCTGGGAAACCTGCAGCTTGGCCTCGGGGCCGCGCGTCAGCAGACCGACCCGAAAACCGTCGTCGACGGAGTCGCCATGGTGTTGGAGCAACTCAAGGGCGTGCTCGAGCGCCACGGACTGAAAGAAGTGAACCCGATGGGCCAGAAATTCGACCCCCATCTCGAGGAGGCGATTTCCCATCAGGCCAGCCCGGAGGTGCCCGAGGAGCACGTATTGCAGGTGGTGCGGACCGGGTATACGCTGCATGGGCGCTTGCTGCAGCCGGCGAGCGTCGTGGTGTCCAGCGGACCGCCGAAGAAGGAAACCACCTGAAGCGGCAACCGCGCTTCGTTCGGCAGAAACCAGAACATTTTACCGGCGCGAGATCGCACCCAATCACTCATGGCAAAGGAAGACTATTACGAACTGCTCGGTGTGCCCCGGGAAGCGACGGAGGAGGACTTGAAGAAGGCCTACCGCAAGAAAGCGGTCCAGTACCACCCGGACAAGAATCCCGGCAACAAGCAGGCGGAGGAGATGTTCAAGAAGGTTTCCGAGGCCTACGAGGTGCTCAAGGATCCGGACAAGCGGGCCGCCTACGACCGGTTCGGCCACGCGGCCTTCGCGCAGGGGGGCGGGCCGCGACCCGGCGGCGCCGGGACGGGCGGTTTCCACGATCCGTTCGACATCTTCCGCGAAGTCTTCGGCGGCAGCGGGGGCGGCAGCATCTTCGAGGAGTTCTTCGGCGGTGGCGGCGGCTCCGACGGAGCGCGCGAAGGGGCGGACCTGCGTTATGACATTGAGATTACGCTGGAGGAGGCGGCGCGGGGGGTGGAAAAGGAGATCTCGTTCCGCAAGCTCGCTGCCTGCGAACACTGCCACGGCACGGGGGCCGAGCCGGGTTCGAAGCGGGTGACCTGCCCCACCTGCCGTGGCGCCGGGCAGGTGACGACATCGCGCGGTTTCTTCACCGTCCGCCAGGTTTGTCCCACGTGCCATGGCAACGGCACCCGCACCGAGAAGCCCTGCCGCGAATGCCGGGGCGAGGGACGCGCCAACAAGACCTCCAAGCTGAATGTGCGGGTTCCGCCGGGGGTGGACACCGGCTCCAAGCTGCGTTCGGTCGGCAACGGCGAAGCCGGGATCAACGGCGGTCCGGCCGGCGACCTCTACATCGTCATTCACGTCAAGGAGCATGAGGTCTTCGAGCGCCAGGGGGACGACCTGTTCTGCGAGATCCCGGTCAAGTTCACGCTGGCGGCGCTCGGCGGCACAATTGAAGTGCCGACGCTTTCGGGCAAGGCCTCGCTCAAGATCCCGGCCGGCACCCAGTCGGGCACGACGTTCCGCTTGAAGGGACGCGGCCTGCCGGGCCTCCGCTCGGGCCAGCCCGGCGACCAGTTGGTGCGGATGCATGTCGAAGTGCCGACCCACCTGACGCCGGAACAGCGCAAGAAGCTGGAGGACTACGCGCTCGCCAGCGGCGATGCCGATGAGCCGGTGGGGCGGAGTTTCTTCGAGAAGGCCAAGAAGTTCTTCTGACCGGTTTGTTTTTTCATGAAGCTGCCGAATCCAAGACTGATGACCCTTCGTCAGGCCGTGCAGGCGCGCGCGCGGCTGCGGCGGGCCGGCGGGAAACTCGTGTTGACCAACGGCGTTTTTGACCTGCTGCATCCCGGCCACGCCTCGTACCTCAATCAGGCCCGGAAGCTCGCGGGTCGCCAGGGCCGGCTGTTTGTCGCCTTGAACTCCGACCGGAGCGTGAAGGAACTCAAGGGCCCGCTCCGTCCCATTCTCGACGAGCGCACGCGCGCCTACAATCTGGGACAGCTGCGGTCGGTTGACGGAATTGTGATTTTTCGCAGCGGCCGGCTCACCCGGGAAATCCGGGCGCTGCAGCCCGACGTCTACGTCAAGGCGGGCGATTACACGCTGACGACGCTCAACCCGGGGGAGCGGGCGGCGCTCGAAGCCGTGGGAGCGAAGATCAAGTTCCTGCCGTTCTTGCGCGGCTTCAGCACGACCGCGCTGATTGCCCGGATCAAGGCGGCGGGAGAGATCTGACTCCGTGTCGCTTCCGCCATGAGTCTAACGCGCCCGTGCCGGACCAGGTGGTGCCGCTTGTCCCCAAGCGGCTCCAACGCGCTGGGGACAACGCGCTCCACCGGGGAGATTGCTCAACCTGAAGGCGGGCGGGAATGACCACCATGCGCGTCGTCATTCTCGGTTCCGGACGAGGCAGCAACGCCGAGGCCCTTCTGGCCGCCCAACTGGAAGGTCGGTTGGGCGAGGCCCGCGTGGTGCAGATCTTTTCCGACCGGGCGGAGGCGCCGATCCTGGCCCTCGGGCCGCGCTTCGGCGTGCCGGCGCAGTTGCTCGATCCCGGGCCGTTCAGGACGAAATTCGATGACGCGGGGGAGGGGCGGTACATCGAGGCGATCCGGAAGAGCGCACCGGGTCTCATCGTTCTGGCCGGGTTCATGCGCATTTTGAAGCCGAGCTTCATCGAGGCGTTTCCGCAGGGCATCATCAACCTGCACCCCAGCTTGCTGCCCAGCTTCCCGGGGCTCGACGCCATTGGCCAGGCGTGGCGTCGTGGCGTGAAAGTCACTGGGTGCACGGTGCATCGGGTCACCTCCGAGGTGGATGGGGGCCCGATCATCGATCAGGCGGCGGTCTGGGTTACGTCTGAGGACACCCTGGCGACGCTCGAGGCGAAGGTGCACGCGGCCGAACACGCGCTCCTGCCGGCCGTCGTCGCGCGGCTCAGCCAAGCAGGCCATTCGTAGCTGGAGACCAAATGGTGGTGCGCGTGTCTGATGTCGCCCCGCCCCGGGGGGTGCGCGTTGTCCCCAACGCGCTCAGAGCCACAGCGGGGCTCGGTTGTCCCCAGCGTGTCCAGAACGTCTTGTGGACAAGCCGCTCCACCCGTGGAAGTCACTTCATTCTTTGAATCACAATGAATGCCTCGCCTTGCGTCATTCTCTCCCTGCAACCTTCCGCATCTGTGCAATCAGTGTAATCCGTGGTTGAATTGAACTGCTGAGGTCGGAATCAGCGTCGTGCGCCGCATTTTCCCGTAATCGTCCTGGCTCTTGGGACATGGCGGCGCACCACCGTCGCCAGCGCGATCGGGCTCCAGCGTTGAATGGACTTGTATCGCTCTGGTAACTGGAAGGTTCAGGGATTTTTCGCCGCGCTCGGCCCAACGATTGCGTCTTGGCCGCGAAGCTGCTCAACTCGGACCAGCAATTCCTTTTTACCATGCTCCCCTGGCTTGTCCTTATCGTTATTCCGCTGCTTTTCGGCCTCTACGCGCAGATGCGCGTTTCGAGCGCTTACAACAAGAACCTGCAGATCCAGTCCCGCGGCCACATCACCGGCGCGGAGGCGGCGGATGCCGTCATGCGCCGCGCGGGCATCACCGACGTCGAGATCGTCGAGGTCACCGGCCAGCTCAGCGACCACTATGATCCCGTCCACAAACGTCTGGCGCTCTCGTCGGACAACTACCACGGCACGAGCCTGGCGGCCTTGGGCGTCGCGGCGCACGAGTCGGGACACGCCATCCAGCACAAGGTGGGCTACGCGATGATGGGCCTGCGGCAGACGATGATGCCAGCCGTCCAGATCGCGGCGCCGGTCGCCTATTTCATCACCGGCTTTGGCATTGTGTTCATTGGCTCGATCTTCGGCGGCCTGATGCTGAAACTTGGCATTGCGGCGCTCATGGTCATGACGGCGTTTCAATTGGTCACGCTGCCGGTCGAGTTTGACGCCAGCCGTCGGGCTAAGGTCGAGCTGCCCGAACTGGGAATCATCGATCGCGATGAACTTCCCGGGGTGTCGGAGACGCTGGATGCCGCGGCGCTGACCTACCTGGCGGCGTTCATTTCGTCGCTCGGCAACCTTCTCTACCTGCTGGCATTGTTGAGCGGCGGCCGCCGGAACGATTAGCGGAGCGGGGCAGTTCGGGGCAGCGCTTGCATTGTAGCCGGCCTCGCTGGGGCCGGTTTCGCCTTCGCCCACGCTTTGGCGGATAAGCCGGGGCCGGCGACCCCGGCAACAAGTGTTATCACTGGCTGGCGCGAAAACCTTCTGATGGATGGGACGGCGTTCCTGGCACGACGCCGTCTCGGGGATTTGCCGCGGGCGACGAAGATCGGATTGCTGAGCGGCGGTGCCTGTGGCAGGATCGGCGGTGTTTGCGGGAAGAGCCTCTTAATCCATGGAAACCGTAGGAACCTCACGACCCGTTCGCTGGGCCTTCGGGTTGGTGTTGGTCGTGTCCTCGGTGCTCATCCTTGCCTCGGCCCGGGGCGATCTCTGGCTCGACGAGATCTGGTCGCTGGGTTTTGCCCACGCCTCGCACTCGGTCATGGACGTGTTCGTTCGCTTCCACCACGACAACAACCATCCGCTCAACACTGTCTTCCTTTACTGGGCCGGGGAACAGCGGTCTCTCATCGTCTACCGTCTTTTCGCGGTCTGCACAGGCATCGGCAGTGTGGTGCTGGCCGGTTACATCGCCGGCCAGAGCTGGGGCCGCCAGGAAGCCTGGTGCAGCCTGGCCCTGACCGGAACCTCCTATCCCTTGCTGCTCTATTTTTCCGAGGCGCGCGGCTATGCCCCGGCGATTTTCTTCGCCCTGGCCGCTTGCGCCTTCCTCCAGCAAAACCTGCGTCGCTTCCGGCCGGGCCGGGCGGCGTTGTTCTGGGCCGTCTCGATTCTGGGGGTGCTTTCCCATCCAACGTTTATCATGGCGACCATCGCATTCTGCCTGTGGAGCCTGGCCCGGGAGATTCAAGCGACGGGATCCTTCCGGCAAAAAGCGCTGCGCCTCGCGGCGCACCACGGGCCCCCGCTGGCTTTCTTCGCCTGGTGGTATGCGTTCTTTTTGCGGGGCATGGAGATTGGCGGAGGTCCCATCTACCCGAAGTGGCAGGTGGTGGGCCAGGCCTCGGCGTTGCTCCTGGGCTGGCCGGAGGTGCCCGGGTTTCCGGCCGTGGCGATGGCCGGGGTGCTGATGGTCGGGGCGGCAGGGGTGGTCCTGCTGCTCCGGGAGCGCGACCCCCAGTGGCTGCTTTTCCTCGCCGTGCTGGGCCTGGCCCCCGCCCTGATGGTCGTCCTGACCCGCCCCACGTATCTATATTTCAGATACTTCATTGTGGCGTTCCCGTTCTTTTACCTGCTCCTTTCCCACGTGGTCTGCCGCTGCGCCCGCGCCTGGCCGAACGGGGGACGGTGGTGGCTGCTGGCCGCGGTGGCGGTCCTGATCACCGGGCAAACTCCCCGGGTCTATGCGCTCATCACCCTCGGACGGGGCAGTTATGCCCAGGCGCTGGCCCGCATTGCGGAAGGTTCACCGCAGGACGTGGTGCGCATCGGCGGCGACAACGATTTCCACGACCGCCTGCTGTTCGATTTCTACGCTCCCCGCGTGCCCGGAGGAGACCGGCTGCGCTATGTCGAGCAACCCCACTGGGGTGAGGCGACCCCGGACTGGTTCATCGTCCTCAGCCAGAATTTCGCGTTTCGGCCTCCCCGCGAGATCGCGGTGCACGGCCTTGGGGACTACCGCTTGGCGGAGGCGTATCGGTTCTCGGGGGTCTCCGGCTGGAGCTGGTTCGTGTTCCGTCGGGAGGTTCCCGACGACCGGGCCGGCAGCGGGAAGGCCGAATGAGTCTGCGCGGAGGTCTTGGGCTTTTGGGAAAAAGCTAGAGCAGGCCAGAACCGCCAGAAGGGCCCGGAAGTTCATTGGCTGCTGATGGCCGGTGCCGCGCACGCCCGCTGCGCGCGCCTCCGAGATCATCCGGCCCCAGCCCGGCAATTCCGGCGGGGTCAACGCCGCCTTGGGATTCCCGATCTCTGTTGATCTTTTTCATCTCCGAATCAACCGTAATAACCTGCAAGTCCCAATGGTCCGATTGGCAGGACCTCCCTCATTCGGGACTCAAGGAGAATAACCAGACTTACCCCCAATGACCTCTCTATCAGTTCTGGCGACCGTGGTCGGAGCATTGCTCATCGCGCTGATCTTCTATAAGTTCCTGCTCCGAATATTCGGAGTGGTCATTATCCCGGGGGACAGTGTCGGCGTCGTCTACAAGAAATTCGTCCTCTTTGGCAGCCACAAGACGCTTCCCGACGGCGCCATCATCGCGCTGCAGGGGGAAGCGGGCTATCAGGCGGATACTTTGGCGCCTGGCGTCCACTTCGGCTTGTGGCCGTGGCAATATCAAATCACGGCGGCGAAATTTATCACGATCAAGGAGAACTGCATTGGCGTCGTCGAAGCCCGCGACGGCACGCCGCTGCCCGCGGGCCGGGTCCTCGCCAAGAGCACGCCCTGCGACGCCTTCCAAAATTCCCGGGCATTTCTCAACGGGGGCGAGCGCGGGCCCCAACTCCAGGTCATCCCTCCGGGAACCTACCGGATCAACACGTCCCTATTTACCGTGCGCGAGGAGCAGGCGACGGAGATCCAGGACAACACGATTGGCATCGTCACGACGAAGGAAGGCGCTCCTCTTCCCAGTGGCGAAATCGCCGGGCACGAGGTCCCCGGCCACAACCTGTTCCAGGATGCCCAGACGTTTATTGACCAGGGAGGATTCAAGGGCGTCCAGGAAGAAGTGCTGAACGCGGGCCGGTACTTTTTGAACCCGCTGTTTGCCACGGTCGAGATCGTGGAAATGACGGAGGTGCCGATCGCCCACGTCGGGGTCATCATCGCCTACGTCGGCCGGGCCGGGGTGGATGTCACGGGCGATTCCTTCAAGCACGGAAACCTCGTCAAGCGCGGCGAGAAAGGCGTCTGGGTCGAGCCGTTCGACCCCGGCAAGTACCCGATCAACCCGCGGACTCACAAAGTGGAGATCGTGCCCACCGCGAACGTGGTCCTCAACTGGGCCAACGGAAAGAGCGAGGCGCACAAGCTCGACGAGAAGCTTTCAACGATCACCGTGCGCTCCTCCGATGGATTCAAGTTCAACCTCGACGTCGCGCAGATCATTCACATCCCCCGGAACGACGCGCCCAAGGTGATCGCCCGCTTCGGCTCGATGCTCAACTTGGTCACGCAGGTTCTCGAGCCGACGATCGGCAATTACTTCCGCAATGCGGCCCAGGGATCCGACGTCATCGATTTTCTCAAGAATCGCTCCGCCCGGCAGGAAGATGCCAAAATCCGGATCGGCGCGGCCCTGACCGAATACAACGTCGGCGCCGTCGATACCCTCATCGGGGACATTGTGCCGCCCGATGAGCTGATGAAGACGCTGACGGACCGGAAGGTCGCCGAGGTGGCCAAGATCACCTACGAGACCCAGAAGATCGCCGAAGACGCCCGCAAGGAACTGGCCCAGGCCAAAGCCATGGCGGATACGCAGCCCACGGTGGTCACGGCGGAGCGAAGCGTGCAGGTGGCGGATTTCACGGCCCAGGCGGCGGTCAAGACAGCCGACGGGCAGGCCCGGTCCAAGAAGCTCAATGCCGAAGCTGACGCCATGGTGGTCAAGACGGTCGGCGATGCCGAAGCCTCCAAGACGCGAGCGATCGGCACCGCGGAAGCCGACGTCATCAAGATGAAGATCTCGTCGATGGAGGCGGACAAATACGCGGTGGTCCAGGTGGCCCAGGCCTTGGCGAGTGGCGGGATCAAGCTCGTGCCCGATATCAGCGTGTCCAGCGGAACCTCAGGAGCGGGAACCGGCCTGGTCGACGTGCTGCTGGGCAACCTCCTGCTGGATCAAAGGAAGAAGACCGCAGCGCACGAACCGCCGCGCTAGGAGGCTGTCGGACTTTCGTCCGGCCAGCCTCCCACTGGCAAAACCACCCAATCCAACCCGGGGAAACTGCCAGAATCTCGGCGGTGTTTACGCGGATTGGAGTCCTTTTGGCTCATCGGATCATATTCCCTGCTCAATGAAAGGGCGGTTTTGCTTTTAGCGGCCTGAAGGGCCCGAAGCCCGACAGGCTGCTAGCGTCGGGCCAATGCGGTGGCGCCAGTTTGCGGGATGAGCAATGGCCGGACCCACGTGGCTCGTTCCAGCGCCGTTCCCGCCGGCCAGAAGGTGGATCTCCTGCCAGTGCCGCGGAACACCTGTCCGGATCCGTCCGGAAAAAGATCCGGTCCATCCCCAATCTTACGGCGGCGAAAACCGACGAGTTTGGATTTGGCAACGGCGAAGACCTGTGATCAGGATTCTAAGACTCGGAACATCCTTTCCGCGCCGGCCCCAATCGCCTGCACCCCTTAACGAAGCAAATCGACGCCATGCCCGAACGCCTCAAGTCCGGCTGCCGTGTTTTCCTGTTGTGGATCATCCTTGGTCCGGTCGTTGGCGGTCGCGCCGCGGAGCGAATCTCCGTCGACGCTTTCTTCGAGAATCCAGAAATAGCCGCACCAATAGTTTCTCCCGATGGCCGGCACGTCGCTTTCCTTTTCCCGGTCGACGGGAAGCTCTCGGTGATTTTGTTTGATCTGATCACTGGCAAGTTGGATCCCGTCGCCCGGGTCTATGATGGCGAGATCAACGGGATCTTTTGGAAAGGCGACGACCGGATCGTGTTTTACGCCGACCCGCACGGGCGCGAGCGACAGGCGATCGTGGTGATTCAAGTCTCAAAGAAGACCGTCGATATCGTGGCGGGCGCCGGCTCCACGTTTCTTGTGGATGCCTTGCCATTGGACCCAACGCACATTCTCGTTTTCGGGGGAATTAGCCGCGGCGAAAGCGGACTCCTTGCGTTGAATTTGATCACCTCGAAACGGGGCAGTGTTTTCGGCTTTGATCATGATACGGGCGACTGGGCCGCGGATGGCGCCGGCGACGTGAGGTACCGGGTTCGGCAGGACGGCGACCGCACCATCCACGAATGCCGCGCCGATCAGGCGGGCCGATGGGTTCCCTTCGCGGAGAGTGGACGCGAAATCGGCATGATCACCAATCGCGTTCGTTTTTTTGGTTTCTCGTCGGACAACCAGACCATGTATCTGGCAAAAAGTGACGGAGAAGAACACGACGCCCTCTATGGATTTAGCCCGAAGACCCTGCGATGGGGGGAGCCCTTGTTTCGATCGGAGAAGGGGGAGATTGTGGCCGTTGGCCTGTCGTGGGATCATTCGCGCCTGGAAAGGGTTCGTTATGGTCCGGACAGCCGGGAGGAAAAGTGGTTCGATCCCCGCCTGGCGAAGATCGCCGGAATCGTGCAGAAGACGTTTCCGGCGAAGTTTGATGTTTCGATCATCAGCGCCGATCGGAACGAGAACGTCTTCACGGTTGCGGTGGGCGGCGATGTGAATCCGGGCGAATACTACCTCCTCGACCTCCGGGGCAGAGCGCAGTTTGTCCAGCTCGGGAAACTGTATCCGCGTGTTTCGCCGGACCTGCTTCAGCCGATGAAGGCGATCGAATTTCGTGCGCGCGACGGGCTTTTGATCCACGGTTTTCTCACCCTGCCGGCGGGAGCCAAAGGGAAAAGGGTCCCGTTGATCATCCACCCGCACGGCGGCCCCTACGGGATTCGGGATTATTGGGGTTACAATCCGGAGGTCCAATTCCTCGCCAACCGCGGGTACGCCGTGCTCCAGCCAAACTATCGCGGTTCGGGCGGTTATGGGGAAAGTTTTCTTCTCGCCGGACGCCACGAATGGGGCCGCAAGATGCAGGATGACCTGACCGATGCGGTGAAATGGGCGGTGGATCAGGGGATCGCGGACCCTTCCCGCGTCTGCATTTATGGAGCCAGCTACGGCGGGTATGCGGCCCTCGCCGGCGCCGTCTTCACGCCCGATCTCTATCGCTGTGCGGTGAATTATGTCGGCGTGTCGGACTTGACGTTGTACGCCAATTGGCAGGGTGAAATGAGCGACGAAGGGAAGGCCTTCTACCACGACGTGGTTGGCGATGATAAGAGCATCCTCGAATCCCTCTCGCCGGTGAACTTCGTCGCCCGAATCAAGATCCCGACGCTCCATGCCTACGGGGAGAACGATCCGCGCGTTGACATCAAGAATTGGAATGGACTGGTGCGCCAGCTGAAGAAATACGGCAAGACCTACGAGTACATCCGTGAGGAAAACGAAGGCCATGGATTCCGCGGCGAACAGGCCAGGATCAGTTTTTACCAGCATCTGGAGGCCTTCCTCGACAGGTACCTGGCGCCCGCAGCCCCGCCGGCGGATCCTGCACCCGCTCACTGAACTGCCGGACGTGCTCGCTTTCAGAGACGTTCCCGAGTTCTCCGACGATTGATTGCCGATTCGGCGTTGGACGCGGGCGCAACGAACGACGGCGCTGGCTCAGCCTTGGCCAGCCACCGTTCGGCAACGGTTTGATCAGACTGGGGACGATCTCAATTCCGCAGGCGGCAGGAACGAACGCCACAAGAGTGTCGAGACGCGCGTCTGGCGGGATTTCGTATCGGCATGAGAGCACCTCGCTTGGCTAAGAAACCGATTCTATATTTGGGAATGGATCGCGCATCACACGAAAAAACGAATTGTTTAGCAGGCGGCTATTCTCTTCGCGACTTGTTGCGCCATCAGGCAGAGCTCGGCGGCCTTGAACGCATGCGTTTGGGTCATGGCCTTCTCGGTGCGGAAGAGGCAGTCGAGGATGAGCTCCCCGAAGAAGCGGAAACCGACCTTGCCAGCAACGTTGATGAAGTGTTCGCCCTTCGCATCGACAAGGATCACGTTGTCGCCCCGGCGGTCGACGCCAACATTCAGGTATTTCCGGAGCTCGACATAACCCTCGGTGCCGAGAATGAAGGTGCGGCCGTCGCCCCATGCGCCCAGCCCGTCAGGAGTAAACCAGTCGACGCGGACATAGTTCGTCGTGCCGTTGTTGCCGAGGAGCACGGCCTCGCCGAAGTCCTCCAGTTCCGGGGTGTCCGGATTGGCGAAGTTGCCGACCGCGGCATGGCACACCGTGGCGTCCGTGGCTCCGCTGAAATGCAGATACTGTTCAAACTGGTGGCTGCCGATGTCGCAGAGGATGCCGCCGTATTTCGCCCGCTCGAAGAACCATGCCGGCCGCGCCGCCTTTCCTAACCGGTGTGGCCCGAGACCAATGACTTGAATCACCCGGCCGATGGCGCCGGCTTTCACGAGGTCGCCGGCGTACATGGCGCTTTCAACGTGGATGCGTTCGCTGTAGTAAACCATGTATTTGCGGCCTGTCCGGGCCGCGGCAATGCGTGCAGCAGTGAGCTGGTCGAGCGTTGTGAAAGGCGACTTGTCGGTGAAATAATCCTTGCCCGCCTCCATGACCCGGCAACCAAGCGGCCCGCGGTCGCAGGGGACTGCCGCGGCGGCGACCAGGCGCACCTGTGAATCGTCAAGGATCTCGTCGAGCGCGCGGGCGGCTGCGGCCTGCGGAAACTTTGCGCGAAAGGCCCGGACTTTGTCCACGTCGGGATCGTAAACCCATTTCAACGTGGCTCCGGCCTCGATCAGGCCGTTGCATTGGCCAAAGATGTGGCCGTGGTCGAGGTGCGCCGCCGCGAAGACGAAAGCGCCCGGTTGCACAACGGGCTGCGGCGGTCCCTCGGGCGCATAGCTTTGGCCGTCGGAGTTCTGTGTCATCGAGGACGGTTCTGTTTTGTGTTTGTCACTCCGCGGTTTTGCGGCCGCTCATCGGGAGAGGCTTGATGGAGCAACACGGCTGGAACTCCCGTTGCCTCGATCACTGCGTCCGGATCCGTCTCCAGCACGGCAGCGGGAGGTTCCAGATTCGCGCCGATTCCGAGGCCGCACCCGCGGACTCCGCACTGTGTCGCGACCGCCAGACGCGCTGTGTTCCTCTCCTGCACGGCTACTACGTGGATGCCTTGCCCCTGCAGAACCTGGGCCACCAGTAAACATGTGGTGGATTCCAAGCATCCTGCGTCACCGAAGACGCGGCCGTCGGTTCTTTCGGGACGACCGCCCGGATTCACCGAGTGAAAGACCTGGTAAAGTCTTCATTGTCTACCATCGCTGCGGTCTTCTTTACGAATCGGGAATTCTTGATCTGCTGTTCCAGCCTTCCTTCAAAAACGAGGGGCTCGAGCGGCAACTCGACGGTCTTGTCAAGCCAAGTGGAAAGCAGCATTGCATTGGCCAGTTCCACGGATCGCAGCCCCTCCGCCGCGGGCGCAATGAGCGGCCGGCCATCGCGGACGGCGTCGGCAAAGTTCTGCAGCACTTCGTTATGTTGTCCCCCGTGGTTGGGAAAGGCGATGGAGGAAACCGTCGTCTCGGGACGGGCAAACGCCTGCGACACCTTGCGGGAAAACTCGGACATGGGCACGGCGTTACGGGTTAAGAGGATGCGATTTTCTTCGCAGACAACGCGGCCCCCCTCGGCCGTGACCTCGAGGCGATTCGTGCCCGGGGCTTCGCCCGTTGACGCGATCAACACCCCGGTCGTTCCGTGGGCGAACTCCAGGTAGGCGGTAACATCGTCCTCGACTTCGATGTCGTGATACCTGCCGAATCGGCAAAACGCCCGCACCCGCTGCGGCTGGCCGAAAATCCATTGCAGAAGATCGAGATTGTGCGGGCACTGGTTGAGCAAAATGCCTCCGCCTTCGCCGGCCCAGGTGGCACGCCATCCATTTGAGGCGTAGTAGGCCTCGGTGCGGAACCAGTCCGTAATGATCCAGTTGATACGGCGCACTTCGCCCAGCTCGCCGCCCTGGATCATCTCGCGGATCCTTTGGAAAAGGGGATCGGTGCGCTGATTGAACATCGCGGCGAAAACCTGCCGGCGCCCCTGATGGGCGGCAACGAGTCGCTCGCCGTCGGCCTTATGAACCGAGAGGGGCTTTTCGATCAGGACGTGCAGGCCGGCTCGGAGCGCAGTTATGCCCATGGGAACATGATAATAATGCGGGGTCGCGATGAGAATCGCGTCGATCGCACCTGCCGCAATCATTGCGTCCACCGAGGCAAAATGGCTGATTCCTTGATACCGGCCGAGCCGGGAGGCATCGCTGTCGCAGACGGCGACCAACTTGAGGCCGCGGATCTTTCCCGCCAGGACGCTGTCGGCGTGGATTGCCCCCATGTTGCCGAGGCCGACGATTCCCAAGCGAACGACATCCATAGGATCTGCATTCTATAGCGGAAGCGCTGGGGCTGTGAGGACTATCTCGACGCGAATCAGCACATTCTCGATATGGCCCGTTTTCGGTTCATTTCCTGCCGTAAGGGGCAGCACCCTGCGCGCAATCAAAATCACGGCCCGTGTGCGACGGCGGCGAATCCGCTATGGCGTGACGGCGAATTCACGCACGCTGCGAACCGGTTGGCCGTCGGCCCCGCGCAGCTCGGCCTCCAACGTGACGGGCCCGCTCTCTCGCGGCCAGGTCAGACTGAATTCGGCCGCCCCGATGCCATAAGGCGCGAGCTGGATATCCCGTTTGCCCTCGAACAGGGGGTTGTCCCCCGACCGGCGCACGCGGAGTTGCACCGGCCCGCTCCAGGATTCGCCCAGGTCGTTCACCAACATCACCCGGATATCAGCCCCTGTGCCGGTGCGCACGTGGTCCTGCCAGAAATCCACCATCAGGCCCACCGGCGCAAATGCATCGCGGACATAGCGGTAAAAGTCCGGCTCCCAGGTGAGCGCACCGACGTCGATCCAGTGGTCGCTAGTCTGACCGTCAGCGCGCGAGTAGCCGAGCGTCGTGAAATGCATGACTGCGGCCGCCTTGCGGTGGGCCCTCCAGAATTCTGTCTCCGCCGCCAGATAGGTGGCGTAGAGGTGGCGTCGCTGCTCGGTCGTCGAGGCCCTGCCGAGGAGGTTCTGGTAGAGGTCCCGGGTCAGCGTTGTGGGCGTACCGTCACGGTTGAGCCAGAGCCAGCCGTATTCGTTGATGATGACTGGATGCCTTGCGTCATTCTTGATTGCGCTGCCTTGCGGCACCGGATCCGCGGTGGCGAGGTCAGACAGCTTAAATTTCGGGTCCGAAAAATGGTACGGATGTGATTCGAAGGTGTCGGTCGGTCGTTCCGGCGCGCTGTAGCTGTTGTCCCATGGCCGGTCCGACAAGTCCATGGCGCGCACCCGCTCGATAGCCGGTCCCGTCTGGTCCGTTGCCGTCTCGTTGCTCGCGTCCCAAATCACTACCGAAGGATGATTCCAGCGCTCGCGCATCCACTCCGCATACTCCAGCGCGAGTTCGTCGCTCTTCAATTCCTTCGGATATTTGCTCCAACCTGGGCCGCCGAACCAGATTGGGAATTCATCCTGGATGAGAATGCCCAACTCATCGGCGGTATCGTACCACTGCTCCGGTGGGAAACCGATGCAGTAGCGCAGGCAGTTCCAATGC
>CAVRNM010000247.1:0-16924 GCA_963722225.1 uncultured Verrucomicrobiae bacterium
ATGTCTTTCACTCGCTGGTGCAACGTCCTGACCCAGGTGCGGTCCCACGGCCGGTCCTTGCATTCGCTGTCCTCGAAGAACCGGTAGACTGTAAAATTGCTGCCGCGCATGAAATACGGCTTGCCGTTCAGGGTTGCCTGCCGGGTCGCGGGGTCGAACCTGAACTCGCGCATGCCAAAACGCGTCCGAAGAAGGTCGGAGCCGCTGTCGACCTCGAGTTGATAAAGGAAGGGATCCTCCGGGGACCAAAGCCTGCAGTCGGAGATGGGAACATCTACGTCGAGGACCGTTTCTTTGGTGGAAGGGAAGGCGGTCTCGGCGCTCTCCAGGCTTCCGGACACCCGGCCTGACTTGGCCTCGCGAACAATAAACCGAATCGAACGACGGCAGGGAGCGCCGCCGTTGCGCAGGACCGCCTGCACGCGCACGGACCGCCGCGCAATATTGGGCACGGCCTGGATCTGCACGATATGCGGCGTCCCCGAGAGGATCAGCTCCACCGAGTCGAAGATCCCCGGGATATACCGCCGCTTTTCAAAATCAAAGCCGGACGGCACCGCCGTAGTGACGGCATCGCGGTCGGCGCCAACACGGATCAAGAGGATGTTTTCCGCCGGACTGAGCGCGGCGGTGGCGTCAAAGTAACCGGGTGTAAAGCAAGGCGCGTGGGAGCCAAGATCCACTCCGTTGAGGATCACCTTCATCCCATACATGGCCTTGGCGACCTTGAGTCGCGCGACGGCAGGCAGCGGCTGACCGAGCGTGAAGGTGCGCCGATACCAGAACGCCTCGCGCTTGGAGTCCTTTTGGGCGATCAGCCCACTGTCATGCACCGGCGGGCCGGGAGGGTCTGCAAATTCCGGTTGAGCAAGCGATACGAGGCCCGGGACCTGTACGCTGCGGTCAAAGGCCGCAGGGACTCGGTCCATGGTCCCTTCGGCAATCTGCCAGGTGCCGTCCAGCGATATGACCCGCCTCTCCGAATCTTCGACGCCGCCTGTCGCCGCCGTCTTGGCAAGGAACACCAGCGGGATCCCCGCGAACAAGAGCAGATGCATCATGGTTTTCATGTCTCGGATGGTCTCGAGTATTGGTCCGCGTATCGGATTATATCCCCCTGCTGCCAGTTGCCAAACGCGACCTCGAGCACGCGCACGGGCAGAGGCCCACGGCAGCCAAGACGGTGCTTCGCGTTCGCGGGGATCCAGATCTCGTCGCCGGCCTTTCTTTCGCCCTGCGCGTCGCCGACCTGAACCAAGGCTCCGTCATCGATCACGATCCATAGCTCGGCGCGGCCGGAGTGGGATTGCAGGCTCAGCTGCTGGCCTGGGAGCACCGTCATGAGACTCACCGTGCATTCCCGGTTGTATGCGAACTGCTTGAACGAGCCCCAGGGGCGCTCGACGAATCCAACAGCCGGTTTGGCCGCCGGGATGGGCTTGGCTGCAGAATCAGGCATGGGCGGGCTCCTTGTTCGCGGGGTTGGTTTACCGGTCGGTTTTAATTGGGGCTAGGAGGCTGTCGGACTTGCGTTCCGACAGGCTGCTAAGGGAGGGTGGACGGATCGGGCAATGCCTGGAGATCCGCTCGGTCCCGCATGACCGGCCGTCCCCCCTCCTCGATTACGATGCAGCGGAAGTTCCGCTCGGCGATAACTCCGTAGTCATGGCCCGCGGCGGCGGGATAAATGCCCATGTAGATGAGGGGCGACGATCCCGTGTTGACGGTGCGATGGGCGGTGTTGCCGGGCACGTACACCGCGCCATTCGGCGGCAGGGGGACCATACGGGTGTCGCCGCTTTCGTGATCCTCCAGGAGCATTACCCCCTCGCCCGAAATCCCGACGTAAACCTCGGCGGCTTCGCGCCACAAGTGCATGTGGCCCTTCGTGAAATAGTACTCTCGCCCGATCCGACCCGGCATCAGGCGGCCGATGCCGAAGTGCAGGTCTCCGGCGCCCGAGGCCCGCTCGACGGTCGCAACCGAGTAGATAAGGGGATTCCCTTTGTCTGCCGCGGCTGCGAACGCGGCAGCATCGGCAAAGCATCCCTTGAGGTCCAAGAGATGCCGGCGTGTGATCTCTGCCCCGGCGACCTCGCCGGTCGCGGGATCGAAGCACGAGAGAAGCTGGCTGATGTCGGCTAGCATGGCGGTGGAATCACGTTTAGCATCGGACAAAGGCCTTGATCGTCACGCATTCCCGGCCGGGGCCGGCCCCGTTGGGGCGAATGGTGTATGGGCCGACCGCAGCCGGGACAATGAAGGTCTCCGCGTAATGCACAATGAAGGGCTCGAACGCCCCGTCGGGGCTTTCGACCAAGGCCTCATGCCCTGAGACAAGGTTGAGCACGTTTAATCCTCCCCTGGTATGATGGGACACGGTGGCGCTGAAGCGATGGCGCCTGGTCTCGATGAACTCGCGCTCGTGCAGCCCCGTCCGCTCTTCGCTCCAGCCCTCGCTGGAGGCGACGGACGTGAAGGCGTTTATCAGGTTCTTCCGGGTCCACTCGGTTGTACGCTCCCAGCATATGCTGGCTGCGCCGTGATCCAGGTAAATGGGGCGCGGCTTGCCGTCGAGACCGAGCCTAGCCCAGTCCCACAGCTTGAATGTGAACAGGTAAGGGGTCGCGCTGATTTCCAAAACCATGGTGTTCCTGCCCGAGCAGTGCACAGTTCCGGCCGGAATGAGAAAGTGGTCGTGGGGCGCCGCGGGCCAGCGGTTGGCGAATTGCTCAGCCGGGAAGGCTGGCCCGCCGGCCTGCGCCACGTGCAGCGAGCGCAGCATCAGCCCCGGATCGACTCCTTCTCTTAGGCCCAGGTACACGCTGGAATCGGGGCCGGCGTCGAGGATGTAATAACTTTCGTCCTGGGTGTAGAACATGCCGAAGTGGCGCTGAATGTACTCGGTGAGAGGGTGGACCTGTAACGAGAGGTTGCCTCCGCCCATCGTGTCGAGGAGGTCGAAGCGGATCGGAAATTCGTCGCCGAAGCGGGCCTGCACGGCCTCGCCGAGCAGGCGGCGTGGCTGGTCAAAGACCAGGTCGATCGAGGGCAGCTCGATCTCGACAGCGCCAACTCGCAGAACGAGGCTGTTCTCCTCGGGGACGCAGTCAAAGCCCCATCCGAAGTTGGGCGTGGAGCGGTCGAAGTCGCACACCTCCTTCATCCACTGCCCGCCCCAGGGCGCGGGATCAAAGAAGGGGACGACGCGGAAGGGTCGCCCGGAGGCATCGCGAAGGCCCCTGCGTATCGCGTCACCCGCCGCCATCTTCGGCTCTGCCTTGACATGCGTGTCCAAGAAGAAATCGGCCCGGGCGAGAAGCGGGCGCTTCCAGCGGTCGGCGACCCTCCAGTCGACGAAGAAGGCTCGCTTGTATTTGAGGCGGGAGGACAGGGCGAGGTTGTCCGCCCCCAGATTGCCCGATTCCTGCCTGCGGAAGCGAAGCTGGGCCTCCCAGCGGGCGAGGTCCGCGAAGACAAGCACGTCAGCCTTGGCCACGAGGCTGGCACCGCAGCCAACCACCAGCACGAGCCCGCGGCTGACGGCTTCGACACGCGAACTCTGGGCGGCGAGCCTGCCTGCATCGAAGAACTGGGGAAGCGTCAGGTTGCAGAGGAACCCGAACACCGGGTCGTCGCCTCCGAGGAATGGCGCGACGAGAGCCTCGACTCTTTCAGGCGAGAGAAGCGCCTCGGCCGTGCAGACCGTGGCGGCCGGCCGCAGGCGGCCGCCAAGGGCCGCGACGATGGCTGGCTCGTCGACCCCGGGGTAGCATTCCACGGCCACGACCAGGCGGTTGCCGGCGGGCTGGGGCAGACATTCCAGGAGGCGGTTGGCTATGGCATCCCAGCCACGGACGGCGCGTCCGTCGGAGTTCGGGACCGCGACCACGGGATGCTTGTCGTAGTTTGGCATTCTCAAGGGGCCGTGCGGGAGAAGTGTTCCCTCAGGAGCCATTCGCCGGCGTATAGGGCCGAGGCGTCGCCCAGCTCGGCGCCCAGGACCTGCACCCGCCCCCAGGGTGTATGGGCGTGACGATCGACGTGCTGCTGGATCGCCGGAAGAAGGATGTCTCGGCTGGCTAGGATCCCCCCGCCGATGATCACCCTCTCCGGATCGTAGGCGACGATCAGGTTGACGACCAGAGTCGCCCAGACGAGAAGGCTGTGATCTCGAATGGCGGTCGCGCAGGGGTCCCCGAGTGCTGCGAGGCGAAACACCGCCGCATAGTCCAGAACGCGCTCGCGGGAGAGCGCACTTCCGGAGAATCCGGGCTGCTCGGCGGCAATTTCCGGCAGAAACGCGGTTGAAGCCTCGGCCTCGGCGCAGCCGACGTTCCCGCAACTGCAGCGCCGGCCGCCGTACCTCACGGTGAGGTGCCCGGAGAGGCACCCCGCCTGTCCATGGGTGCCGCGCAACACGCGGCCCTGGATCAACGCGGCCGTGCCGATCCCCGTGCCAAGCGTGACCATGACCAGGTTGTCGCACCCGCGCCCGGCTCCATGCCGCCACTCGCCTATCAGCGCCATCCTGGCGTCATTATCTATGGCCAACGGCAACCCGAGACTCTTGTTTGCCCACTCGACGAGGTCGATCTCCGGTGCGTCTCGGTACTTGCCATATTCGGCGAGAATCCTGCCCGTGATCGGCTCCATAAGGCTCGGGAACGAGACGGCGACGCCGGCGCAGTCGGAAAGCGTCAACCCCTGGGCGGCGACGATTCGGCGCAGCGCGGCCTCCAGGTCGGGCAGCCGCGGTCGGAGGCCAAGGTCGGAGTGCGCGGGAATGACTTCCTGTTCGACGATCATGCCGTTGTCGACCAATCCCAGCTTGATCCGCGTTCCGCCGAGATCACACGCGAGCAGCTTCATATGACACCTCCATGTTGCCCCACGGGCCACAGGCGTTCGATTTCCTCCAGAGTCCGGCCCTTGGTCTCCGGTATCAGCAGTCCCGCGAAGACAAGGGAGAACAGGCTGACCAGGGCATAAAGCCAGAATGTGGCGGCGGGACCCACCGCGGCGCTGTCGTTCAGGATCGGGAACGTCTGGGCGACAACATAGCACGACGCCCAGACTGTGAGGGCGGCGACCGACATCGCCCTCCCCCGAACCCTGTTCGGGAAGATCTCCGAGCAAAGCAGCCAACTGATTGGGCCCATTGCCATGGCGAACGCGGCAATGAATCCGACCACGCAAACCAGCAGCAGCGGTCCCTGCTGGTGCGCATGGAAAACCCAGCCCACCATTGCCAGCGACAGGGCCTGCATCGCGGTTCCCGCGAGGAGCAGTGGCCTGCGCCCGATCCTGTCCACGAGGCCGATCGCCACGAAGGTGAAGAGGAGGTTGATCAGGCCGACCCAGACGGAGGAGGTGAAGGCAGCGTCTTTGGCCCCGCCCGATTGGGCAAAGATTTTGGTCGAGTAATACATGATCGCGTTGATACCGCAGAACTGGGAGCACGCCATGAGGACCACCGCGATCAGCAACGGACGGCGGAGCCGGCCCTGAAAAAGCTCGCTCCAGCCGCCCTCCTCGTGATGGAGGGATTCCCGAATCGCCGCCATCTCGCAGGCGGCATGTTCGACGCCTCCGACCCTCCCGAGGATCACGATGGCCTCGTCGGCGCGGTCGCGCTGCGCGAGCCATCGCGGGCTCTCCGGCACAAAGGAGAGCATCCCCGCGAATACGACCGCCGGCACAGCCTCGAGCCCCAGCATCCAGCGCCAGCCGAGCGCGGTATTCCAGGATTCGTCGCCCAGTCCCTGGACGAGCTTGTTGACAAACAGCGTCAGAAAGATGCCGGTGACGATTCCCAACTGGAACAGCGTTCCAAGTCGGCCCCGCCACTTCTCGGGCGCGATCTCCGCGATATAGACGGGGCAGATCATCGAGGAGGCTCCGATCCCCAGTCCGCTGACAAACCGGGCTGCGAGAAACCCCGCAAACGTGCGCGGCAGACCGGACAGCAGTCCCGACACCGCGTAGAGCAGGGCGCAGAGGAAGAGCATTCGACGCCGGCCGAACCGATCGCTAAGCACTCCGGAAAACATCGCTCCCGGGATGCAGCCCAATATCGCGCTTGCGCCGGCAAGACCTTCCTGGGTCGCATCGAGATGAAAGTGCGCCTTCAGGTAGGTGATGGCGCCGTTTACGACGGCGGTGTCATAGCCAAAGAGGAACCCCCCGATCGCCGCGACTCCGACCGCAAAGGCGACGTAGCGCAACGGGTTCGTGCCCGCATGGGTGTTCATGGGGCTCCCTGCTGCAGTTCCATGGTGAGCTTGAAGCGTGCGCTCACATAGTGAAGCTCGGCATATTCGATGGGCCGCCCGCGCGCGTCAGAAACGCTGTGGCTTCGGTACAAGAGGGGGGCGCCCCGCTGCACCTTGAGTTGCGCCGCGAGCGCGAAGTCTGCCGAAACAGCCGCAAACTCCTCCCTGGCCCGCTCTGCCACCAGGCCGGTCGAGGCCTCAATGACGTCGTAGAGGGGCCTGGTGTAATCCAGGTTCGCGGTCAGCCCGAGGCGCGGATGGAACCATGAGCGGCACAGCAGCACCGGCATTCCGTCCCAGCCGCGCAGCCTGTCCAGCCTGGCGACCCGGGTGCCCGGCCTGACTCCCAGCCCCAGCGCGACCTGCTTGGTCGCAACGACCTGGGCGAAGTCCAGCCGGAACGTCTGAACGGTAACCCCTTTTGCCGCCATTTCGCGGGTGAAGCTCCGCCAGGCGCGCACTCCTGATTCCACCGGGTGCCGCCTGAGGCGGGTGCCCACCCCCGCCTTTCGTTCCAGGACGCCCCCGTTCACCAGTCGGAGGATCGCGGCCCGCGCGGTCCCGCGACTCACGCCGAGTCGGTCGGCTAACGTCAACTCGTCGGGCAGCAGCGCGCCTTCTTGGAAAACCGGGTCCGAGGCGAGCCGGCGCAGCTGCGCCTCCACCTGCAGGTAGAGCGGAATGCCGACGCCCGCACGAACGGGCTGCAAAAGGGGAAAGACCTTGCCGGCGCGCATGATCATGTCTAAATGTATAAACATATTACCGGCCTGAGCAAAGCCAAATTGCCGTGAACTCGGTTTTTTGAACCGGTGGGTCATTTGCCTGCCACCGGCAGAACTTACCGCAATGCTGATGCCATGAAAGTTCTTCTGCTGGTTTTTCTGCTGGCCGTTCCTTGCCTGCCGGTCCCCATCGCGCGCGAATCCGGCCGGCGAGGCGCAAGCGCCCTCGCGGCGCGTCGTGCCGGCGCTGGACGGACAACTGGTGTTCCAGGCCCTCCCGTCCGCCGATTTGCCCTTCCGCCGAAATCGGCTCTCATTCGGCCGGGCGCGGTCAGGATGCTGCCAGCCGCCGCGCCCGCGCTGCTAATTTGCACCGGAGTGATCCGCCAGAGCTCCGAGGGTGCGCGCGCGCCGGCCCATGCGTAGGCGTTTGCCTGCGGACATCTGCTGGTCTGGACGCTCTTCAGCCTGGTCGCGACTGTCCTGCGACGCTGGCTCACGGGAAAGCTGTTGCTCTCGCCGATGATGGAGACTCAAAACTCCGTGCTCGGCGGCGTGATGAACATCCGGTGCATCGCTGCGCGCACGATCTTCGGGCTGCTGGAGAAGATCGCCCCGCTGGGCGCGCAAGGAGGCCGGCTTTCCGGCTGCCTGCTCACCGCGTTCGGCGCCTGGATCATGGGCCGCGGCCCCTGGTGAACAGGGCATTCGCCTCGGGTTTTCGCTATCCCGCCACTTGTGGTGTCAGTCTGGGCTGGAATCTGAGGTTATTCTGCCGTTTTCGGGCTGATGATCGTCGAAACCTGACTGACGGAATTGGCCGGGAAGCCGCCTTTTTGGGCGTGCTCGCGGATCGTTTCTTCGTTGGGGGCAAGATAGACACAATAGATTTTGTCAGCCGTGACGTAGCTGTATAGCCAGTGGATCTGGGGCCCCATGGCCTTTAATACGCCGCAAGAGGTCTGGGCAATGCCTTTCAATTCCACGGGGGTCAATTTGCCGGCGCCGGGTATTTGTCGTTCAATGACGTACATGTGTTGACCTTCCGGGAGCGTCTCCGGCCTCACCGTTTCTTCGGCCAGAGCAGAGCAGCAGAGAATCAGCGACAACGCTGGGATGACGAGGACTTTTGCGAGTTTCATAGGCGGTGGATTTGTGGTTGGGCGAACGATGGTGAGATGGCCTTCCGCGTGCGCTTCGCCTGCGGAAGGAACACTGGCTGGCCGCACCGAGCGCTGAGCCAACGGATGGAATATAGCTCACGCGCCCGCCATCGCCTAAGCCACCGAGGGGAAATATTGGGCCATCCCAGTTGGCGGCCTTGTGCGGATTATCCAGCCGGGCCGGCGACTCCTCGGGATCGCCGCGGACCGGATCAATGAGTGCTCGCCCCGCTCAGGCCCCTTGGAGAATGGGCAAAACGTTCATGATACAGGTTGCGAAGCTGCCGGCTGCCGCTGAATCCGCAGGCCTTCGCGACGTCCTCGACCTTTGAGCCTTCTTCCTGCAGCAGCGAACGGGCCCGTTCCAGTCGCAACTCCTTCAAGTATTGCCCTACGGAAAGCCCGACGCTGTGACGAAAACGGCGCGACAGGGTTCGCGGGCTCGCTCCGACTTGCCTCGCCAGCAGGCCGAGACTTGGCGGTGCATCCAGTTGTTCGATCAGGATGCTCTGGGCCCGATGCACCAGGTCATCCAGATGATTGCGATACTTCAGATAGACGCTGTCCTGTTCGGACTCGCCGCTGCGGCGCAGGTAGACCACCAGCATGCGTGCCATCTCGAACGCCAATTTCGGTCCGTGCCGGAGGCCGATCAGGTGGATGGCCAGATCGATGCCGGAGGCAATGCCAGCACTGGTGAATACATTGCCGGCCTCCGTGAACAGAATCCCTTTCCGGACATTGATTCGCGGATAACGTCTCTGTAAATCATCGGTGTCCATCCAATGCGTGGCACACGTCAATCCGTCGAGGACGCCCGCCTCCGCCAGCAGATAGGCTCCCGTACAAATCGAGCAAACTGTGGCCCCGGCTTGCCAGGTTCTCCGGATCCACTCGAAGAGGGATGGGTGCTTTTGCAGGATTCGCAGGGTGAGCCCCGTCGGGCCCGTCCAGCCTGACACGAAAAGAATATCATCAGGACCGAGCTTGATCTCCCCATAGGGCATCAGGTTCGAGAATCGCAGATTGCCCGTGACCGGAACCGTTGTGGTGAGAGCACAAACTTCAATCCGATAGGGGCGGTCAAATGAATCGCGGGCCAGCTGGAAGACTTGCAGCGGACCGGCGAGATCAAGCGCAGTCACACCGGGCGGAGCGAAAAATACAACACGAGGCGCCACGAGACTTGGCTAATCGAAGCCCCAGGTGGGGCAATGGTTAATTTCCTCTGTCGCTCGGCGGTCGATCCGGACCTCGCATCTGTATTCGCACTAGTTTGGGCATTCTCATGGCCTCAAAGATGCGCCAAAAAAGGAACCGGAATCGGGACGATTCCGGCTCCAGGGAAGGATTGGAATTCCAACCCGATCTTCTCAGTTCCTGTTAGCGGTTGGGGCTGGCGAAACCAGAGCGCATCATCGTGCCAGGCCCGGTTTGTTGCGGGAGATTCGCCGCGACGACCATCGTGGCTGCGTCGTTCATGAATCTCAGGCTCGCCACCTGGTCCTGATTGAATGTGACAATCAGGGTGTCGCAGCGGCCGGCGACCCATTGGTCCGTCTGACAATTGTCATAAACGAACACATCAGACGCCAGCTCCTGTTTGGGATTGCCCAATAGGGACAGAACCGTTGCCCGAGATGTGCCAGCGGTAATCGTCCGGATCTGCGAAGTCGAGAGTAGCGAGTTCCAAGACTTCACCGTGATTTTACTAGCCCAATAACCGAGAGCGGTTTGCGGGGCAGCGGATAAGGTGTTAAACGAAAACACGCTGAGTGCTCCGGCAAGAACGAGGACTGAATTAATGCGAGTGTTCATGATGATGGGACTGGATTGGGTCGGAAGCGGCGGGTGCTACATAATGTTGTTGAGCCGACGGGTGGAATATAGCTCCCACGCCCGCAATTGCCTAAGCCATCGAGGGGAAATCTCGGGCCATCCCGATTGGCCGCTTTGTCCGGATTCTCCAGCCGTGTGAATAGCGAAAACCCGATCGGTGATCGGATTCGTTGAACTGGCCGGGTCATGGACCACGCTTGGCGTAATCCCTGGACGCTTCGGAGTCTGGTCGCAGCGTTCCAACCCCGGCGCCAACTGCTGCTCGAGAACCTGGCCCTGCGGCACCAACTCCTGGTGTTGAATCGGAACGGCATGAAGACCAGGTTTCGCCAATCCGATCGGGATCGCCGCGCAGCCTCGGTCGGCGTGCTGAAGAATGACACCGCGCTATTGCCAATGGGCCAATCCTGCCAGGGCGACAAACAAAGCCCGCCACAAAAGCGGGAAAACGGTCGCCGCCGAACAGCGTTCGCACCATCGGTCAGTTTTTGCTCCCCACAGGAGCCGGCATGGCTGCCCGGCGGACACGCAGGTCGATCTCTATCTCCGCGAGTCTCTTTTCATTTAGCGGATAAAGAAACACCAAGACAAAAGAGACGACTCCAACAGCCGCGGGAATCAGACTCATGAGCAAGACCAGCCCGTGCAGCACTTCCTGAGTTTCCGCCACGTTGGGCTGGAATCCGATCCACGCCAGCAGCCACCCGGCACCGGCCGAACTGAGCGCGCCGCCGATCTTCGTACACATAAGCGAGACAGAGAAGACCAGCCCCGTGGCCCGTCGCCCGGTCTTCCACTCGCTGTAATCGGCGGCATCGGCGAACATCGACCACAGGAGCGCGAAGAGCGGTGCGCTGGAAAAGCCTGCCAGCAGGCTGCACGAGAACACCGCCGCCAACTGGTTGGGTTTGAGAAAGTAAAACGCTGCATTACTGACGAGGGTCAGAGCCACCAGAATGCCGATGGTTCGTTTCTTGCCCAACGGTCGCGCGAACCAGTTCAGCAACATGACGCCGAAAACGGACGCAACCATTCCCACCGCGTTGTAGGCCGGGACCAACTCGACAAAACTGAAGGTGCGCGGACCGCCCGCCAACGGAAGTGAGACGCTTTGGGAGCCGACGAAATACTTGAAGTAGTACGTCGTGACCGTGCTGCGGATGTTGCCAGTCAGGATAAAGGTGACGATCATCACCGCCAGGATGATCCAAGGCCGATTCCTCGTCAGATCGCGCAAATCATCCTTCACCGAAGTCTCCCCCCTTGGGATCGGCCGCAGCCGCTCGCGGGTGCCAAAAAAAGTGAAGCCGATGAGGACCAGGTAGGCGATGCCATAGACGACAAAGGAAAGCTGCCAGCCGCGGGCCGGGTTGCCACCACCGAGCGCCCGGGTCATCGGCAGCAGACTGCCGGCAGCGATCATCGCGCCGGAGTAGGCGCAGATGAACTTGATCGACACCAGACTCGTCCGTTCGCCCGGGTCGGAGGAGATCACCCCCAGCATCGACGAGTAGGGTACACTGTACGCCGCGAAAAGGATCATGACCGGCACATAGGTGGCATAGCCCCAGATCAGCTTGCCCGCCGGTGCAAAATGGGGGGTCGTGAACGTCAATATGACCATGACCGTAAGGGGAACGGAGATCCACAGCAGGTACGGTCGGAACTTGCCCCAGCGGGTTTCCGTGCGATCGGCGATTACCCCCATGACGGGGTTCATCGCGCCGTCCAACAGCCAGGCAACAAAGCACAGCGTTCCGGCCGAGGCGGCGGGAAGCCCGAACACATCCGTATAGAAAAACAGCAGATAGCTGCCGAACGTGTACCAGAAGAGGTTCCCCCCGAGATCGGCCACACCGTAGCAAATCTTTTCCCGCAGACGCAGTGTTTCCTGGGCAGGCATGAGCGCTATCCGTGTTCGCTTAGTCTATATCGCAGAGCGTTACCGGCGTGAGGACTTTCTCGACTTGGATTAGCATATTCTCGTCATAGATCATGGGCCGGTGGGCTGGCCTTGTCTTCCGCCCGCGGCCGATCACTTGGGTCCCTGGGAACATCAAGAGCCATCCCTGGCTCCAGTACAATCCGCCGCGGCCGGTTTCCTGCGACACGCCGCAAGACTCATCCCCGGCAATCGTCTGCGACTCCGCCCTTATTTGCGAGCGATTCCACTTATCAATGGTCCGCACGGGCGGCACTTCCGATGACGGTCGGGAGATCGATTTTGTGCTGGGAAATGTCGGCAAAGTCCTCACTAAACGTCCTCGGCTCCGTTAAGATACCGGACTGTGATCTACCCCAAATCCGGAATTAAGTGGGTCATCGGCTCACCGCGTCCAGCCGGCCTGATCCTCGCATCTGCTCTGTTATTTTATGGCCAAGAGGCGCGCGCGGAAGAATCCGGCGCCGCCACGGCCGCTACGCCCAAGGTCTACGCACTCCCATCGGATCGAATAACCCAATGGGCCCCGGGGGTTCCCGGAGGCATACCCAATTACACCCAGGTGCAGGCGACACTGTCCGCCGCCGACTTCGGGAACGGAACCCGCGATGCGCGCAGCGCGATCCAGGCCCAGATGAACGCCGCGGCGGCCTCCGCCGCTCGCGACGGCGTCGGGCGGGCGGTCCTGCTCTCCGAGGGCACCTTCCGCATATCGGGAGAGCTCCTCGTCCCCAGCCGGGTGGTGCTGCGCGGCCAAGGTCCAGACCGCACGAAGCTGGTCGCGGGCGGAAACGAGCACCCGCTCTTGGTCATTGGGGTCACGCTGTGGCCCCATCCCGGAGACGGCCCGACCAACGTGCCCGTCGACGCCGGATTGTCCAATAAGCAGGTGCAATTCTCGAAGGAGGACCGGCGAACCACTCGCCTTGCGGTCTCCGGCCTCAAGGGCGACCGGTCGGTGCAGGTGGTCAACGCCGAGGGTTTCTCTGTGGGTCAGCTCGTCTATAGCGATGAACTCACCGACAATTTTCGCTCGCAGTGGAACCCCATGAAGCACCCGCCCGTGATCGACCGGAATTGGTACAGCAGAAATGACAGGCCGATCACGCAGATCCTCGAGATCACGGAGATTCATGGAAAGACGATCACGTTTGCGACCCCTTTGCATATCGATTTCCGCACCTCACAATCCGCGGAATTGAGCCGATTCGACGTGGTTCCCGTCTGGCACGCCGGAATCGAGGACCTCAGGGTTTCCGGCGGGCGAAACGGCAACATCCAGCTCGACCATGCTGCCTGCTCATGGGTGAGGCACGTGGAAAGCGACGATTCTTTCGGCTCGTGCATCTCCCTGCGGCAGTGCTACCGGTGCACGGTCCGGGACAGCTATTTGCACGATTCCTACTACTACAACAACGGCGGGGCCGGATACGGGTTCGACGTGACCTTCGGATCGTCGGATGACCTGATCGAGAACAACATTTCGATCCGCTTTAACAAGGTCATCAACTGCCGGGCGAGCGGGGGAGGCAATGTGATCGCCTACAATTACATGGACGACGGCGCCATGAATTCCCAGCCGGCATACGTCGAAACCGGCCTGCAGGCCTCGCACTACCCCACACCGCACTTCGAGCTCTTCGAGGGCAATCACTGCTTCAACATGGATGGCGATTTCACGGAAGGGAACGCCATCTACATCACCTTTTTCAGGAACCAGGCATCGGGGCTTCGGCGCAACACTCCCCGGTTCCTTCACGACACGCAGCAACGCCGCATTGCGGGCGCGATGCGCGGCCATTATTGGTACAATTTCGTGGGTAACGTCCTGGGGTTCGAAGGCATGGAACCGACCTCCCCCAGTGAATGGACCTATGACGCCGCCCCGCCATGGCCCGACACTCCCATCTCGGTGTGGCGGATCGGCTACTGGAACCAGGACCTGAGGACCTACGACTCCATGGTGCAGAGCACCGTCATCCGAGACGGCAACTTTGACTACGTGACGAATTCGGTGCATTGGCACAACACGCCCGGGTTTTCCGGCGCCCTGCCGGACTCCCTCTATCTCAAGGCCAAGCCCGCGTTCTTTGGGAGCATGAGGTGGCCGTGGATCGACGCTCTGGGCCCGGTGAAAACCTTCGCACTGCCGGCGAAGGCCCGGTACGATGCCGGCACCCCCAACGGCTAGCCCGCATATCCCTTGACCATCGCCACCATCGGAACCGTTGGCAGACGAATGACCAAAGCGATGGCGTAAACTGTGAAATATGCGGGCTAGCGCTCCTGGCTCCTTGCTTCCTGGCCGTCCGGAGCGCCGATTCTGAGTCACCTCGGACTTTTCGCGCACGCTTAACCGGAAGTTTTTGAGACTATTGCCCATGAAGACCCCAGCACTGTTCGTCACCGGCACCGACCGAGTGGAACTTATTGAAGCGAACATTCCCGACCCCGGCCCTCGGGAGGTCATCGTCGAATCCCTGTACACGTCGATCAGCCCGGGCACCGAACTCCGGTGCATGGCCGGCGGGCAGCCCGGAAAGACCTTTCCCTACATACCCGGTTATTCCACGGTCGGGCGAATCATCGCTCGGGGCTCCGAAACGGCCATTGCCGAGGGGACCCTCGTATTCTGCCAGGGCACGGAAAAGGCGGATCGTCCGCTCTGTTGGGGAGCTCACATGGGCCACGCCTTGCGGAGCGAGGAATTTGTCTTTCCAATCCCAAAGGGTGTCGATCCCCTCTCGGCGACGCTCACGAAGCTGAGCGCCATCGCCTATCGAGGGGTCCGGCTGGCCAAGACGCTCCCCCACGAGCAGGTCGCGGCCGTGGGGCTTGGACCCATCGGGCAGCTCGCCGCGCGCCTCCATCGGCTCACTGGCGCCCGAGTCGTCGCGGCCGACATCCAGGGCTACCGGGTGGACCTCGCCAAGGCGGCGGGCCTCGAGGCTTTCGTGCCCGAGGGGGGCCTTGTCGAGGGCTTCCGAGCATACCAGCCGGACGGAGCCGATGTGGTCGTCGACGCCACGGGAGCGGTAGGGCTCCTGCAGCAGACGGTCCAGCTCGCCCGGATGAAACCGTGGGATGACACCCTGACCGATCAGACGCGTTTTGTCATCCAGGGTTCCTACGCGGGCGACTTGGCCTTTGATTACCATGTCGGGTTCGCGCGGGAGCTCGCGGTGCTCCTCCCGCGCGACTGCCAATCCCGGGACCTCCGGGCCGCGCTCCGTTTTCTCGAGACGGGGAGCCTGAAGACACGGGATCTGATCAGCAGGCTCTGCCGGCCCGAGGATGCCCAGGAGGTCTACCTCGACCTCAGGGCGGCGAAGCCGGGACTGATGACAGCCGTGTTCGCCTGGACCCGATCCCATTGATTCCCCGGATCGTTATTTTGGGGGAGGACCTCGTCGAGCCTCACCGCCTGCTCTCGCGGACTTCATCCAGGTCTCGGTTCAAGTTTTTTCCCGTGGCTGGCGGCGCCCGCGTTCTAATCGGCGGCCAAGGGTTCGACGGGCATCCACGAGCGGTTAGCGGAGGATTTCATCCCCTTTTCAGCCAGCTGAACGCCCTTGGCGCCCTCCAGAAGACTCCATCGGAACGGCTCGTCGCCGGCCACATGCCTGATAAAAAGCTCCCACTGAACCTTGAACGCGTTGTCGTAAGGTCCCCGATCGGGGAGCCTTTTCCAGTGGTCAAAGAATCTGAGCGGCTGGGGCACATCCGGGTTCCAGACGGCCCTCGGCGTGTCGGAGTCGCTTTGGACCCAGCAATCGCGCAAACCCACGACCGCGGAACCCGACGTGCCGTCGACCTGCAGCGTCAGCAGATCGTCGCGCCGGACGCGCACGCACCAGGAACTGTTGAATCCGAGTAGAATTCCCGAATCCGTCTCGAAGGTGGCGTACGCGGCGTCGTCGGCCGTGCATACGTAGCGCCGGCCTTTCTCGTCGAATCTTTCGGGTAGGTGGGCGACGCAAACGCAGTTCACCGCCTTGACGTTTCCGAACAGGTTGTCGATCAGGTACCGCCAGTGGCAAAGCATGTCCAAGGCCATTCCGCCCCCGTCCTCCTTCCGGAAGTTCCAGGAGGGACGTTGGGGCGGCTGCGTTGAGCCGTCGAACACCCAGTAACCGAATTCCCCGCGCACCGACAGGATCCGGCCGAAAAAGCCCGTATCGATCAACCCCTTGAGCTTGATGAAACCCGGGAGCCAAAGTTTGTCCTGCACGACTCCATTCTTGAGTCCCGCTTTCCTGCAGCGCCGATACAGGTCGAGAGCGGCGCCTGTGTCGACTGCCGTGGGCTT
Organism: uncultured Verrucomicrobiae bacterium; assembly: GCA_963722225.1. Lineage (GTDB taxonomy): Bacteria > Verrucomicrobiota > Verrucomicrobiia > Opitutales > Opitutaceae > Fen-1467. The sequence goes on from CAVRNM010000247.1 coordinate 16,254, forward strand.
TTCGCAGTAGATCGCCTTGCCGGCATCCACGGCTCGCCGGATTCCATCCGCCCGGGCCGCCGTTGTCTGCGCGTCAAAATAGACCGTGTTTGCGGCGTCATCGAGGGCCTCGTCGAGGTTCGTCGTGTAGCGTGACAGGCCATGGCTGCGGGCCAGGGCCTCGAGCTTATCTCTGTCGCGGCCCACCAGCACCGGCTCCGGCATCACCCGGCGGCCGTCGGCGAGCAAAGTGCCTCCTTGTTCGCGGATTGCGAGGATCGAGCGCACCAGATGCTGGTTCGTACCCATGCGCCCGGTGACGCCGTTCATGATGATACCCAGTGAGGAGGCTTTCATGGCTGTTAATTTGTCGGGGACACGCCGGATTTTAGACGTGCTCGATGTATGCTGTCCGGATGGCGGCCAGAAACTGCCCCTGGTCCGAGGCCCAGTGCCGCCGCGAGAATATCTCGACTTCGTTGAATCCTCGGAATCCCGCCTCTTCCATCCATTCTCTGATCTTTCGGATCGGAATGCACCCATCCCCCATCAAGCCGCGGTCCTCCAGAAGGTCGCAGGTCGGAGTCATCCAGTCAGAGACATGAAATGCGAACAGGCGCAAACTCCGCCCGCAAAGTCCTATCTCGGCCTCCAGTCGGTCAGCAATACGGTACTGGTCCAGCGGCTACAGT
>CAVRNM010000248.1:0-9777 GCA_963722225.1 uncultured Verrucomicrobiae bacterium
GATGTCCCGAGGCGTCTGTGTATTTGTTGGGAATGAGCTTCAATCCTCCCACCATTGCTGCAATGGTATTAGCAATTGTTGAGACGGGAACATTACTTATCGCTGCTTTCATCCGATCAGGATAGATCTCTACCTCGGGCTCACATTGACCAGGCGGCAGGATGCCCCGATGGCCGGCATTCCCTATCATGCGCTGGACACCTATGTGAACAGGCTGCTCGCGGCCGGCCGGAAAGTCGCCATCTGCGACCAGCAGGAGCCGCCCCAGGCGGGAAAACTCGTCCGGCGCTCCCTGGTCAGGATTCTCAGCCCCGGCACCACCCTCGCCGCCAGCCAGCTGGACGCCACCCGCAATCATTATCTGTGCGCCGTGGCGCTGGAAACGGGCGCCCTTCGCGCCGCGTGGCTCGATCTTTCAACCGGCGAATTCAAGCTCGCCGCGGACGCGCACCCGGAGAATCTGCTGCCCGTGCTCGCCGCGCTTGACCCGCCCGAGCTGCTGCTGCCGGAAGGATCGCTCGAGGCCTGGAGAAAGGCGCCGCACGAACTGACCGCGGTCCACGCTCTCCAGGCGTTTGCGAAGGGCCGCGTGTGCACGGAACTTCCGGGCTATCATTTCGATTCTGCCGCCGGAGCGAAGACGGTCATGGAAACGCTGGGGGTGTTGAACCTGGAAGGTTTCGGAATCAGCCACAGCCATCCCGGCCTCGGACCCGCCGGCGCACTGGTGGCTTACGCGACCGAGAATCTCTGCGCCAAACCGGAGAATCTCCGCACCTTGCAGGAATATCGCAGCGCCCACACGCTGCTCGTCGACCCCGCCACCCTGCGCAACCTGGAGATCTTCCAGTCGGCCCGGGGTCCGCGCGAGGGTTCTCTGCTCAGCGCCGTCGATCGGACCGCCACCGCCGCGGGAGCCCGCCTGCTCGAGCGCTGGCTCGCCGCGCCCCCGCTCGATCTCCCGGCCATCCGGACGCGACAGGCCGTGGTCGGCGAGCTGCTGGCGCAGCCTTCGCTCCTGGCGGAACTGCGGGGATTGCTCGGCGGGGTCAGGGATATCCCCCGCATTCTCGGACGCCTCCAGAACCGCCTGCGGACGCCGCGGGAACTTGGCGGGATCCGGGAAACCCTGGCCCAACTGCCCGCCGTCATCGACTGCATTGGGCGGATCGAGTCGGCCCAGGCCATTTCCAAGGAGCTCGCAGATCCGCCCGTCGCCGCCCTCCATCAACTGCGCCTCCGGGTCACCGAACAGCCCGCGCTCCGCGATTTGCTTGGCCGCGCGCTGGCCGACGAGCTGGCCGGCGACCTGCAGGAAGGCGGGTACATCCGCGCCGGTTACGATGCCGAGGTCGACCGTTTGCGCAGCCTGACGCGCGACAGCAAGACCTGGCTGTCGGACCTGGAGCGCCAGGAGCAGGAGCGCACCGGTATCAAGAGCCTGAAGGTGCGTTTCAACTCGGTGTTCGGCTATTATCTCGAAGTCACCAAGGCCAACCTTCACCTCGTGCCGTCGGATTACATTCGCCGGCAGACCACGGTGGGGGGCGAACGTTATGTCACCGAGGCCCTGAAGCAGAAGGAAAAGGAAATTCTCCACGCGGAGGAAAAGGTCGTGGCCCGCGAACTCGAGTTGTTCAGCGCACTGGTGACCGCGGTCGTCGCCGAGGCCGCGGCACTCCGGGAAACGGCCGACGCCCTGGCCGAACTCGACGTCCTCGCCGGCTGGGCGGCGCTGGCCCGCGAGTGGGATTATTGCCGCCCAGAGATGGATGACAGCGAGGCGCTCGATATCGTCGAGGGGCGTCATCCCGTGGTGGAGCAGATGTTCAAGGCGCCGGATGCATCGCCGGCGATCGGCGGCCAGGCCTTTGTGCCGAACGACACGGCGCTGGCCTGCGGCGACGCGCAGATCCTTCTCGTGACCGGGCCGAACATGGCCGGCAAGTCGACGTACATCCGCCAGGTCGCGCTGATCACGCTGCTCGCGCAGATCGGGTGCTGGGTGCCGGCCAAGCGCGGCCACATCGGACTGGTCGACCGGATCTTCTCGCGGGTGGGCGCGAGCGACGACCTCACCCGCGGCAATTCGACGTTCATGGTCGAGATGAACGAGACGGCCAACATCCTCAACCATTATACCGTCCGCAGCCTGATTATTCTGGATGAGATTGGCCGGGGTACTTCGACCTACGATGGACTGAGCATCGCGTGGGCCGTCGTCGAGCATCTGCACCGCGATCCCGCCCGTGGACCGCGCACGCTGTTCGCCACCCATTATCAGGAGCTCACGCAGCTCGAGAAACACCTGCCGCGCCTGCGCAACTTCTCCGTCGCGGTCAAGGAATGGAACGACGACATTGTCTTTGTGCGCCGGGTCGTGCCGGGTGCCGCGGATCGCAGCTACGGCATCCAGGTGGCGCGTCTCGCCGGCCTGCCGCTGAGCGTCATCGACCGCGCGAAGCTCATCCTCGGCAAGCTCGAGTCCGACGACACCGAGATCGAACTTCCCGGACCCGCCGCGCGCCCGAGAAAAAAGCTGACCGTGAAGCCGGAGGACAGCGGACAGCTGGATCTGTTATGACGCACCGATCCGGGATGCGGCAATCGAGTGTAGGGCCGGCGCCGTTTCGACAGGCTCAAGGCCCCGAGCATGTCGAGGGGCTTGTCGACGGGCCGCTGGCCGAGCGCAAATGGTCCGGCCACTAGGGCCGACCCTACATTCACTGAATGGCAGGGTCGTTTCCCTGCGTATTCATGGTTCAACCATCGGGATGCCGCCCTACGAGGCGGCCGGATGGCGCAGCGTCCAAATCTCCCGGGCCAGGCGAATCGTCTCGCCCAGGACCTCCGGAGTGAGCGCCTGCTTGGGATCGTCGCCAATGCCCTTGCTGGGCTGCACATGCGCTTCCACACACAGGCCGTCCGCACCATACGCCAGCGCCGCGAGCGCGCACGCCGGCACGTATGAGGCCCGGCCCACCGCGTGGGAGGGATCGACGACCACCGGCGCCCACGACCGCTCCTTGAGCAGGGGGACAATCGACTCGTCGGGAAAATTGCGGTAGCCATCGAGCGCCGGGGCGGTGCCGCGCGGGCAGAGAATCACGTTGGGATTCCCGAAATTGGCGATGTACTCGGCGGCGGAGATGAACTCATTCAGCGTTCCCATGTGCAGGCTGCGCTTCAGGAGGACGATCGTCTTCCGGCCCGCCACGGCCGCGCCGATCTGGCGGAGCAGCGAATAGTTGAGGGCATTCCGCGCTCCCACCTGGAGCATGGACACGCCGGCATCGAGCGCGAGTTTGAGCTGGTTTTCGTCCATGACCTCGGTGTCGACCGGCAGGCCGGTGCGCCGGGACGCTTCCACGAGGATTTCGAGCGACTTGTCATCGCCCTGAAAGGCGTACGGATTGGTGCGGGGCTTCCAGACCCCGCCGCGCAAGACGTGGCCGCCCGCCTCCTTTACCGCCTGCGCCGTCTCGTAGAAAAAGCCGGGATTCTTTGGATCAATCGTGCACTGGCCGGCGATGAACAGGGGCGCTTTGCCGAGCGTTACCCCGCCGATGGTGATCTGGTGCGTCGACAGATCCGAACGGATGTCCATCAGCTTGAACGGCGACTGGATGCGATCGATTCGTTCGATGTACGGCAGGCCTTCCAGCCGGTTGATCATCAGCTCGTCGCGCTCGTCGCCGACGATCGCGTAGACCGTCCGCACTGCGCCGACGATCGGCTGGATCCGGCAGCCAAATGATTCGACGATCTCGGTGATCTCCCGGACCTGTTCGGGCGGGAGGCGGTTGACTTTTGGCAGGATCATGAGGGCGGAAGACGGCGCACTCTAAAATGTCCTGAGCCGCTGGCAACAGGAGAAAGCAGGAGGACTGTGGCTCCAGGTGGGAACGACATGGTTGATGGATGCAGGGCGGGGTCGCCGCACCCCGCCCTACAGAATCAACTGCATGAGGCCGGCTCACGCCTCCAGCGCCGCCGCAAATTCCTCCGGCAACGGCGCGGTGGCGGCCAGCGAGAAACCCCGGCCGGCCAGCTCATAGCGGAGGCTGGTCTCCAGCGAGTGCAGAAACAGGCGCTTCCATCCCGTCTGGCGGGCGAATTCCCGGTTTAGGCGAAAATCTCCGTAGGTCTGATCCCCCACGATCGGCAGCCGGCGGCGCGCGCATTGCACCCGCAACTGGTGGCTGCGGCCGGTTCTGGGATCGAGTTGCACCAGCGCGAGCGGCGGTTGGCCAGGCTTCCGCCGCACCACCGAGAACTGCGCCTCCGCCGGAACGTTGCCCGCGGTTCCGGCGCGAATCACCCCGCCCCGTTTCTCCACCGCCAGCCGATCGCGCCATATTTCCTGCGCAACACGCGGACTGCCAAAGACGAGTGCCTGGTAGATCTTGTGAACCTGGCGCCGCGCAAATTGCCCTTTGATCGCCCGGGCCACGGCTTCGTCGCTGGCGCCAAGGATCACCCCGGACGTCGCGGAATCGAGCCGGTTCAGCAGCCACAGCCGCAGCGGACCTGCCTTCGCATCCGGCCAGACGAAACATTCCCGCTCGTGATCGTAGGCGCAGGCCAGGAGGGCGCGCGCCTCATCCCGGGGTGTGTTGGGATGCGACAACACCCCCGCGGGCTTGGCGAAAGCCGCCACCCCGTTCTCGTCCCGGTCAATCAGCCGGACCTCGCGCCCGAGGGGGAGTCCCGACCAATAATCCGAAGCCAGCACGCTCACCAGTAATAGAAGGTGAAAGTGATTGCCTGATCGTTCCCGAGGACGGCGACCATCTCCTTCGTCCAGGCCCGATAGGGCGCCCGCTCCTTGATGGAGGCCAGGGCCGCGCTCGTGCCGTAATCGCCCGCATCTCCCTCGACCTTGATGATCTCCGCGATCTCCCCCTTCGAGTTAAGCCGGAAACTGATCATCACATGCGTCGTCGGTTTTGGTCTCGTGCCGCTTGATTCCAGAATCCGGTCCCATTCGATCTGCACGATATCGATCAATTCCTGCAAGTAGTCGCCAAACTGGCTGAAATGGGCGTCGACCGCGACCGCCCCGGCGTTGGAAACCCCGGCCGGTCGATCCTGGAGGATGGCCGGCCGCACCTGGGTGAGCTTCGGGCGCGGCAGCGGCGAAGGACGGACGTTCGGAGCCGCCTTGGCGCCGGAACCAGCTTGATTCTGGGTGTTCTGATCGCCCGCGACGTATTTGTCGGCCCCCGTTGACGGCTCGGGCAGTTTCACCGACTCCGTGCCGAAGGCATCCGGATTGTCGCCCTGGCTCTTGGTGAACCCTGGCAGCGGCACCTGAAGTTTCTTCTGCGTCTGATCCTGCTTTGCCGTGGCCTGCTGTTGCTGGGAGGCCGGGGTGGGCTGGGATGGCGTCGGTTTTTCCAGCCGGCCAGAAACCACCTGCGAATCGTTCTGAAAATCCTTCTTCCCTTCGGTTTTGGGCATGCGCAGCGTGCTGTCCTTGTCGGGCACCGGCTGGGCCGCCTGCTGGTTCTGGGCGCCAAAATTGTCGGTCTTGTCCGGAATGTTGTTGTTCGCGTCGGGATTGGTCTCGACGAAATGCATGGGGGGCGGCGGGGGCTTCGGGAGGAACGCATCCGGCGCGAGTTCAACCTCGTAGGTGCGGGCGCTGGACCCGGGCTGCACGAAGCGGCCGGGGGAGAACTCGTTCTTTAACAACTGGGGCGCCAGCAGCAGCAGCAACAGGTGGACCAGCACGGTCCAGAGCAGACCCACTTGAATTGAACGGGTGTCGGGATTCTTGGAAAGCGCGGGCAGCCAATAGCGGCGTCGGGCGGTGGCTGGTCTGTCGTCCTGCAGGGTGGGCATGTCAGTTAATCTCACGAGATTCTCTGCAAAGACCGCAACGAGTCAAAATTTGTTTCGTTTCTTCTAACGGCAGACCAACAACATTCGTATAAGAGCCTCTCCATCCATCGATAATGAGGTCCGTGCCCTCCTGGATCGCATAGGCTCCCGCCTTGTCGAGTGGGTTTACGATTGAGAAGTAGCGGTCGATCACGTTCCGGTCGAGCACCTTGAAGTTCACTTCGCTGGCCACTCCGGTGTCGGCAGCCAGCTTGTCGCGCCCCCGCCGGACAGCGAGGCCGGTGTAAACCGTGTGCGTGCGGCCGGAAAGCCGGAGCAGCATGGCCCGGGCCTCGGCCAGGTCACGCGGTTTGTTGAAGACCTGTCCCTCGACAAAGACCGTCGTGTCGGCGCCGAGCACCAGCGCATCGGGACGCCGCGCCGCGACCCACTCGGCCTTGAGCGCGGCGTTGTGGCGGACCATCGCGCGCGGCTCGGAATCCGCGGCCTCGTGTTCCACGACTTCCGCGGGCATCACCTCGAACTGCAGTCCCAGACTGGCGAGCAGCTCTCTTCGCCGTGGCGAAGCGGAGGCAAGGATCAGTTTCGGAGGCTGGGACATCTTCAAGCAGCGCCGTTGAGCGCCCCCGCGATGGTTTTCATCTCCGCCCGCCGCAGACGGTATTTCTGCGCCACGAGGACGCTCAATCCGTAACAGACGCCGGGAACGATGGTGAACAGGGCGATGATGCACCGCAGGGTCTGCGGGGACTGCGCCGTTCCACCCGCGACATAGCCGGAAACGGCGAGCGCGCCGCCGATCACGGCCCCGCTCAGCGCCAGGCCCATTTTTAGGACGAACAGCGTGCCGGCAAAGCTGACTCCCGTCAGGCGCTTGCCGTTCTTCCATTCACCGTAGTCCACGGTGTCCGACATCATGACCCACTGGATCGGGGTAATCATCTGATGCAGCACCCCGATGACAAAAATCAGGGAGAACATGAGCGCGCCCTGCCGCAGCGGCACGAAAAACATTGCCGCGCTCAGCAGCACCAGGGCGACGTTGGTCCAGATGAAAACGCTGACCTTGCAGAACCGGTCGGTCAGCGGCTTCGTCAACAGGCAACCCCCGATATTGCCCACCGAGTAGGTGGCCAGAAAGGCGGTGAACAATCCGGCCTGGCCCAGGATGTAAGTCACATAATACATCATCGCGCCGCCGCGGGTCGCCACCGCCAGAATATTCAACACCGTCAGCCCGCCCACGACACGCCATTGGTCGTTGCGCGCAATATCCTTCAGATCGGCCAGGAACGAGCCCGCCTTCTCCTGCCTTGGCACCACCCTTTCCCGGGTCTCCGCAAAGCAGGCAAACAACATTGCGGCCGCCACTACCGCGAGCACGGCAATTGCACCTTGATACCCGGCGGCCTTGTTGATTCCCCCGATCCAGCCCACCATCGGCACCATCAGGATCGTGCTGAGCATGCCGCCACCCGTGGCGAGCACAAAGCGGTAGGATTGCAGGGAGATGCGCTGCGTGTCGTCGGCCGTGATGACGCCGCCCAGGGCGCAATAAGGGATGTTGACGACGGTGTACAACAGGGTGAGCAGCGTGTAGGTGCCCGCCGCAAAGACCATTTTTCCGCCCAGTCCCAGCCTCGGAGTGCTGTAAGCCAGCACGCAGCTCAACCCAAAGGGCACTGCGCCCCACAGGAGATACGGCCGGAATCTGCCCCAGCGGGAGCGCGTGCGGTCCGCCAGCCAGCCCATGACCGGGTCGCTCACCGCGTCGAGACCGCGCGCCATCAGAAACATGGCGCCGACAAATGCCGCCGGGAGGCCAAAAACGTCGGTGTAGAAAAACGGCATGTAGAACATGACGTTGTCGAACACGATGTGGCTGGCCGCGTCACCCAGCCCGTAGCCGATCTTCTCCCGCGCCGAAAGTGGGGTTGTATCCATCGTCAAGAACGCCTGCTCATTGCCCGTGCGGCTCCGACACAATGCAAGTTCCTTCCGTCGGTCAACCGGCCAGTCATTGAACTGGGGTTGGATCCATGGTCTTCTGTTATGGTGGGCCAAACTACTGTCATTTCTGTGATACGGTCGTACCATCAATTTGGCGCGTCACACGTCGGCATCTTCAAGTTCCCCCCCCCCCCGCCAAAAAAAAGACCAGCCGGTCTGGACGGCGCCAACGCGGCACTTGCGCGGCGCGGGAGTTCAATCCCATCATCGCCTCATGAGGATCTTCCGTCGCGTTCCCGTCGCGCTGCTCAGCCTGCTCGGCTACTTTCCCCCTTCTCCCTGCTCTGGCGCCGCCCCGGTCGCCGCCGACTCGTTCATTGTCTATGTTGGCACGTTTCCCAGTCCCAAGAGCAAGGGCATCTACTCGTTCCGCTTTGACGCTGCCACTGGTCAACCCGTCGTCGTCGGTGGCAACTTTGATGGCCGAGTCCCCCACGCCGGGCACTCTGGCGCTGCATCCCAACGGAGAATTCCTCTATGCCGCGAACGAAATCGACAATTACGGCGGCAGGGCAAGCGGCGCGATTTCGGCCTACGCGATTCGCGAGGGCGGCCGGCTGGAACTGCTGAACATTCAAGCCAGCGGAGGTCCGGGCCCCTGCTATGTGATGGTGGATCCATCGGGCCGGTGCGCGCTGGTGGCCCACTACAATGGAGGGTGCGTCACGACGCTGCCCATCGGCCCCGACGGCCGGCTGGGCCAGGTGGCCGCGTTCATCCAGCACTCTGGTTCCAGCGTGGACCGACAACGCCAGACCCATGCCTATGCGCATTGGATTGGGACGGACGCATCCGGCCGGCATGCGCTCCGTGTGGGATCTGGGTTTGGACAAGGTTCTCAGCTACCGCTTTGATGCCGGCCGGGCCACGCTGGAGGCAAACGATCCGCCGTTTGTCATGGTCAAACCTGGTTCCGGTCCGCGCCACCTGGCGTTTCATCCGAACGGTCGCTGGGCCTATGTGATCAACGAAATGGGCGGTACCATGCTCGCTTTCACCTATGATGCCGCGCGGGGCGCGTTGCACGAGATTCAGAGTCTTTCCACCCTTCCGGCAGACTTCGCTGGCGAGAACACTTGCGCCGAGGTGGCTGTGCACCCGAATGGCAGGTTTGTCTATGGCTCCAACCGCGGTCACAACAGCATCGCGGTGTTCGCGGTCGACGAGGCTTCCGGCCAGCTCACCCTGGTGGAACATCAGTCGACGCTCGGCCGGACGCCGCGTGGTTTTGCCCTCGACCCATCAGGCCGGTGGCTGCTGGCCGGCAACCAGAGTTCGGACAATATCCAGGTGTTCCGCGTCGATCCCGCCACCGGGAGGCTGACCCCGACCGAGTGGAAAATCGAGGTCGGCTCGCCGTCGTGCGTCGTGTTTGTGAAGGCGAGGTAGCAGCGGATTTGTCACCGTGCCGCGGAATTCTGCGGGGAGGTTTCAAAACCGACTGACTCAGTTAAGGGTGACACCCAGCAGTAACTGACCAAGGCGGTGCGGCTGGTCCTCAAGACGCTCCCAGCGCGTTGCCCGTTCGACTTCGCTCAGGGTCCCGAGCCTGTCGAGGGAGGGACAACGCGCACCACGATCGTCACTGCATTCCGCGAGATTCAGTAATTGCACGATTGGTCGGGAAGCGCATCAGTTTGCGGCAAGCGAATCTCCCATCGACCAACACCGTTGCTCAGAAAATCGTATTGTCACCAAGGACGATCTTGCCGCGCGGCCGGGTCGTTTGGGAGGTGGTGGGGTCCTCGGCGGTGACGAAGAAGTCCAGATGGCCGGGCCTTGCTTCACCGGCCGGCGCGACCGAGAAAAAGTAGAGTCCACGATTCGAGTCCGTGAGCGGGAGGACCCCGGCTTCGCGGGTCTGGCCCGAGGCGGTGTCGAGAATCCAGAAATGAAAACGCTGGCCTGCTTCTTGCCGGC
>CAVRNM010000249.1:0-5124 GCA_963722225.1 uncultured Verrucomicrobiae bacterium
TGGTTGCGGTCGCGCATGTCGGTGATGAGGAAATCGATCAGGCCGTCGTTGTTAAGGTCGCCGGCGTCGGCGCCCATCGAGAAATAGGTGGCGTGCGGCAGGCGCTCGTCGATGACATCCACGAAGGTGCCGTCGCCCTGGTTGAGGTAGAGGCGGTCCGGGGTCTCGAAATCGTTGGCCACGTAGAGATCGGGCCAGCCGTCGTGGTTGATATCCACCCAGATCGCGGTGTGGCCCTGGGTCAGGCCCCAGATGCCGGCCTTGACGGAAACGTCCGTGAAGGTGCCGTTGCCGTTGTTATGGAGCAGATACCCGGGCGGCCCTGCGGGCTCTTGGCGAAATCGAGGATGTTCGTGACGATGTAGCAGTCGAGGTAGCCGTCGCGGTCATAGTCGGCGAACACGGCGTGGACGCAGGCGTCGGTGATATCGAGGCCGTAGTCGTGGGCGCGCTCGGTGAACGTGCCGTCGCCGTTGTTCACGAACAGGAGGTTCGGCGCGTTGTAGCGGCAGATGTAGAGATCGGGCCAGCCATCCTGGTTGATGTCCACGACCGTCGCGCCGACGTTGCTGGTGGGCGCCGCGTCGCACGCCACGCCCGCGGCGTGCGCGACGTCCACGAATTGAAACGGTGCGACCTGGCGGTAGAGCGCGCAGGGACCGTTCTTGGACACGACGAAGATGGCGGGATGGCCGTCATGGAAGAAATCGCCCACGGCAACGCCGGTTTCCACGGAACCCAGGGTGAGCTCCCGGAAGCGGTCGCCCCACATGCGGGGGTCGTTGAAGACGTTCGGCACCGTGAGGCCGATCGCGGCGGAATCAAGGGTCTCGAAGGGTTTCGCGCCGGCCGGCAGCGGGGGGCGGGACTGCAATGGTTTCGCCGTCCAGGCGGGCGCGGCGGAAACAGCGGTCAGCGCCACCAGGCTGGACAGGGCGGCCGTAGGAAGCAGGATCTTGAGCATAAGAGGAGGTGTCGGGAGCGATTCAGGGCGACGGCAGGGGGGCCGGAGCTTCGGTCGATGGTGGCCGCGTCAGCAAAAGCCCGAGGGCGAGCGGGGCCGTGTAACTGCCAAATCGCTCGACGAATTCCCAAATGGGCGCGCCGGAAAGGGGATAAAGCGCCTCGGTGGCGAGCTTCCAGGCGCCCACCGCAATGAGCAATCCGGGGCGGGGGACGGTCAAGACGAGGCCTGCCAGAACAAATTCAAAGCCGCCGACCCACGGCACGAGCGCGCTGGATTTCGCCAGCCCCGTCGCAGCGTAAAGGTGCGCGAGCGCGGCCTTGTGGACATATAAGCCGAGTCCCGCGTGGCCGGCGAGCAACGTCGCGGTGGTGAAGCGCAGCGTGCCAACGAGGCGAAGCCGGGTCGTCGCGGTGAACCCGGGCCGAGATCCTGGCAGGCGGGCCAGCGGGGAGCCGCGCCAGCCAATGACGATGAGCCACGCCAGGGGCACGCCATAGTTGCCCGCGCGTTCGAGGAACTCCCAAAATGGTTCCCCGGCGAGCGGCCGCAGGAGGGCGGTCCACGCTGCCCACGCCGCCGCCCAAAACAACAGCCCGCGACACGGCCAGAGCAGGGCCAGCAATCCCACGGTGATGTCCATGATCCCCACCCAGGGCATGAGCTGCCAGGCCGACGATTCGGTGATGCCCACGACGCCGAAATAGGGTACCCAGGCCGCCTTGGTGATGATTCCGAAGGCGCCGTGACCGACGAAGCAGCCGGCCAGTCCCAGCCGCAGGATCCTCAGGACCGCAGTCTCCCTACCTGCCTCACGGAACGAGAGGTCGTCACCGGGCCGCATGAGAGTATCCCGGAGGATAGGGGCTCAGCCCTGCCGCGGCGGGAGGGCCTGGGCGTAGATATCGTCGGCGATCTTTATCCCGGCGCGCTGGCCCTCCATGACGTCGGTCATGCTGTGGATGCCGCCCCACACCCGGCTCATGCTCAGCTCAAAGCAGGCCTCGGACAGTTTCCGGTAGCTGCGGACCACCCCCGGCAAGCCGTCGGAACCAACGCTGAATTCGATCTCATCTTTCCCGAAGTAGAGTGCGAGCAGGCGCGAGGCCGCACCAGTGAAGGTGCTGTGGGCCGAGGTGTAGGTGGGATGGGCCGGCGAGGGCATGTTGGGGATGAAATCCGGGTGCGGAACCGCCTGCGGATTGGTTTTGGAATCGATTTCGCGGAGCGCAGTTTCGGGCCGCCATTCCCGGTAGTAGAACTTGGTTTCCCATGAGGAGATCCCGGCGTCAGCGGTGGCAAAGTTAAGCAGGGCAAAGAGCCGGGCGCACTCCGGCACCGAAAGGTGGTTTCGCCGGGCAAGATCATGTGCGATGACGTTCCAGTGGCCTGCCGGCGTGGAGGAGCCGAGATCGTCCGCCCAGAAAGGCGTGCTCAAGGTCTGGTATCCGGTGCGTTCGGCGCCATCCCGAGGGCCGACTTTGGCGACGTAGGCGATTTCGTCCGCGTATTCCTTCGAGTCGATGGGTTTTGGCGGCGGGGCGCGAAACTGGTCTGGCGACCGCATGACAAACGGCGTGACGTGCGCGATCTGGGGGGCGACGGGAGGACGGAATCCGGGGGGCGTCTCCCGCCATTTTCCGGCTTCGGTGCTGGTTAATTCGCCTGCGGGCGCTGCGCCCAGGCCCGCCTGCGCCCGCCGGGCGAGGATCGCCTCCGCCACGTGTCTGCCCCAGGCCAGACCGTCGGCCTTGGCCGGCCCATCAGGAATTTCTGCCAGGGCCTTTTTGTAGGCGACCTCGATATTGTGCGGATTCGTGGCCTGGCCCCACAGCGCGATCAAGACGGTGTGCGCTGCGCTGGCGATGGCGGCGTCCATGTCGGCACCGGCCGGCGCGGGATCGTCAATCAGCCAGCCATGGTGCGTGCGGGTGATGCCGTTCACGGCGTCAAAGATCGCCGCGTGAAAAGTGGCCAGGTGCAGGGCCGCCACCGGTGGCGGATTGCGGGAGAGCCGGGTCGCATCCAGTACCTGGTCATTCCAGTAGAGCACTGCGTTGTCGGCGGATACCAGCCGGGCGGCCAGGCCGAAAACGGCCAACGCAGAGACAAGCAAACACGGGGATTTCATGGGTGAGGTGCTCCCGGGGGACGGAAGGGCCCGCGGGAGGTGGTCGAGGAGCGCGGCCGGAATATACCATCGAAAATCCCCGCCGCCGAGCCTCAGTGGCGAGTGGCCGGCGTTCCGGGGCGAACCGCCGCGACCCGGGGCCGATGAGGGATATTTTGCCGGCCGGGCGCCCCGGCCAATCACGGCCGGATGCCTCGGTATTCAGTTTTCCCTGCCAGCCGGACGGGCCAGCAAGAAACTCACGGGGCCGTCGGACAAGGAACCCGCGCGGGGCGAAGACCCGGCGGCCGTGCGGGAGCGGGCGACCGGCCGCGGAGGCGGTTCGGCCGCCGGCGGCAACGTCACCTCGCGGGCAACGGCCGGCGCACGGTGGCGCCCTTCGCCGTGCAGATCGCGCTGACCAAAGCCTCGGTGGGACCGCTCTTTGCCAGGCAGGCGGCCGCGCCCGCCGCGCGCATCGCGTTGTGGCTGGCGTCGTCCGAATGCATGGTCAACCCGATCACCTTGATCTGGGGCCAGCGGGCCAGGATCTGCCGGGTGGCGGCCATCCCGTCGAGCCGGGGCATGCTCACATCCATGATCACGACGTGAGGTCGGAGCGTGCCCGCCAGGGCCACCGCTTCCCGCCCGTCGGCGGCCATGCCGACCACCTCGATCCCCGGCCGCTGGTTGAGGATCAAGGCCAGGCCATCGCGCATGATCTTGTGGTCGTCCGCCAGCAGCACCCGGATGGTGGGAAGCGCATGAGGCCGGGCGGGACGCGGACCATGACGGGCGGCCGGCCCGCGCCGCGGCGCGACGGACGGGCGGCTGGTTTTCCGGTCGGCCGCCGGCACCGCGTTCGGCGGTTCACCTGGCAACGGCACCACCAGCCGGAAACGGGCCCCACCGCCGGGCTTGCTCTCCACGTCCATCTGTCCACCGACAAAGGCGAGGCGCTCCCGGATCCCGAACAGTCCGAAGCCCATGCTGGCATTGCGGCCTGCCCGGGCCTGCACGGGATCGATCCCCCGGCCCCGGTCGCTTACCAGGATCTCAATCGCCCCGCCCGGGCCCGCGCTCATGCGGACGCCGGCGCGCTTCACGCCCGCGTGCTTGATCACGTTGAACAAGAGTTCTCGCACCGATTGGAACAGCAAGACCTTGACGTCGTGCTCCAACGCCTCGGCAGACGCGTCGGCGTCGACGCGGACCATCAGCCCGTGCTTTTCGTACATCCATCGGCCCAGCCATTGCAGGCCCGCGAGCAAGCCATGCTCATGCAGCACGGTCGGACTGAGCTCGTGACTCAGCCCCCGCGCGACATCGTTCGATTCTCCGATCAGTTTCTCAATGCGCAGGAGATCGTTGATGATCCCGCCCGCCTCCTTCCGCTCGCGCACGGCTTCGAGGCGCAACCGGGCCGCGACCAGCAGCTGCTGCAGGTCGTCGTGGAGGATCTGCGCAATCCGCCGCCGCTCCCGCTCCTCGGACTGGCTGAGTTCCGCCGCGAGGGCCCGCAACTGGGCGGTGCGTTCGCCGACCCGCCCTTCCAGTTCGGCATGGGCCGCCTGCAGGGCCTCCTCCACGTGCTTCCGGCGGGTGATGTCCTGCATCGTGACCAGCGCCATCGGTTGGCCGCGCAAGTCGAGCCGCCGGGCTGACACCAGGAAGGTAAACCGCCCCACAAATCACTTTTCCTCAAGACGATTGACTCGAATAGCGCTTCTGTCCCGTGAGCGAGAAACCTGAAAATCAAATACATGACGCAGGCGAGTGGCGCCGCCGACATTTGTGCTCTTCACCGACCAGCGCCGTGAAGCTCATTTTTCCTATCAGCGCTTTCTGGAGAACCAGATTCAGGGCGGCGTTCGATTTGGGTCGCCTCTGGATTAAGAACCGGGCGCGGATCAGAGACCCTGTTTCAGCGCTTGGGTCGCGCTGTATTTCGCAACAAAAATCTCATCACGTCGAGCCTCTGGAACCTTCGCGGTCCACCTTGTGGAAGGCGCCCCATGCTCTTTGTCCCCGTGGAAGGCCAAGCCCTCGC
>CAVRNM010000250.1:0-10892 GCA_963722225.1 uncultured Verrucomicrobiae bacterium
CCGAAGATCCGGGCCGTCGGTTCTCCCGCGCCAAATTCCACCCGTGCCACGCGGTTGCCCAGCTCAAGCCAGACCGCACCCGTGGAGTCCGTCACGGCGTTGTATACCTGGCCAAGTTCTTTGACGGGCGTACGCCGGACAGCAAACTGTCCGGCTGATTCTTGGATCCATCCGACTTCGCCGCGGGCGACATAGAAGAATTGTCCCTCGGAGGGCGCGCGGCCAATTCCGATAGGCGCGTTGGTGATGCCCGCCGCGACTTGCTGCCAGCCCGTGCCTTCGCGGACATAGATGCCTTCATTGCTGGTGGCAAACAGCCTGCCTCCGGTTTCGACAATGCCCAGAGAATCCGGGCGAGGAGGCATGTCCAATTCAAAACGCTCCAAATATCCATCCGGGCTATAAACCCCACGCAGCAGCTGGCGATCGACCATTATCCACAGCTCGCCTTGGTGACGCACGGGCTTGGCGAAGCCCATCGAACTGGTGAGAAGTGGCTCAAAATTGGAGATCGGCGACGGGAGCTGCACCTGCGCCACAGCGTTGTCAAGCAACGCCCACAACACACCATTCGACGAGCAGGCCAGCCGGCGAACCCGCGCCAGCCGGTGGTCGAGCTGGCGGGTGAGCGCCTGGACCACGCGTCCGCCGCGATCGAAAAAGACGAGGCCCGTCGTGTCGACCGCCGAGGCAAAGAGATCGGTTCCAACCTGGCACAGGTCATTGATGTGACGCCCCGGCCCAAGAATTCTCGGGACGGTGACTTCACCGAACGATTTCCCATCAAACGTTCGGAGACCGCCGCGCGTTGTCCCAACAATCGTCCGCCCCGGTCCAAAGTCTGTGCTGCTGGTTATCCCACCGGTATCCAGCGGGTTGACCAATGGAATGAGCGTTGCGTCGCTGCCGACGTGCAGCTGGTAGATCGAACCCAAGGATTCGTTGCTGGCAAATCGGTCATTGCCAATGGCAAAAAGGTGCTCGATCGCCGCGGACGAAAGACGGGAGGCGCAGATGCTCTGCCCGGGCCGCCAGGCAAAGATCGTGCCGCCGGCCGGTCCCCACAACCAGGTGTCGGGAAACTGCGCAACCTGTAACAGCGGATCGCCGGCAGGGACCGAAACCACCGGAACGAAACGCCAGCGCGCGTCTTCTCCCAGATCGATCCGGGCAATGGCCCCGGGGATGCCGGCATAGATCCGACCGTCATCGTCCACTGCCACCTGATTGTAGATGAAATCGGTTTGGTCGGCGGCCTCCTGAAAGGTTTCCCAACGCACGCCGTCCCCCAGCGCGATTTCATGCTGCGAGACGACCAGAATCCGGCCGTCAGGCAGGACATGCAGATCCGTAGGGACCGTGCTGAGTCCGAGCGACTCCGGGCCGAGAACGACAAACGACGGCGCTCCCGTCTCGACCACTCCGGCCAGCTCCGCCGCGATGGCACCGCTTTCTGCGCGCACAGCCACCCCGCTCACCATCATCGCGACGGCGAGAGCCAGGAAACAGCACCTACATCCCCGCTTCAGGCAGCCATCGCGCCCGTAGGAGGACCTCAATTGCGGCATGACGAGAAGATGGGTATTAACTCGGCGCATCTGGCCAAGAGTTGAGCAGGAAGCCCGACGGTCAGATGCCCGCGGAAGGTACACCATCACGAATTGGCCACGCAAATCATCTCATCCGATTCGCGACCAGGTTTATGCCGCCGACACCGCGATGATCTTGAAGAACCGTGACTTGCTCGAAAACAAATAACGAGATCTGGGGCGCCGCGGCACAAAGGATCGATGTGGAGGCCCAGAAAACCTATCCGCCTGCGTCCACTCGGACCGCTTGATCCCGAGTTCCTTGTCGAGGTCCCGACTGAGCGTCATTTTTCCCGGCGCGCTCGGGGCCCTGATTCGATATCCGGACCTGAGCGTGGCAGAGACATCAACGCTCCTGATCTTCCGGCGCACCCGGTTCATCGAGGAGCTGGATGCTGGTGGCCGGCCCAAGGTCCGGATCTTTCCACGAAGACAAAGCCCACACGATTTGTTTGCCCGGCGTCACTTCGAAGACCTGCACTGTGCCCGGCCAGTGCGAGGTGTCGTTATCCCCGGCGATCCAGCAGCACAGCACCGTGTTGCCGTTGGCCAGCCGGTCAGCCGTCTGGATGTTGCCCAGCGTGGTGCTGGGCACGTCCGCCTGCGTGAACTCCCAGACCGTTTGGCCCTGCGCATTCACCTCGCGCGCGTAACGGCTCAAGTCCCCGGCAATCAACGTGTTGCCGTTCTTCAGCCGCACCGCCTGCCAGGGCGATTTGGCCTCGACCGACCACAGGGCCTTCCCTTCCAGGTCATATTCGACGACTTTGCCCTCGCCGAGATGGGGAACGAGAATGGTGTCCGCTTTAGTCATGCGGATGTGCCGGAACTGACCGTGGGTTCCGGCAACCGTGGTCGGGATGGGGATCACCTTCTCGGTCTTGCCGGTGGCGGTGTTGATGATCATCGCCTGCGCCGGATTGCCGTTGCGCATGATCAGAACCCGATCCTGGCCGACGGACTGGCACGAGTGGATCTCCGTTCCGGGAGGAGCCGGGTAATCCCAGACGAGTTTCTTGTCCGGGCTCACTTCTCCCGCGCCGGACATCCGTGAGAAAATGATATTCCCGTTTGAGAGCAGCGTGGCATCATCAAACTCCTGGTTGGCGCCCGGCTGCGGATGCAAGGGCATGGAATATTTCCAGACGATCTTGCCGTCGCGCACGATGAAGATGGATTGTTCGAGCGGCTTGCGCGTGTCCCATTCGCCCGCGTAAAGGAACGGGTGCCGCGCCGGACTGTTGTCTGGCAATGCGGCAGGAGAATTTGGCGCAGCGCTGGCCGTCCCAGCCATCGTTGGCTGGAGCGAAGCCGGGGTGCCGGAATTGTCCGCCGACAAGCCTGCAGAAGATCCCAGGAGCACGATCAGACTGATCGCCAGAAACTTGGGGCCAGGGTATGAATGTTTCATGGGTGCGAGTTTCCTACCTGTTGGCGAAGAACATTCAATGCAGAATCTCCCCCGTCGGGTGCCTCGTGCAGCATCGTTCCTCTTTATGCGCAGCCGGAACTGCATTGTATGGCGATTCCCGATACCCCAAAACCTGTTCGAGCTTTGCAAACAACCCCTCGATGAACGCCTTAAGGTTCGGCCTGTCTCGTCGCCTTCTGCTTGGACTGGGCCTGGTGTTCGTAGCCGGCCTTCGCGCTGACAACGCCATCCCGGTCAGCGTCAATCCAGGAGCCGGACAAATCGCGATCAGCCCCTACATCTATGGCACCAATCAGGACCTGCCCGGGGTCACCGCTACAGGATCGAGGCGGTTTGGGGGCAATCCGCTCACGGGCTACAATTGGGAAACCAACGCCTCGAACGCCGGCACTGATGACGGCGATCAAAACGCCAATTACCTCGTAAAGGAGTTGCCCACACTGCAGCAAAGTGTACCGGCGATCGCGCTGACTACGTTCCACGATCAGTCGCTGGCATCAGGCACTCTCTATACTGTGCTAACTTTGCAGATGGCCGGCTACGTGGCAGCCGATGAAAGCGGCCCGGTCTTTTCCTCGCAGGCAGCTCCATCCTCACGGTGGAATGCCGTTGTAAACAACACCCCCGGTTGCAGCACACCCGGCTTCGCCTACCCTCCCTCGCCCAACCTGACCGATGGCGTCGTCTACATGGACGAGTTGCTCAACCATCTCCTCGCAATGTACGGCGGCGCCTCCGGCCCGACCGGCGTCAAGGGTTACAACCTCGATAACGAACCCGATCTCTGGTCCCTGACACATCCCTACCTTCATCCGGCCACGCCGACCTGCGCCGAGATCATTTCGAAGACGACAGCGCTCGCCCAGACGGTGAAGCGAATGGACCAATACGCTGAGGTCCTTGCGCCGGCGACCTCCGGCAGCGAAGCCTGTCTCACATTCCAAAACGCGCCGGATTGGCGCTCCCTCCTGGCCGCAACTCCCGCCTACCGCTGGTTTCTTGACTACTATCTCGACCAAATGAGCAAGGCTTCGACGACGGCGGGGATTCGCCTCCTCGATGTCCTCGATCTCCACCGCTACAGCGACGAGAACGTCAGCGGCCCCTCGCCGGGCATGCCGCTCGTGAGTCAGACGGACTTCACGGATACGACGACCGATATGGAAAGGGTTCAGGCTCCCCGCGTTCTCTGGGACCCAACCTATGTGGAGAACAGCTGGATGCAGTTATACAATCCCCAGTTCCTGCCGTGGATCCCCAACATCCAGGCCTCGATCAACGCATGGTATCCGGGCACGAAGCTCGCCTTCTCGGAATACGACTACGGCGGGGAAAGCGACATCTCAGGGGGGATCGCCCAGGCCGATGTGCTTGGCATCTACGGAAAATATGGAGTGTACCTTGGGTGCCTCTGGGTTCTGAACGGTACGCCTGCGCCCGTGTACGTTTCCGCGGCATTCAACCTCTACCTCAATTACGATGGGAATGGCGGAAAGTTTGGAGCGACCTCCGTCACGGAAACGGATTCCGACACGGTCAACTCTTCGGCCTACGCGTCGATCGATGCGGTGAATAACCTTCACCTGGTGGTGCTGAACAAGAGCTACACCACGCCCGCTGATTTCACCTTCCAGATTGCGGGTTCCGCGAATTACGCCAGCGCCCAGGTCTATGCGTTCGATGCCAACGGTTCGGCCATAACCCTCCGCGCGCCAGCCGCGATCGCCAACAACCAGTTCACCTACACGCTTCCGCCAACCACGGCGGCCCATTTCTTTCTCCCCGCCGCACCGTCGAGTCCGACGATCTCGTCGCAGCCGGTGAGCCAGACGTCGACCATCGGGAAGAACGTGATCTTCACGGTGACCGCCAGCGGCAACCCTTTGCCAACTTACCAGTGGCAGGTGCAGTACCTTAATTCTGCCATCTGGGAGAATCAAACCGATGGGAACGGCATCAGCGGCTCGGGTACGGCTGTGTTGAACGTGTACACGTCTGCCGCGAGTGACACCGTCGATTCGTTCCGCTGCGTGATTACAAACTCCTCCGGTACGGCCGTCTCCTCCTCGGCAACGTTGGTCATCAATATCCCGCTTACGGTCGTCACTCTGGCCGGGTGGGCGGGGGTGAGCGGCAGTGCCGACGGGATTGGCTCCGCCGCGAGGTTTGCCGATCCCGCCGACATCGCCGTCGAAACTTCGGGCAATCTTTATGTCGCCGATGCCGGCAACCACACCGTGCGAAAAGTCACTCCCGCCGGAGTGGTGACAACGTTCGCCGGCCAGGCCGGAGTCAGCGGCAGCGGTGACGGATCCAGCACCGCCGCCTTTAATCATCCCACCGGCGTCGCCGTCGACGGCGCGGGCAATGTCTATGTGGCCGATACCAACAACAACGAGATCCGAGTGGTGACCACAGCCGGGGTGGTTTCCACTCTTGCGGGCGTGGCCGGAAACACCGGCAGCGCCGACGGCACCGGCACCGCGGCCCGTTTCAATGGCCCGTCCGGCCTCGCCGTCGATTCAAGCGGGAATCTCTACGTCTCCGACACGCTGAACCACACGATCCGGAAAGTCACCTCGGCCGGCGTAGTCACAACCATCGCGGGCGTCGCGGGCGCGAGCGGCTTTGTTGACGGCATCGGCTCCATCGCCCGATTCCATGGCCCCCAAGGATTGGCCTTAGGGGGAAGCAATCTTTTCGTCGCCGACACTAACAACAATGCAATTCGCATGGTCGACATTGGGACAGGTGCTATCGATCCTGTGCCCGGTGCCGTCACAACCGTGTCGGGACTGTCTGGAATCGCCGGCATTACCGATGGTAGTTACACGCAGGCTCAGTTCCACTATCCCTCTGGCGTTGTCATGGATGGAAACAGCAATCTTTACGTCGCGGACACGGACAATCATACTCTGCGGAAGTCGCCCATGACATCGGTCTTCACGCCAGCCGGCCTGGCCGGAGTCAGCGGTAGCACCGACGGAATCGGCACAGCCGCGAGGTTCAACTTTCCAACGGGAGTTGCGTTGGACGGCGGTGGCAATGTCTACGTCGCCGATACGAATAACCATACCATCCGGTTCGTCGGTGCCCTGTTGGCTCCGACAATTTCGGTGCAGCCGCAGAGCCAGACCGTGACTGCAGGATCAAACGCAACGTTTTCCGTGGTGGCCTCGGGCACGCCTCCGCCGACTTACCAATGGGAGTTCAACGGCACGGCGATCAGTGGCGCCACGAGCAGTTCCTATAGCCTGTCGAGCGCCCAGTCCGCCAATGCGGGAACCTATACGGTTGTCCTTTCCAATGCGGTGGGCACCATCGCCAGCACCCCAGCCACAACCCTCACCGTCAATGCGGTCACCCCACCCCCCAGCGGTGGCAGCGGCGGCGGCGGCGCGCCCAGCCTCTGGTTTGTCCTCGCCCTCGCCTCGGTCGGAATTGCGCGCTGGGTACGGGTCAGCATCCTGGCAGCCTCAAAACCGATAGGATCAACGTGAACACGCCTGCAGTTTCCGGTCTCGTGAAATGCCTTTTCTTGTCCGCTATGCTCTCAGTCGGCTGCTGGGCCGCTCCGCTGCCGGTCGAGGAGGCCCTTCCGCTCGTTGGCACGGCCGGCCATGGCCACACCTATCCCGGAGCCACCGTGCCTTTTGGGTTTGTCCAGCTCAGCCCCGACACGCGCACCGAAGGCTGGGATGCCTGCTCGGGTTACCACTATTCCGACTCCACCATCCTGGGTTTCAGCCACACCCATCTTTCCGGAACGGGCGCCGCGGACTTGGGTCAGCTTCTCATCATGCCGTTCACCGGCTGGCTCGATGACCGCGCGGGCGACAGAACCCTGAGAGCGGAACGCTTCCAATCCCGCTTCACGCACGAAGACGAAGTGGCCCGACCGGGTTATTACCGGGTCTTGCTTAAGACCTACAACATCATGGCGGAGCTGACCGCCTCCGCCCACGTCGGGATGCACCGCTACCTCTTCCCCGCTTCGGAGCAAGGGCACCTGCTGGTCGATTTGGTGCACGGCATCGGGAACCAGCCGATCGACGCCGATCTGAAAATCGAAAACGACCACCTCGTCACCGGGTATCGGTTCAGCAATGGCTGGGCGAAAAACAACACGATCTACTTCGTCATCGAGTGCTCGCATCCATTCCAGGGCTTCGGCCTGGAAGTGGACGACAAGCCACTGGGGCCGGGTCTGTCCGAAGCGAAGGGGAAGAACGTCCGCGGCCGTCTGGATTACGGCCCTGCCGCGGGCCAGGCGATTGTTCTCCGCATCAGCCTGTCACCCACCAGCCTCGATGAGGCCCGGAAGAACCTGCGGGCAGAAGTTTCGACCTGGGACTTTGACGCGATCCGGGAGGCCGCCCAGGCCGCGTGGAACGAGAATCTCGCGCGCATCCGGATCGAATCCTCCAATCCCAACACCCGGCAGACATTTTACTCCGCGCTCTACCACACGCTGACCGCGCCGACGCTCTACGACAATGCCGACGGCTCTTATCGCGGCCCCGACAACGCGGTCCATTCCGGCGCCTTCCATTACTATTCCACCTTCTCGCTATGGGACACGTTCCGGGCCGAGCATCCGCTGCTGATCCTCACCGAACCGGAGCGGGTCAATGACTTTGTCCAAAGCCTGCTCGCCTTCTATCAGGAATCGCCCGGCCACCTGCTGCCGCTTTGGCCCCTCGGCAGTTATGACACCGAGTGCATGATCGCCTACCATGCGGTCCCGGTCATCTACGACGCCTACCGGAAAGGTTTTCGCGGCTTCGACGCCGAGCTGGCCTACCAGGCGATGCGCGCCACAGCCATGAGCAGCCGAAACTGGCAGGACGAATACCAAAGTCTTGGTTACGTCGCGGCGGAGAACGGCAAGGGCAAGCAGGCCGCCTCGCGCACGCTGGAATTCGCCTTCGACGACTGGTGCGTCGCGCAAATGGCCCGCGCGCTCGGCAAGACGGAAGACGCCGAATTCTTCCTCAAACGATCCCGCAGCTACGCCAACACCTTTGATTCCGCGACCGGGTTCTTTCGCGGCCGGACCGCCAGCGGTTCCTTCCGCGAGCCGTTCGATCCGAAGGCGATCTCGTTCGACGATTTCACCGAGGCGAACGCCTGGCAATACGCCTTCTCCGTCCCTCACGACGTGCCGGACATGATCACGCTTTACGGCGGCCGCCAGGCTTTCATCCAGAAGCTCGACCGGCTCTTTGAATCCGATTCCGACGTCGGCAACTATCTGATCGATGCCTCGGGCCTGGTGGGCCAATACGCCCACGGCAACGAACCCTGCCACAATTTCGCCTACCTTTACGCACTGGCCGGCGCCCAATACAAGACCGCCCAACGGGTGCGGCAGATCATGCTGACGCAATATGACAACACCCCCGAAGGCTTGGACGGCAACGACGACTGCGGCCAGATTTCCGCCTGGTACGTGTGGAGTGCGATCGGACTTTATCCGGTGAATCCGGACGACGGAATCTATGTGATCGGCAGCCCGTTGGTCGAGAAGGCCACCCTCAAGCTCGATCGAAGGTATTACGGAGGCGGATCGTTCACCATGGTCGCCGCCGACGCCTCGAAACAAAACAGCTACGTCCAGTCGGCGAAGCTGAACGGCAAAGTGCTGGACCGGCCGTGGATCACTCACGCCGAGCTGGTGAAAGGTGGGCTCCTCGAACTCAAGATGGGCATCCTGCCGAACAAATCCTGGGGTGCGAATTAGCCGGCTGCCGGGCGGCGGCATCGATTTGCTGCATCGGGATGTCCGGCGTGTTTCTTGATCTTCGCTCTCTCCCTCAGGATCGCCGGCCGTCAGACCGAACTGCGGCGGGCCTCCCCGCCAAACGAAACCCACTCATGACGTTGTGAACCTTCCGGTCGAAGAAGAGCCACGCGCCGTTCCGGGGTGCTCGCAACTGACACGGCCTGATCATCAGCAGTTCTGCCTATGACGCGAAACTGGCCTGCGACAATGGTTGGGTTGCGGTATCCGCGGCCTTGAATAATCTGCGGGCTAGCCTTATGACCACCGCCCCCGACCCGATCGGCGATTCTTCCCGCTGGCTGCCCACCTCGCGCGACGAGCTGGACGCCCGCAGCTGGGACGAGGTCGACGTCATCCTCGTGTCCGGCGACGCCTATGTCGACCATCCTTCCTTTGGCACGGCGGTCGTAGGGCGGACCATCGAACGCGAGGGCCTGCGCGTAGCGATTCTGCCGCAGCCCAACTGGCGGGACGATCTGCGCGACTTTCGCAAGCTCGGACGGCCGCGGCTGTTTTTCGGGGTCACGGCCGGCTGCATGGATTCGATGGTGAACCACTACACCGCCGGGCGGCGGCTCCGCTCGGACGATGCCTACACTCCGGGCGATCAGGCGGGGTTCCGCCCCGACTATGCCGTCACCGTGTACACCCGGGTCCTCAAGCAGCTTTATCCCGAGGTGCCGGTGATGATCGGGGGAATCGAAGCCAGCCTCCGGCGCGTCACGCACTTTGACTACTGGTCGGACACGATCAAACCTAGCGTGCTCGCCGACAGCGGCGCCGACCTGCTCGTCTACGGGATGGGCGAACTGCCCCTGCTCGAGATCCTGCGCCTGCTGCGCCGCGGCGTGCCATTCTCGTCGTTGAAAACCGTCCCGCAAACGGCCGTCCTGCTGCCGCCGGGCGCGGAGGTGCCCGAAAATCACCGCTGGGAGGACATCGCCCTGAATTCGCACGAGGAATGCGTACGGAATCGCGCCAGTTATGCGGCCAACTTCGGACGGATCGAGACAGAATCCAACCGGGTGCACGCCCGCCGGCTCCGGCAGGAGGTCGGCGGTCACCTGCTGGTGGTGAACCCGCCGTTCGCCACGATGACGACGGAGCAACTCGACGCGAGCTTCGACCTGCCGTACACGCGCCTGCCGCACCCGCGCTACCGCAAGCGCGGGCCCATTCCGGCGTACGAGATGATCAAGCACTCGATCAATCTGCACCGGGGCTGCTTCGGCGGGTGCAGCTTCTGCACGATCTCCGCGCACCAGGGCAAATTCGTGGTCAGCCGCAGCCAGGAAAGCATCCTGCGCGAGGTGCAGGCGGTGACGACGATGCCCGATTTCCACGGGACGATCACCGATCTGGAGGCCCCTCGGCGAACATGTACCGGATGCAGGGCCGCGTGCAGAGCCTGTGCGATGAGTGCGAAAGGCCGAGCTGTATCTGGCCGCGCATCTGTCCCAACCTCGACACGGATCATCGTCCGCTGCTCGAAGTCTATCGGGCGGCGCGGCGATACCCGGGGTGAAACATGCCTTCGTGACGAGCGGACTCCGGTACGACCTGTTGCTGGAGGGCGCGCTCCGCCCGGAGGTGCGCCAGGGCCATGACCGGTACATCAACGAACTCCTCGCGCATCAGCGTCTCCGGCCGTTCGAGGTCGCGCCGGAGCATACCTCCGACGTGGCAATGCGCCAGCGTTTGTCCCACCGGCGCGCTCACGGTCAAGTCCGAAGTGGATCAGGTCTGGGCCGATCGCCGATGCAAGTAAAAAGGTCGTTGTGCAGATTGCACCGGCCGTGCGCGTAGGCCTGGGCTAGTGTTTTGGGCTGCAACCGGGAGAGATCACCACCGGACGGATCGTCTTGGGCTCTCAAGCAGCTTGGCTTCGATTAAATCGACGAGCACCTCGTTCGCGGCAGATCTGACGGTCATCGAAGAAGGCACGGAGTTTCTGGAGCGCAAGACGCAAGGCGGACAGTTGCCCATGTTCACCTCCTGCTGCCCAGGCTGGGTAAAGTACGCGGAGCAGTACTTTCCTGAGTTGCTGCCCAATCTCTCCAGCAATACGCAACGGCGCCAAAAAAAA
>CAVRNM010000251.1:0-5344 GCA_963722225.1 uncultured Verrucomicrobiae bacterium
TCCGCGGATTGCATTTTAGCAGCCACCGGCGCTGGGTGATCCCGTTGGTCTTGTTGTTGAATTTCCCGGCAAAAGCTCGTCGAAATCGGGGAAGAGATTACGACGATCAACTGGGTATGAAGCGCGGCGACGCCGTTGACCGAATGGAGGCCGACGGACAGGTAGGTCATGCACACCATCTTGTCGCCGTTTTCCTCGATCAAGGAGCAGGCCCGCTTCTTCTCACTATCCCCCGGCCACTTCCGTTCGCAGGCCGCCATCAATTGCGCATTGATCTCAAAGATGATCTGAAGGTGGCGCGGCAGGACGCGCTGAAACAGGGCCACACTCCATCGTTCGAGCGCCTCCGGCAGCAGCGTGTGGTTGGTGTAGCTGAACGTCCGCGTGACGATCTGCCAGGCCTGCTCCCACGGCAGACCGTCCTCGTCGACCAGGATGCGCAACAACTCCACGATGGCGATGGCCGGATGCGTGTCGTTGAGTTGGATGGCAACCTTGTCCGCGAAGTTGTCCCAGGAATTTGCCGGCTGTTTGCGGTGGCGGCGGATGATGTCCCGGAGCGAGCAGGTGACGAAGAAGTACTGCTGCACCAGGCGCAGTTCCCTCCCGTTCTCCGTCTTGTCGTTCGGGTACAAAACCTTGGAGATCGTCTCCCCCACCGCCTTCTCCCTCACGGCCTCGACGTAACCGCCCTGATTGAAGGTCGCGAGGTCGAACTCCTCCGTGGATTTGGACGCCCAGAGGCGGAGGAAATTCACGGTCTTCGTGCCGTAGCCGGCGATGGGAATGTCGTAGGGCACCCCGAGCACCGTCTTGGTGTTGGTCCAGCGCGACCGCGCCTTGCCCGACCCGTCGGAGACCTGCTCCACCTGACCGTAAAGCTGGATGCGCTGCGTGTATTCGGGGCGGACGAGCTCCCACGGATCGCCAAAGATGATCCAATTGTCCGGGTGCTCCACCTGCTGGCCATTGACGAACTCCTGCTTGAACAGGCCATATTCGTAATGGATGCCGTAGCCGATGGCCGGATAGTCGTGCGTCGCGAGCGAATCCAGGAAGCACGCCGCGAGACGACCGAGTCCGCCGTTCCCCAGCCCCATGTCTTCCTCGGCATCGCGCAGCGTCGCGAAGTCCAGGCCGAGATCCCGCAATGCCGCGACCACGGTTTCCGACAGCCCGGTGTTATGAAGATTGGCCTCCAGCAAGCGGCCCATGAGATACTCCAGCGAAAAATAATAGACCCGGCGCACGTTGTTTTCATTGTGCACCGCCTGGGTGGCCAGGAATCGCGACAGAATGTGGTCCCGCACGGCCATCGCCGTCGAGATCCACCAGTCGCGCACCGTGGCCGAACCCGGATCCCGCGCCAGCGTGTATTTCAAGTGCCGTAGTATGGCCTGCTTGATCACGAGCGGGTCCGGGCCGGCGGCGGCAACGGCCGGTTGGGCTTGGGAGAGCGGGGCGTTTTTCGGTTTTGGTGTGGTGGGAGCAGGCATGGCCGGAAGGATGGATTTGCCCAGCGAGCCTTGTGCCAACCGACCGGCCCGCCAGCGTGACACGGCGTTATTTTTGAAAACGCCGCGCCAACTCGCTATGACTCAATTCAATGAAGGTCGGCTTGCCCGTGGGGTTGGCCAATGGCTGCCGGCAGGAGAAGAGCTGGGCGACCAACGCCTGCATTTCCGCCTCGCTGGTGCCATCCGGCAGGCGCACCGCTCGCAGCGCGGCGAGTCGGGCCAGTTCGTCGCGCGCCAGATCGAGGTCCTTCGCGGTCAGCCGCCCCTCGCGCAGGGCGCCCAGCACATCGCGCAGAAACGCCTCGGCATCGGCGGGGTCCATCCATTCGGGCACCCCTTCAACGCGGAAAAAGTTGCGGCCGAACTCCACGATCTCGAAGCCGTGACCCTGCAGGAACTCCAGCCGGTCGAGCAGCAGCGCCGTCATGATCGCATCGAGTTCCACCGGGACCGGCAGCAGGAGACGCTGGGTGGCCGCGCGCGCCGCGGCAAACTGGGCGCGCAGGCGCTCGTACCAGACGCGCTCGTGCGCCGCGCGCCGGTCCAGCAGCACCATGCCGGCCTCAGTCTCAAAGAGCGCATAAACGCCGTGGACCAGGCCCACGTAACGCCAGCCGGCCTTTGCCCGGAGCGCTTCGTTGCGCATTGCCGTCCCGACGGTCACGCCAGCCGCGGCCGGCGCCGCTGGAACCATTGCGGCCAAGGGCGGCCGGTAGGCCGGAAACGGAGCCGCCATGCGAGACTCCGGCGGCGTGCCCGGCCCCGGCGCCACTCCCGCGGGCGCCCCGACGCGCGCAGCTTCATCGCCCGGCCCCGGCGCACCGGCCGGGACCGTTGCCCCCAACTCCCGCAGGCGGTCCAGCACCGCCCGGATGACAAACGCGCGCACCTGCGACTCGTTGCGAAACCGCACCTCGCGTTTCGCCGGATGAACGTTCACATCGACCGCGGCCGGATCGAGTTCGAGAAAGAGAAAGGCCAGCGGATAACGTCCCTTGGGCACCAGTTCATGGTAGCTTTCGATCAGGGCGTAGCTGAGCGTCCGGCTGTCCACCGGCCGGCGGTTCACATAGGTGATCATCTCGTGGCGCGTGGCCCGCCCCACCCCGGGCCGGCTGATCAAGCCGCGCAAGGCCAGCCCCGCGTCCGCCGCCTCGAGCGGGAGCATTGCGTCCGCGATCTGCCGGCCGAAAATCTCCGCCACCCGCTCCGCGGTCGTGTGGCACTCCGGGGAGCGAAAAATGGCGCGGCCGTCCTCGATCAAGGTGAACGCCGCCTGCGGGCTGGACAGCGCATAAAGCCGCACGCAGTGAATGATGTGGGCGCTCTCCGTGGCGTCGCTCTTGAGGAATTTGCGCCGGGCCGGCACGGAGTTGAACAGCTGCGAGACGATGATCCGCGTGCCCGCCGGCCGGCCGCAGTCCCTCACATGCACGAACTTGCCGCCATTGATGAGGATCTCCGTGCCCGCCTCCTCTCCCGCGGATAACGTCTGCAGTTCAAATCGCGCCACACTCGCGATGGACGGCAGGGCCTCGCCGCGAAATCCAAACGTGGCCAGCTGGTCGAGGTCCGCCGTCTCGGCGATCTTGCTCGTCGCGTGCCGCTCCAGCGACAGCAGTGCGTCGTCGCGGGTCATGCCGCTGCCGTTGTCCTCCACCCGGATGTAGGCGCGGCCCCCGCTGCGAAACTCGACCTCAATCCGGGTGGCGCCGGCATCAAGGCTGTTCTCCACCAGTTCCTTGACCACGGCGGCGGGCCGTTCGATGACCTCGCCCGCGGCGATCTGGTTGGCTACGCGGTCGGACAGGATGCGGATGGTGGACATGCCGGAACTCAGTCGGCCAGCGCCCTGCGCCAGCGCGCCAGCTGCCGCCGCACCTGCGCCGGTCCCGGCATCCCCACGCCGGACCGCGCGGCCATGGCGCGCCGGAGATCGAGCACGTTCGTCCAGTCGGCCGCAAACGCGGCATGCACCGACTGAACCTGTCCGAGCGTCAGCGCATCAAGGCCGACCGCGTGCGCCTCCGCCAGGCGGACCACGGCGCCCACCGCATGGTGCGCCTCGCGAAACGGAACCCCCCGCTTGACGAGATACTCCGCCAGATCCGTCGCCAGCAGCGCCGGGTCGGCCACCGCCGCCGCGCAGCGCGCCGGGTTCACCTTCAGGCCCGCCACCACTCCGGCGAGCACGTCGAAGCAGAGCGCGACTTGGTCGAAGCTGTCAAACACCGGCGGCTTGTCCTCCTGCAGGTCACGGTTGTAGGTGAGCGGAAGACCCTTCACGAGCGTCAGCAGGGTCTGCAGGTTTCCCTGCAAGCGCGCCGACTTGCCGCGCAACAGCTCGCAGGCATCGGGGTTCTTCTTCTGCGGCATCAGCGACGAACCGGTGGAAAACGCCTCGGGCAGCGAGACGAACCCGAATTCCGCGCTCGACCACAGCACGAGATCCTCGGCGAGGCGGGACAGGTGCCCGCCGGCAATCGCGCACGCGGCGGCAAACTCGAGGAAGACGTCCCGGTCCGCCACGGCGTCCATGGAATTCTGCGTCACCCGCGCCCGCCCGCGGGCGTCGACGAAGCCCAGGGCGCGCGCCGTGAATTCGCGGTCGATGGGCAGCGTGGTTCCCGCGATGGCGCCCGATCCGAGAGGACACCAGTTGGCGTGGTCCGCCACCACCGCGAATCGCCCGGCATCGCGCTCCACCATCTCCATCCAGGCCAGCAAATGGTGCGCCAGGGGCACGGGCTGCGCCCGCTGGAGGTGCGTATAGCCCGGAATGAGCAAGTCGGCGTTCGCCTCCGCCGTCGCGAGGATCGCCCAGGCCGCGCCGCGAATCTTCGCCTGGACCTCGGCGCACGCCTGCTTGAAGAACAGCCGCATATCCACCGCCACCTGGTCGTTCCGGCTGCGCGCCGTGTGGAGCTTGGCCGCGGCCGGCACGCGTTTCGTGAGCGCCTGCTCGATGTTCATATGCACGTCCTCGAGCGCGGTGTCCCACCCGAATCCGCCGGCTTCGATCTCGCGCTGCAATTGCTCGAGCCCCGTCCGGATCGCGTCGCGCTCCGCCGGCGAGATCAGCCCGACGTGCGCCAGCATGGCGGCATGCGCCCGGCTCCCTTGAATATCGAACACGGCCAGCCGCCGGTCGAACGACACGGATTCGCTGAACTTCAGCATCAACGCGGAGGGTTCCGCCGAAAAGCGTCCGCCCCACGTGGCTTGAGGATTCTTGGCCATACGCGCGGCTTATCATTCTAGGCGCTGCGGCCGGGGCAAATAGAAAGATGGTTGCCGGGCTGGAAGGGGCTTTGCACTGTGGGCGCATGCGGTTCCCCGCTTTCCTTTGTTTTGGAGTCTTTCTTTTGACGGCCGTCCTGCCGGCCGGGGAGCCCGCGACGCCGTTGCCGGCCGCCTCCGGGCGTTATGCCGAGGTCACGGTGCAACCCACCGAAACATCGGTCTATATTGCCAGTGTCAGCATGACCATGCTGCCGTTCGCGCGTCACAACGGCATTTACACGGCCGACTACACGGCGAAGGTATTCCCCTTTTTCTTCTTCAACGAGCAGGGCACCCTCTCGATCGAGATTTCCGACGAACAACTGCAGCAACTCGAGCGCGGCGCCGCGGTCAATTTCACGGGCCACGCCAGCAATCGCAAGGGTGCCGCCCGTCACGTTGAGGGGCAGGCCGTCTCGGACGCAGTCGCCGGCGACCGAGGCAAGCTCAAGGTCCGGGTGCGGGTGAGCAAGAATATCGAACTCGTCTTTGACACCACCTACCGGTTCACCGGCCGTGAATAGGCGGCACGCCCCAAGGAACCG
>CAVRNM010000252.1:0-11560 GCA_963722225.1 uncultured Verrucomicrobiae bacterium
GGCATTTTTGGCGGGATTTGCGGCCGGCGAGACGAACGTCGACCTGATCCGCAAAGTGGCAAAAAAAGTCGTCGCCGGGCGGTCGTTGCTGGTGTTTCCGGAAGGGACGCGAACGGAACCGGGGAGGCTGCTGGGCACGCTCAAGCCGGGTTATGCCCTGATTGCGGAGCGGGCGCATGCGGCGGTCCAATTGATCGTCATTCGCGCCTCGACCGATCTGGTGCCGCGGGGTCGACCGTGGTGGCGGCCGCCGTCGATTCTCCCGGCGCGGGCGGAGCTCACGCTGGACCGCCGCTGGGAATACGATCCGGCGCGCCGGACGAGGGACTTGACTGTCGAAGTAGAGCGCCGACTATCCGAGGTTCTCGCCTCGTCATGACGACGGTCTCCGCCACGCACCTGATCCTGATTCCCAGCTACAACCCCGGCCCCCGGCTCCTGGCGACAGTCCGGGAGGCGCTGATCTGCTGGCGTCCGGTCTGGGTGGTCGTGGATGGAAGCACGGACGGCAGTCATTCGGCGGTCGAGGCGTTGGAGCGGAGCGAGCCCGGATTGCGGGTCATCCATCGGCCGGGCAACGGCGGCAAGGGAGCGGCGGTGTTGACCGGCGCCGAGGCGGCGCTGGCGGCCGGCTTCACCCATGCGCTGGTCATGGACGCGGACGGACAGCATCCGGCGGAGCGGATCGCGGATTTCATGGCGGCGAGCAATTCGGCCCCGGCGGCATTGATCCTCGGGCGGCCGGTCTTCGGACCCGAGGCTCCGATGGTGCGTTTGCTGGGTCGCAAGCTGAGCGTGGGGCTGGTCCGGCTGGAAATCTTCGGCCCGGGTATCGACGACCCGCTATTTGGCTTTCGGGTTTATCCCCTGGCGGCGCTGATGCGGGGGCTGCGGGAAACCGGCGGCGGCCGCCATTATGACTTTGATGCGGAGGCGGCGGTGCGGTTGGTTTGGGCCGGCACGCCCACGGTGAATCTGCCCGCGCGCTGCTGCTATCTCTCCCCCGCCGAGGGCGGAATCTCCCATTTCCACTACCTGCGCGACAACCTGCGGATGATCTGGCTCCACACTCGCCTGATCACCGTCCTGCTGCTGTGGCGCTGGCCGCAGGTGCGGCGTGCCCGGGCCACCCGGTTGTTTCCCGCCACACCCGCCGACCCCGCGGACGCGGCTTCGATGCACTCGCCGGCCGGAGAATCATCGTGACGACGACCGCGACCGTGAAATCTGCGGGCGGCGCGACCCGGTCTGCCAGGCGCCGTCTGTTCTTGATCCTGTTTTGGTCGGCGTTGCCGCTGGCGGGTTTTGAGCCGCTGCCGGAGTCCGGACCCGTGATCGGACCGGGCGGGGCGAAGTGGCGTGGCAACCCTTGTTCACCGCCCTCGCAGCGCAGGGCTCGATCTGGTCCACTTTCACGGAGCAACGCTGGTTTTTCTTCCGGAAGATTCCGACCGTCCTGCAGGGCGAGCTGCGGTTTTCGCCGGCGCGCGGGTTGAGTCTGCATTATCAAAAACCGGAGGTGCGGACGATCATTGCCGATGACAAGGGGTTGGCGATGCGCGATGCGCAGGAGGGCACCCACGAAGTGCCGTCCGACCCGCGGGCGGCAGGTCTGACGACGGCGCTGCTGCCCATCATGCGGTTCGACCTGCGCGCGCTGGAGCAACGTATGAGATGCACGCCACGCGCCACGGCTTGCTCTGGCGTCTGGATTTTGTTTCCCGTGATCCCGCGCTGGTCCGCGCGCTCGGCACGGTGATCGTCTCGGGCGAGGATATGAGCGTCCGTCAACTGGAATTCCGCCATTCGGCGAAAGAGCGGGTGGAGATCCAGATCGGGGAGGTGCGGACCGGCGTGAAGTTCACGCCGGAGGAGGAGCGGCGGTTCTTCCGCTGAAAGCCGCTGGATGCACCCGCCGCGTCAGAAGCTCTATGCCCGGCTCGCGCTCGGCCTTGGTATGGCACTCGGCCTAGTCTGGCTGGCGCGGCTCGACTATGCGCGCAAGATCTCGACGGATCTCCTTGATCTCGTTCCGGCGGACGAGCGGTCGCCGGAGCTGGCGCTGGTGCGCACCCTGTCAGGCGAGCGGCAAGCCCGCGTGGCGCTGTTCGCCGTAAAGGTGCCGGCCGGGCCGGCGGAATCCTCGGCGGAATTCGCCGGGCGGCGGAGCCGGGCCGCCGAGGCCTTTATGGGGACATTGCGCCGTTCACCGGCGATCGCGGAGGTGATGCCGATGGGCGACACCGCCGCGCGCGAGGCCTTGGGCCGCCACGTGTTCCAGCAACGGTTCGATCTGCTGTTGCCCGGCTGGCTGGCGGTTCGGGCGCGCGAGTATCGGGCGGCGGGTGCCAGCGAGCCGTGGAGCCAGTGGCTGGCGGAGCGGGCGGCGGGCGACCTGGAGAATTACCTCGCCCGCCCCGAAGCGCTGGCGTTCCAGTCGCTTCTCCCGGCCGATCCGCTGCTGCTGGTGCCGGAATTCGCGGGGAAAGCGCCGGGGTTGGCCGACCCGGGCGTTCGTCCCGGCGGGGAACGGGGCGCAGTGCTGATCTGGGCGCGAACGGTGGCGGCGCCCTTGCGCGAAGAAGGGCAGGAGCCGGTGTTTGCGGCGGTGCAGAGCGCCTGGACCGCCGCGCAGTCCGCGGCGCCGGGCACCGACCTTCGCTGGACGGCGATCAGCCGTTTCGCGGCGGAAAGCCGGCGGCGCATCGAGCACGAGATGTCGCTCCTTAATCTGATTTCCCTCCTGGCGGTGCTGGCCGTGGCGGCCGTCAGCGTGCGCCGCGTGTTCAAGGCGTTGCACCTCGCGCCGGTGATCCTTTGCGCTCTGCTGGGCGCCTGGGTGGCGACGACCATGGTGTTCGACCGGGTGCATGTGCTGGTCTTCGTGGTGGGCTCGCTGCTTGGTGGAGTCGCGGTGGACTACGGCTTCTATATTTATCTGCAGCCTCCGCGGCGGCCCGGCGAGCCGTACCGGGAAAAGGTGGACCGGCTGCTGAAGCCGCTGCTCGCGAGCGCGCTGACCACGGTGATCGGTTTCTCGCTGCTGCTGTTCTCCGAGCTGCCGTTGATCCGGCAACTCGGCGTGTTCGTCAGCGCCGGACTGTTATGCGCCCTGGCCGCCGCGCTGCTGTGGTTTGCGCAGGTGGACGAGCCTTTTCTTGAAACCCGGGCGTTCATCCGATTCCGGGGGGTGGACGGCGCGTCCGGACGGGGCCGCCGGCTGCGATGGCTGATCGCCGCGGGCGCGTTCGTGGCGCTGGTGGGACCCTGGCGGCTGCATTGGCATGACGACATCCGCGAACTGGAGATTCCCGCGGCGGCCCTCCGCGCGGAGGATGCCGAGGTGCGCGCGCTCCTGGGCGAGAATCCCGCGCAGACCATTTACCTGACCCGGGGCGGGACCGCGGCCGCAGCCCGGACCGCGTTGGAACGGTTTCTGACCTGGCAGTCCGGGGCTTTCCCCGGCTCGACGGCTGCTTCGGTGGGAACTCTGCTGCCGACCGTGGAGGAATGGTCCGCGATGCCGGAGCGCGAGGCGGGGCTGGCGGATTTTGAGGCGCAGCTGCAGACGGCGCAGGCCCGGCACGGTTTTGTCCCCGAGGAATTCACGCCCTTTTTCTCCGCCTGGAACGAGTGGCGGCAGCGGCCGGCCCGGCCCGGTTATGAGGACCTGGCCGCGGCGCTGATGAGCGAACTGCGCGGGCCCCTGGCACTGCTGATGTCGGCGGAGCCGGGGGCGGCCTGGTTTGCCACCGTGGCCGGCCATCCGCCGGGCGCCACTCCGCCGCCGGAAACAGCGACGGTGGAAGCGGCGCAGTTGCAGACGCTCAACCGTCTGTTCGGGCGCTACCGGGTGTCGGCCCTGCGCTTGAGCGCCCTCGGTCTGGGCTTGGTCGGGCTGAGTGTCTTCGCGATCTACCGTCCGGGCCGGGGTCTCCGGATCTTTGCGCTGCCGTGCGGGTCGTGTCTCTTTGCCTTCGGAGTTTTCGGTCTGGCGGGGCAGACGATGAATCTGTTCCATCTGCTGGGGGCGTTTCTCGGCGTCTGCCTGAGCCACAATTACGCGATCTTCTCCGCCGAGAATGCGGCGCGGGGGGAGACCCCGCCGCCGTCGATCCGATTGTCGGCCTTGTGCACGGCGGTCTCGTTCGGGGTGTTGGCACTGAGCCGGATTCCCGTCGTGGCCGCTTTGGGCTCCACGGTCGCGTTGATCGTGCTGACGGCGCTCGTGGTGGTGGAGCTGGCACCGTTCCCGCCGCCGGTGCCGGGACCCAGGGGGACGGCGCCCGCCGGGGAATGATCCGGCTTGTCGCGACCGCCAACCCCCGCACAGTACGCGGTGCGATATGTTGTCTTCCCCCCATCTCCGGGATCGACGAAGGTCCTGCTGGTCAATCTCAACCGCTATGACCAGCCGTATCCCGTGTATCCGCTCGGGCTGGCTTATATCGACGGAGCCCTGCGCGGAGCCGGCTACCTGACGCGGATCTGGGATACCCACACCGCCTCGAATCCTCCCGAAATCTGGGCGCGGGACTGGCGGCCCGATTACATTGGCATCTCGCTCCGCAACATCGACAATGTGCAGTGCCACAATCCCTGCTCGTTCGTGCGGGAACTCACGGACTGCTGCGAACGCCTGCGGGTGCAAACCGCCGCTCCGCTCATCCTTGGCGGGAGCGCTTTTTCGGTCTTTCCGCGCGAGCTGTTGCTGCTCTCAGGCGCGGATTACGGCATCAGCGGCGAAGGCGAAGGCGTCATTGTGCCGCTGCTTGACGCCCTGCGCACGGGCCGGCCACCGGGCGATCTGCCAGGACTGGTTTGCCGCGACGCCCTCGGAGGAGCGCGGGAGATGCCACGCCTTTCGGGTGCGACCTTCGGCGGGACGATCCCGGCGCATGATCCGGAGATCCTGTCCTCCTACGTTGCCCGCGGCGCCCTGCCCGGTGTCCAGACTCAGCGCGGCTGCCCGTTGGAGTGCTGTTATTGCACCTACCCGCTGATCGAAGGTGCGCGCAGCCGCTTTCGGAGCGGCGAGGAAGTGGCGGCGGAGATGGAGCGTCTGGCCGCGATGGGAGTGCGCTACGTGTTTAT
The DNA here is from genome assembly GCA_963722225.1 of uncultured Verrucomicrobiae bacterium. Classification (GTDB taxonomy): domain Bacteria; phylum Verrucomicrobiota; class Verrucomicrobiia; order Opitutales; family Opitutaceae; genus Fen-1467. Next base: position 5,095 of record CAVRNM010000252.1, read on the forward strand.
CGTTGATTCCGTTTTCAACACCCGGGCGGACCACGTCGTCGACGTATGCGAAGCCCTGATCCGGGCGAAGATCGACATCCGCTGGGAGTGCTTCCTGCGGCCGCGCGGGATCACCCGGGAGATGTTGACGCTGATGAGGCAGGCCGGGCTGAGGCACGTGGAGTTTGGTTCGGACAGCCTGTCGGATCCGGTGCTGCAGCGTTACGGGAAAAGCTTCACCTACGAGGAGATCGAGCGGGCGAGCCGGGAGGCGCAGGCGCTGAAGCTGAACTACAGTCACTTCATCATCTTCGGCGGACCGGGCGAAACGCCGGCGACGATGGAGGAGACACTCGCGCGGACCCGCCAGCTGCCCGGAGCTTTCTTCTTTGCGACCATCGGCATGCGAATCTATCCGGGAACCCCGCTCTGGCGGCAGCTGGCGCCGGAAGCGCGGGGAGAAACACCGGGCGAATATCTCATTGAACCGCGCTTTTTCCTGGAGCCGCCGTTTACCGTGGAGAGTCTCTATGCGCGGCTGCAGGAGGAGCAGCGGACCGCGCCCAACTGGGCCGTGGGCGATCCCCCGCCGGTCTTTGTGGAGGCGATGGAGAAGCTGCGCCGGCGCGGGGTGCGCGGGCCGATGTGGGAGTACATCGAGTTGCTGCGGCGCCTGAGCAGCGCCTGACGGGGAGGTCAGACGCCTCGTCGGGTCGCCGCTTGACGCCGGTGATCGGGATGGAAAAGACGCGGGCGTTTTTGCCGGCACAGAAGGATCGGGGCGAAAACGAAGGCGCCCAGGGGAAAGTTTTGGTTGCATTCGGCGGAGCGCGACCTATACCCTCGCACCCTTTTCCATTACGCCTGCCTTCATTTTCGGAGCGACAGGAGGAACGAAACCATGAAACAACAGTTCATACTCAACGTCTCGCCGCGCGAGGACACCGGCCGCAGCGCCTCCCGGCGGTTGCGCAAACAGGACCGGATCCCGGCGATCCTCTATGGCAAGCACACGGCGCCGATCACCCTGGCCGTCGAAGGCCCTGAGTTTGTGCGGCTGATCAAGGCGATCGGCGACAACGCCGCGCTGATTGAGCTCAAGGGAACGAAGGAGCAGGCGCTCTCCATCCTGCAGGAGGTGCAGCGCGATGCGATGACGGATCGCTATCTCCATGTCGACCTCCACGAGGTGAAGGCGGACGAGAAGATGGAAATCAACGTGCCGGTGCACACGTCGGGCGAATCGACCGGCGTGAAAAACGAGGCGGGCGTGCTCGAAGCGACTTCGCACACCTTGCGGATTCGCTGCCTGCCGAAGGATTTGCCGGCGTTCATCGACGTCGACGTCACCGAGTTGCATGTCGGGCAGACCATTCACATCCGCGAACTCAAGCCGGTTCCCGGCGTCGTTTTTCTAGGTGACAAGAATCAGCCGGTCGTTTCGTGCGTGCAGCCGGTCGAAGAGATCGTCGAGGCGGTCGTCGAGACCGCGGTGCCGGTCGAGGGCGTCCCGGCGGAAGGCGCGACGGTGGAAGGTGCCGCCGCCGCTCCGGGCGCTGCACCCGCCGCCGGAGCCGCGGCCGCCGGTGCGGCGGCCGGAGCCAAGCCCGGTGCCCCGGCGGCGGCTGGAGCCAAGCCCGGCGCACCGGTGGCGGCTGGAGCCAAACCTGGTGCCCCGGCGGCTGCGGGCGCGAAATCCGCTGCTCCCGCCGCTGCGGCTGCAGGCGGAAAGCCCGCTGCGGCCGACAAGAAGGCCCCGCACGGCAAGAAGTAACGTTTTCCCGCCGGTCCGGCTGCTTGACGCCGCCGGGTCGGGCGCGGTGTTCTTTGAGACATGTCCATTGTGCTTGTTGCCGGTCTGGGTAATCCGGGGACTGACTATGCGAAGACGCGGCACAACGCGGGCTTTGCCGTGGTTGACGCCCTGGCAACGCGCCATGCTCTCTCGTGGAAAAGGTCCTCGCGCTTCGAGGCGAAAATCGGGCGCTGGGACCGGGCCGATGGCCGGACCTGCGTGCTGGCCAAGCCGCAGACCTTCATGAATGAAAGCGGACGCGCCATGCGGGCCCTGGCTGGCTTCTACAAGCTTGCTCCGGCCGAAATCATCGTGGTCTACGATGACCTCACGATTGAGCTGGGCCGGATCAAAATCACGGTGCGCGGCAGCGCCGGCGGCCACAACGGCGTGGCCAGCCTGATCGAGCACCTGGGAAGCGGTTTCCTCCGCTACCGCCTCGGCATCGGCCCGAAACATCCGCCGGGAATGGACCTCAAGGATTTCGTGCTGGGAAGATTCACCGCTGAAGAACAGACTATTTTCGATCAACATCTCACCGCTTATGTCGACGGCCTCGACCTGCTTATCGCGCAGGGACCCGACCAGGCCATGAACAAGCTCAACCGCCGAACCGACCAAAATGACCCAGACCAAACGCAACTACCACGCGACCTTCATCCTCGATAATCGCGGCAAGGAAGAGACCATCGACCAGATCCTCGAAGGCGTGAAAAAGGAGATCGCCGCCGTGCAGGGCGAAGTCACCAGCGTGGAGAACCTTGGCAAGAAGGATTTCGCCCGGGTGACGGACAGCAAATTTCCCGACGCCGTGTATGTGCAGATCGATTTCTCGGCACCGGCCGATAGCACGCGTCACCTTCACGAGCGCCTCCGGCTCAACACCAGCGTCTACCGCGCCCTGGTTCAGGCGGTGTGACCGCCCCCCGCGCCCACTACCCATGGCCTATCTCAACAAAGTCCTCCTCATCGGCAATCTTACGCGCGACCCCGAATTGCGGGTCACGCCGAAAGGAACGGCCATCTGCCAGTTCGGCCTGGCGGTGAACCGCCAGTACAAGGACGAGTCCGGCGCCACCCGCGACGAGACGGCGTTCATCGATATCGAGGCCTGGGGCAAGCAGGGGGAACTCGTTTCGAAGTATCTCCAGAAAGGCAGCCCCGCGTTCATCGAAGGCCGGCTCCGCTTTGACTCCTGGGAGGACAAAACCAGCGGCCAGAAGCGCAACAAGCTGAAGGTTGTGCTGGAGAACGTGCAATTCCTCTCCCGCGGCGGCGGCGGCGCGGCGAGCGCGACCGGCGGAGATGCGCCCGCGACCGCGGTGGGCGACGATCCGCCGGCTGAGCCGGTTTCTCCCCCGGCGCGTCCGGCCTCCCGGCTGCCCGGTCCGGGACCGCAGAAGGTGGAGGATGATGTCCCGTTTTGATTTCCCTCCCGCCCTTTTTCTTCCATCACCCACGCTCAACCCGATTTCAGTCATGGCTCATCACGAAATACTGTTGGTCAAACCCGTTGAAGGCCTCGGCGCCGAAGGCGACCAGGTCAAAGTCCGCGCCGGATATGCGCGCAATTACCTTTTGCCGCGCGCCATTGCGGTGCCGCTGACCAGCTCCAACCGCAAGCAGGTCGAGGCGCTCAAGAAACGGCGCGCCGAGCGCGAGATGCAGGAGCTTTCGGGTGCCCAGGCGATGGCGGGCCGGATCGAGAAGACCCGGATCGCGTTCGCGGTGAAAACCGGCGAGGGCGGCAAGATGTTCGGCGCCGTGACGGCGAGCGACATCCATGAGAAACTGGCGCAGGCCGGCCTGGAGATCGAGAAGCGCAAGATCCTGCTGCACACGCCGGTGAAGGCGCTGGGACAGCATACGGTGAAGATCAAGCTGCATGCCGACGTGTCGGTCGACTTGAACTTCGACGTCGTCTCGGAGAATCCGATCGTCCAGCCAGGCAGCTAGATGGAACGCTCCCCAGCCGGCCGCGTTGCAGGGCGCGACTCGTACGTTTGGGCCGGACTCGCGCAAGCCGGCGTGACGCCGGCGGGAGGCACCCGACTGTGAACCACGTGGGAAAGATATTTAATTACGGCGGTGCGGCCACGGCCAGTAGGTGGCTGGCCGGACGGAAGTCCGACAGCCTCCTAGCTGCTTTCTTCACCCTTGCGCATGGCTGAAACCGCCAGTACGGCCCCGTCGCCCCGGCCCCAGACCGATGGCGGTGGACCAGGTGCAACCGCCTTTGTCGGTCGCACGCCTCCGCACAGCCTGGAGGCGGAGGAATACCTGTTGTCGTGCTGCCTGCTCGACGGCGGCGACACCATCGCGCGTTGTCTGGAGGCCCGGCTGGCGCCCGCGGCCTTTTACTTTCCCCCCAACCGCATCATCTTCGAGAAGCTCTGCACCCTCTATCAAAACAGCCCGCCGGTGGCGATCGAGATGCTGATTGAGGAGCTTCGCACCGCGCAACAACTCGAGGCGGTCGGCGGCGTTCCGTATCTGATCCAGGTCAGCGCGCGCATTCCGACCACGGCGCAGGCGGTCTACTTCATCGAGAAGGTGCGCGAACTCTACCTGCTGCGCGAGCTGATCAAGGTCACCACCAGCACGGTGGAGCAATGCTTTGCCTATCAGGGCGGCCTCGAGGAGTTCATTGACCGCGTCGAACAGGACATCTTCCGGGTCACGCAGGACCGCATTTCAGACGCGGCCAAGCCGATGAAGGAGCCGGCGCGCGAGGCGATGACGGTCATCAACAAGCTGATGATGAAGAAAGGGGAGCTAACCGGCGTCGCTTCGGGTTTCAAGGATCTCGACCAGCTGACGTTTGGCTTCCAGAAGCAGGAGATGATCGTGCTGGCGGCCCGTCCGTCGATGGGCAAGACCTCGCTGGCGCTCAACATCGCCGAGGCGGCGGTCCTGCCGAAAAAGGGCGAGGCCGTGCCGACGCTGATTTTTTCGCTGGAGATGAGTGCCGCGCAGCTCGCCCTGCGCATGCTGTGTTCCCGCGCCAAGGTCAACATCAAGCTGTTGCGCGAGGGCATGCTGCCGAAACAGGGTCCGGAACAGCAGCGGTTGGTGGATGTCGCAGATGAACTCTCCAAGTCCTCGTTGTTTATCGATGATTCCAGCCACCTGACCATCATGGAACTCCGCGCCAAGGCCCGCCGGCTGTACGCGCGCTACAAGCTGGGCATGATCATCGTCGACTATCTCCAACTGCTCAGCTCGGCCGATTCCCAGACGCCGCGAGAGCAGCAGGTCGCGGAAATTTCCCGCGGTTTGAAGGCCATGGCGAAGGAACTTGATCTCCCCGTGCTTGTTCTAAGTCAATTGAACCGCTCGTCGGAGAAGGAGAACCGCGCGCCGCGCCTGTCGGATTTGCGCGAATCCGGCTCCATCGAGCAGGATGCCGATGTCGTTCTCATGCTCGCCCGCCCCAAAGATGCCGACGAAAGATACCAGACGGCCGCCGATGCGGCCGACTTAATTGTTGCCAAACAGCGAAACGGACCGGTAGGAGAATTGAAGCTAACCTTCCTGAAGGACACCACCCGATTTGAAAACTACGCCCAATAGCCTAGGGCCCATATATTTACGGCTTTTCTCTTTCGCCCTGGCTCTCCTCATCGGTGTCCCATTGGCGCGGGTTCAGGCCGAACCACCCGCCACGGAAGTCGTCCTGCCAAGAAAGATCGCGTCCATCGCCATCAAATTCATCGGGATCGCGAATGTGAGCGAGCAGATCGTGCGTGCGAACGTCCAAGTCCACGCCGGGGCGGACTATGACGAGCCGGCCATCGACCGCGACATCCGATCGCTCTACCGTACGGGCCTGTTCGAGTTTATCGAGGTCAAACGCGAGGAACTGCCGGACAAATCGGTCAACCTGGTGTTTGAGATCACCCCCAAGTTCCGCGTGCAGGCGGTGCGGTTCGAGGGCAACGGCGATTACACGAAGGAAAAGCTGCAGAAGGAAATCGGCACCAAGACGAACAGCACGCTCGACGAGCACACGGTCAAGGCCGATGCCGAAAAGCTGCACGAGTTCTATCAGAAGCACGGTTACAATCAGGTTCAGGTCACCTATGATATCCAGCGGGATCGGAATACCGGATATGGCACGGTGATCTTCAAGGTTCGCGAAGGAATCAAGGTGCGGATCGCCGACATCGTGTTTACGGGCAACAATCACGTGAAGGCCAAGCAGCTGCGCAAACAGATGGAGACGAAGCGGTGGTGGATGTTCTCCTGGCTGACCGGCTCCGGGAAGTTCAAGGACGATGATTTTGAAGATGATGTGGTCAAGCTGGCCGACTACTACCGCGACCACGGCTACCTCGACGTCGATATCCCGCAGGACCGCATCGTTTACTCCTATCCGCACCCCGGCCGCATGGTGATCGCCATCCACGTGGACGAGGGGCGGCAGTACCGGATCGGCGACATCACGATAACCGGCTGCAAGCTTTATGCGGAGGATCTGCTCAAGCTGGTGCTGCGGCAGAAAAGCGGCATGGTCTTCCGCCCGTCCAAACTGGACAAGGATGTGGAGACGCTGGAGGACTTTTACGGCCGGAGCGGCTACCTTGACACGCGCGTGCGGCTGGTGCGCAAAGCCAACCTGGGCACCGGCAACATCGACATCGAATATCAGAGCAATACGATAATGAAATCAAAGGCACCAACATAACACAA
>CAVRNM010000253.1:0-5698 GCA_963722225.1 uncultured Verrucomicrobiae bacterium
CATTTCATGTTTGCCTGCACGCTTTACCCGGCGGACGACGCGTTTCTGACCAGCTCCCGCGGCGAAGCGGAATACCAGATCCGGCGGCTGCGCCACCGCGCCTGCCTCGCGCTGTGGTGCGGCAACAACGAGGTGTTCGGCTGCAACACCGAAGTTCTCGCTGCGGACAAGAAGCTGTTCGCCGACTACGAGGCGCTCTTCCACCTGACGCTGCCCGACGCGGTGGCGGCGGTCGACGGAGTCACGCCCTATTGGCCTTCCTCGCCGTGGCGCGGCGATGTCGACGCCGGCTTTCCGGCCGGCGAGGCGCGCGGCGACACGCATTACTGGGACGTCTGGCACGCGCGCAAACCCGTCAAGGACTACGAGAACTATGCCTTCCGCTTCGCCTCCGAGTTCGGGATGCAGAGTTTCGCATCGGGCGAAACCCAGGCCAGTTTCTGTCCGCCCGGGGACGCCAACGTGTTCGGCCCGACGATGACGAACCACCAGAAAAACCGGTTCGGCAACCAGATCATCCTCGATTACGTCTCCCGGCAGTACCGGTTTCCCAAGGACCAGGATGCGCTGATTTTTCTGTCGCAGCTCAACCAGGCGGAGTGCATGCGCGTGGGCGTCGAGCAATACCGGCGCAGCATGCCCCGCTGCATGGGCGCACTGTACTGGCAGCTCAACGACTGCTGGCCTGTCGCCTCCTGGAGTTCCCTCGAGTTCTCCGGCCGCTGGAAGGCGTTGCATTACCTGGCGCGACGCTTCTTCGCCCCGGCGCTGGTCACGGCCCATGTCCCCGGCGAGGAGCAGACGATCACCAACAATTACCGCCGGACGACCGTGCGCGAGGTGCATCTGTACACGGTTTACGATGCGCCGGAGCCTGTTCGCGGCGTGCTGCGCTGGGATCTCGTCCGCTTCGACGGCAAAGGGGTGTCCAGCGGCCGCCAGCCGGTCGCGCTGCGCCCGGGGGAAAGTGTCCGCCAGAAGACCCTGGATCTGGCAGGGCCGATGGCGAAGCACGGGCGCGACAACCTTTACCTGCGGATTGCGCTCGAGATTGGCGGCGTGCGGGTGAGCGAGGATACTGTGTTTCTCGCGCCGCCACGGTTTCTCGCGCTGCCCAAGGCGAAGACGGCTGTCGCGATCAAAATGCTCTCGCCGATGCCAGTTTCCCGCAATTGTAGGAGCCTGCTTGCAGGCGATCCGCCTCCTGAAATCGCCTGCAAGCAGCCTCCTACATCGATCACCAAAGAGACCCGAGGTGCGAGGGGAGAGCCAAGGCCTGAGTTTACGGGTTCGTCAACGAGCGCCCTGCTCACGTTCACCTCACCGGTATTCCAGCACCGTTTTGCCTTCGATCTGCCGGGCGTCGCGCACCGCAGCAGCGACAACTATTTCGAGCTCTATCCGCGGGAAAGCAAGACGGTCGAAGTGGAGTTGGCGCTGCCGCGGACGCCGGCGCAACTCAAACGCGCGCTGGTTTTTCACTCCCTCGTCGACACCTATTGACGGCCCGGATGCTGCCCGATCCCGTAGGGTCGCGCCTCGTGCGCGAACCAGCCTTTTCAGTTCTAGCGTTGATTTACCGCCAAAGCGCCCCAAGCTTCGTCGCCTCGCCCCCACCCCATGGATACAACTACTGGTTCCACCCGTTTCACTGCGGCCGAGGATCGCGTGCCGATCGTTCAGAAACTCGGCTACGGTCTTGGCACGTTCATGGACATGTGGGGCCACTGGCTCTACCCGACGATCGCCTATCAAATCTTCGGCCTCTACTTCCACGTTCCGGAATGGAAGATCGGCGTCGCGGTGATCCTTAACCGCGTGTTCGACGCAGTTTCCGATCCGTTGTTCGGCTGGCTTTCGGATAACACCCGCTCCCGCTGGGGACGCCGCCGGCCCTTCATGCTGATCGGCGGCGTGTTTGCCGGCCTCGGGCTGCCCTTTCTCCTCGCCGTCAGCCCGAGTTGGTCGCCAACGGCGTGCTTCTGGTTCATGCTGATCTCGTCGGCGCTCTACCTCCCGATCGTGAGCTCGTTCAACATGCCGTACCAGAGCCTCGGCAACGAGATGACGCCAGACTACCACGAGCGGACCAGCGTATTCGCCTTCAAGAATGCCATCCAGAAGATCCCCGAGCTCGGATTGTTCTACTTCGGCTTCTTCTTTTCGATGGCGGCCTGGGCCGGCGCCAACAGCGGCAACGTATTGGATCGCGTTGGGCAGCTTTTCACCACGACCGCCGCCTGGCACATCGCACCCAACAACACGGCCAACACCCTCATCGGAGCACAGGTGTACTTGGCGTTTTGTGGCTTGGTCATGATTGTGGCCGGCCTTCTGTCCACCTTGTTTGTGCGCGAACGCTACTACGAGAAGCTCATCGCCAATACCCAGACCAGAATCTCAATCAAGGACACCCTCTGGCAGACCTTGAAATGCCAGCCCTTCCGAACCCAGCTTTACATGCAGCTGGCCTACAATATAGGCCTGAGCATGGTGGGCACCCTTGGGCTCGCGGTGACGATCTACTACGTTTGCGCCGGCGACAAGGGGCTGGGCAACTATTGGAATTTCTGGATGGGGGTCATGGGCATGGTGATGGGTTTTCTCGGCATCCCTGTCTTTGCCTTCATCGCCCGTCGGCTCGGCAAGCTGAATGCACTGATGTGTGATTTCGGTTTGGCCATCACGGTTTTCGTTGGCACCTGGTGGCTCTACACTCCGGAGATTGTGTGGCTCCAGGTCTTTGCCTCGGGGTCGATCGCATTTATCGGCGCCGGATTCTGGACGCTCATGGGATCGGTCGGCGCCGATGTCATGGATTACGATGAACTTGAGGGCGGCCGGCGGCGCGAAGGATCGTTCTCCGCGTGCGGTTCGTGGATCAACAAGGTGGGGATGGCGGTCGGCGCTGGCGTGTCGTTCTTCATCCTCGAATGGGTGGGCTGTGATACCAACATTGACCATCAGAGCGCGCATACGATCTTCATGATTCGCTTCCTGCTCGCGGCAATTCCGATTGTCGGGCTCGTGCTCGCCATGTTCGCCCTGTTCCGCTTCCCGCTCACGCAGGAGAAAATGCACGAGATCCGGCAGCAGCTCGAAGCGCGCCGCGGGAAGGTCTGAACAGTTTCCAGCGGACGCTGGAAACTGAAAGTCGCAGGCTGCAAAACAGGCAGCCTGACCTTTCGGATTGGAACGCCGGTCGCAGACCATCGCTACGGGGCCATGGCCCGCCGACAAGCGGGCGGCCCTACGAGAACCGAATGCGTTCGTTCAGCCGCCCGCGGCCGGTTCGGCCGTCGCGGCCTCGCGCGCGCGGCGCGCCTTCAACTCAACCTCGATCTCCGCCATCTTCGCCTCGTTCAGCGGATACAGGCAGAAGAGCGCGAACGCCACCACGCCGATCAGCGCCGGGACAATGCTCATCAGCCAGACCAGGCTGTCCAGGACCTTGGGCGACTGCGCGACGTTCGGCAGGAAACCGGCTGCGTCTAGCATGTATCCGACCACGACGCCGCCGATCGCCCAGCCGGCTTTCTGGGACATGGTCGACGCGGAGAACACCAGCCCCGTCGCCCGTCGTCCCTTCTTCCATTCCCCATAGTCAGCCGTGTCGGCGTACATGGCCCACAGCAGCACGCTCAGGGGGCCGCCGGTTGCCGAACCAAGAAACTGCAAGGCCGTCATCAACAGGAGCTGGTTGGGTTTCAGCCAGTAAAACGCCATGGTCAGGGCGAGGGATACGGCAAAAAGAATCAGAAATGCGGATTTCTTCCCGACCCGGCCGGCAAACCACCCGACCAGCAGCACGCCGACGATCGATCCCGCATCGCCGATGGGAAGGAACACCGAGGTGATATCCTGGTAGGTGTAGAGCCTCGCGACGGAGTCCCACGGCAGCTTCAATGTCTGGTCCCCGACGTAGTACTTGAGGTAGTGCGCTGTGATCGTCGAACGGGTGGCGACAAACAGGATGAAAGTCACCGTGGCGGCGAGAAGGATCAGCCACGGCGCATTGGTAAAGAGGTCGCCCAGGTCGCGACCGACCGAGGTCTTCTGGGTGGCCGACGGCCGCACCCGTTCCTTGGTCCCAAGAAACGTGATGAGGAAGAAAACCACGGCGACCGCGCCGATGAACATGAAGGTGATCGACCAGCCACGCGCGGGGTTGGTGGCCCCGAAGAACACGGTCATATGGGGCAGGCTGAATTTCACAACCAAGCCGGCGGTGAATGCAAAGACGAACTTGAACGAGGACACTGTCGTCCGCTCAATGGGATTCGCGGAGATCACGCCCATGAGGGACGTGTAGGGAATGTTGATCGCCGTGTAGACCACCATCATCCCGCAGTAAGTCGCATAGGCCCAGATCAGTTTCCCCGTCATGCCCAGGTCCGGCGTCGTGAACATCAACACGCCGATGATCGCATAGGGCAGGCAGAACCACAGCAAATAGGGCCGGAACTTGCCCCAGCGCGTCTCGGTGCGGTCCGCCAGCATGCCCACGATCGGATCGACGACTGCATCGAGCACCCGGGTCACCAGCAGCAACGTGCCGGCTGCTGCGGCAGAGATGCCGAAGACATCGGTGTAGAAGATAAAAAGAAAGGTGCTGAAGGCCGCCCAGAAAAGGCACGATGCAAAATCACCGCAGCCGTAACACAGTTTCTCGCGCAGTCGCAGTTTCTCCGGGGTCGCCATGGGATGAGTGGGGTTTTGAATTAGTCGTAGGGAAGGCGGAAACCATGGCGAGCCAATTGCGCGGTGAGGGAAGATCGCGGCCGCTTTGTAGGGCGGGGTCGCCGGACCCCGCCGTGTTCGATCGACACCTACCTGACTTCCTGATTTCCACATTCGGCCCGACAATCAGGCCATGTGGAACTCAGGAAAGCTGGACCAGATGGTTGGCGGCGGGAGGCGGCCTCACCTGATTCCCTGATTTCCACATTGGATTCGGCATTTGACCTATGTGGAACTCAGGAACGCTGGACTCAATGGCCGCCGGCCGCGACGGGTCCGCCGGCGGAATCCGTCAACTGCGGAAACGGCGCGAACCAGGCGAGGATGATCGGGGGGATCGAGGCCAGCAGGACGAAGAGGAAGAAATGGGGGTAGTTGTGGTGGAAAAAATTGTAGATCGGACCGCTGATCCAGCCGGTGGACATTTTCGTCAGCGCCATCACGCCGGTCGCGAAGGCGTAATGGGACATCTTGAACGGCCCCGGCGCGATCTGCTGCATCATGTAGAGCATGTGTCCGATCGAGCCAAAGCCGAAGCCGAATTTCTCGATCGTCACGATGGCCGAGACCAAGGCCATGTTGCCGGGCAGCGCGTGGCTGAGGTAATAATAGGTGACGTGCGGGATGTTGAGCGCGACGGCCATGAAAAAGAAGGAGCGCCGGAGCGTGAACTTCGCCGCGAACAGCCCGCCCACGAGCGCACCGGCTAGGAATCCGATGGTGCCGTAAGTGTTGTAGATGGCGCCGATCGCCTGGTTGTTGAATCCCATCCCGCCCACCGAGCGTGGATCCATCAGGAACAACGGACCGAATCTCTCGATGAATCCCTCGCCGAACCGGTACATGAAGACCACGAGCAGCATCATCCAGATGCTCTTCTTCTGGAAGAACGTGATCCACGTCTTGTCCAGCGCCTTCCAGGCCCCCGCCATCCCGCCGCCGTGCAAGGCCGAGGGTT
>CAVRNM010000254.1:0-3475 GCA_963722225.1 uncultured Verrucomicrobiae bacterium
CGGTCGGTGGCGTCCTCCCAGCGCGGCAGGCCGAGCTCCTGTTTGGTCAGGCGGGTGAGGTGGGGCGCCAGGATGATGCAGCCGCTGTGTCCGGTCCAGTGAATCGGGTCGAGCGCGGCGTCGTTCTCCGGCAGGCGCGGATCGCCGCCGTTGCCAAAGACGCTTTCCAGAAAATCGAGGTTGCTGACGAGGCCGCCGGGCGCGAAGCAGCGCACTTCCATCGAACGCTCGGGGCCGAATCCTTCCGCTGCCGGACAGACTACCGGCCGCAGAAGCAGGGAGACGAAGCACTCGGCCTGCGCCGCCTGGGTCGCGGTAAAGGGCAGGCGCAGCAGCTCCGGCGGCGGGCGGAGCGCTTCCTGCAGCAAGCGGCCAAAGACGGCCTTGGGCACCGCCTTCTTGTCGTCGGGAATCGGCAGCCCGCCCTCGGTAATGTGGAAGATGCCTTGCGTGGTGCGCCGGTCGCTTTTCGGATTGTGCAGCACCCCCTGGCGGACGCGGTAGGAGGAAACGATATCCGTCGCGTGAAAATCCCGGTCGGGGGGCAGCGAAAGCGCCCGGGCCAGGTCGAACCGGTCGAGCACGAAGGTGCGCGCCGGCAAACGCGGCACCTCAACGACGTCCTGCAGGTAATCGTAGAGGAAATTCTGAACGCGCTGGTCGACCGGGCAGAGGTAGGAGGAGAGCAGGCGGTCCTTTTCGTGGCTCAGGGCCACCATTCCCTCGACGAGACCGGCCAGGTCGCGATCGTTCCGCAGGGGAAAAGTCGGGCAATCGAGGTCGCGCAACTTGAGGTTGATGTAAAGCAGGAGCCGTTGCTCGTCCTCCGGCGACGGTGGCGCCTTCAGGTGGGCGGACTGGGGTCGGGCGGGATTGATGTCGGCGTGCATGCGATGAAATTCAGCATATGGCAGGCCGAAACGTCCGCAAGCGCCGCAAAGGAATGCCGCGTGATTCGTATGAGCCGCAACGATGCAACCCCCATCGCAAAACGCGCTTTGCTCCGGACGGGAGGAAACGTCCCATGCTGCGTAGCGGCGAGCGTCAGCGAGCCGACGCTCGATTCCGAATCCCCTTGCTGGCGCTCGCGGCCACAAATCAAGTGCTGTATCCCAGGAGTCGAACTACTGTCCAGTCTGCGGGGCGCGACCCGCGGCATTCTCCCCCTCCGGCAGCCACCAGGAAACCCCGGCTGCCGCCAGGGCCAGCAGGCTCGACGCCAGCAACGCCAGGCGGAAATCGCCCACGGGCGCGAGCCAGCCGAAAACAACCGAGGCGACGGCGGCGGCGAGGCGTCCGATGTTGTAGCAAAACCCTGCGCCGGTGGTGCGCAGCAGCGTCGGGAACAGCGGCGGCATGTACGTGGTGAACAAGCCGAACACCCCGGAGAAGAATCCCGTCAGCGGCAGCCAGAACCAGACGAGTTCGGTGAAGCCCCGGGGCACGATGAACGCGCCCGCCATGCTGCCGAACAGGCCGAGGAACATCCAGATGATCGTCCGGCGGTTGCCGGTGATCGTCGCCAGCCAGCCGGCGGCGAAGTTGCCGACGATGGAGACCGCAATCGTGCCGAAGAATGCGGCTGAGATCCGCTGGGTGATCTGGGCCGGCGGCAGGCCCGAGCCGTCCAGCAGCCGGCGCAGATGTTGCGAATGCCAGAAGACAAAAAGCCACCAGGCGGACAGGCTCAGGGCGCACACGGTCATGGTGACCCACGTCGTCCGCGCGATCGGGCCGCGGAAAAGCTCGCGTACGCCGGGTTTCTCCCGGCCCACGGCCTGCTCAGCCTGCTGCCAGGCTTCCGGCTCGGGAACCTGGCGGCGGATCCAGAAGACGAGCAGCGCCGGCAGCACGCCGAGAAGGAAGACATAGCGCTCGGGGACCGGATGGGGCAAAAGGGAAAGCAATCCGACGACGGCTGCGGCGAAGAGAATGCCCAGGTTGACGCCGCATTGCAGCACTGCCGCCAGCCAGGGCCGCCACGCCCGGGGCCAGGTTTCGGTCAGCAGCGATGCGCCCACCGCCCATTCGCCGCCGATGCCCAGCGCGGCCACGAAACGGAAGATCATCAGCTGCCACCACGTTTGCGAGGCGGCGCAGAGGCCGGTGCAAAGCGCGTAGGTCAGCACCGTCAGCGCGAGCGCGCGGCTGCGCCCAAGGAGGTCGCCCAGCCGCCCGAAGAACGCGCCGCCGACCGCCCAGCCCACCAGAAACGCGGCCTGGATGTAGGCGGTCTTCTCCTTGACCGCGGGATCGGCGGCGCTGGCGGCGGCCAGCAGGTGGATGACGAGCGGCGTCGCCACCAGCGTATAGAGATGGAGTTCCATGCCATCGAACAGCCAGCCCAGCCAGGCGGCGATGCCGGACCTCCATTGATAGGACGTGAGTTCGCTGAGACGCGTGGCTTCGCGGGGCGCGGCGGACGGATTCATGGCGCGGGCGAGTCACACCATGCCGCGCTGCCTGGCTCAAGCCTAATGCTCCAAGGGTGTGAAGCCGCCGGAGATTGTAGGAAAGCGTCACGAGGATCCATTCCAGCGCCTCGTTCTCATAAGTGGTTTGTTCGATGCGCCGGCTCCCGAACACCCCGGTCGCAGAGCTGTAGATGAGCAGGCCGAGCATCATCGCCGGCGAATACTGTTCGCTCCCGCTGCCCTGCTCGTTCGGAAGAAAAGTCGCCGTTTGTTTAGGAGCATGGCGGGCGAAGTCCGACAGCTCCTAGGGGAGCGCGCGGATTCCCGGCACACGCCAGGCCAGGTAGAGGCTGTAGACGAGGGCGATGATTCCTCCAAAGGCTGCTCCGACGGGGATGCCAAAGCGTTCCGCCACCGCGCCGGCAATCAGCGATCCGATGGGGAAGAAACCGACAAACACCATCATGTACACGCTCATGACCCGCCCTCTCAGAGCATCGGGCACGGTGGTCTGCACCAGGGTGTTGGCCGTTGCATTCTGCGTCATGAACCCCAGGCCTCCAACGACCAGAATGGCCAAGGTCAGGTGAAATGACCTCGATAAGGATAGGGCGATGACCATCACCGGGAAAAGCAGGTTGCCCACGGTCAGGATCAGTCCTTTGCGTTGATGATTCCCGAGCGAGGCGATCATCAGGGCTCCCGCAAGTGCGCCCACCCCGATGGCCGTGCTCATGAATCCGTAGCCGACCTTTCCGGCATGGAGGACATCCTGCGCGAAGGCCGGCAGCAGCGCCATATAACCCAGGGCAAACATGTTTGATATCGCCACCAGGGTGATCAGCGGCCGCACGGTCGGGTGATGCCAGATGTAACCAAGGCCCTCCCGCATCTGCTTCAGCGGAGATTCCGTCGGTACGGCGCCGACATAGGGCTTCACATCCATCAGGAGCAGGCCGGCGATCACGGCCAGAAAAGTCACTCCGTCAGCACGAAACACCACGCCGCGCCCGCCGCGGCCAGGATGATTCCGCGAGGCGGGACCGGCGATCCGGGCGGCA
>CAVRNM010000255.1:0-3707 GCA_963722225.1 uncultured Verrucomicrobiae bacterium
GACGACATTGCTGGCTTGAGCGGCGCCTGCGCCGCCGGCACGAAAACCAGCCGATCAAGTTTGTGCTGTTCGTAGGCGTCCTGCGCCGCCAGCAGATGCCCGAAATGCACCGGGTCAAAACTGCCGCCTAGAAATCCGATCTTCAAGCCAGTCACCCCGTCGGGCAGGTCAGGGGTTAGGGCCAATGTGGCAGGGATAGATCATTCGTTAGGATGCTCGTTGACACCTATGGGAGATTCCTTCCCGCGCAAGGTCAATCAGCGCTTGCCTGGCACGGGAAACTTGCACGGCCAACCAGGCGTGCAAGGAGTGACAAAGACAGAGCGTTTGCCGACGGAGGCTTCGGCGACCTGCTGTCGCCAGCCGTAATTCCCGAGTGGATCTCCGTACCAGGCGGTCGCCGCCGAGACCAGCACAGCGCCCATCAGAGCCAGAGTCAGTTTTCGGCGCCATGCCGTCGCACCCGCAGCCAGCCAGCCCAGCGACCACAACAAAAAAACGTAGGGCAAATAGACCACCCGGGCGCCGACTCCGAAGGGATCCGGCCAAAAGGGATTCACGGTGCGACCGGCCGCCAGCAAGATGGCCGCGCCGAGCATCAATGCCCCCGCCTGCCAGCGAAATAATTGGCCGCGATCAGCCAACAGCAGCACCAAGAGTCCCACCGCAATCGGCAGGACCAGCCACTCGGCTCCGGGTTCGATGGGTACTCCGGCCCATCGCCCGAAAAAGCATTCCAAATAATCCGCCACCATCCGGAAGGACGGGACCAGGTCAGCAACCGTGGCGACCAACCGCATCCGGGGGTGCGCCAGCCAGACGCAAGCCTGCACCAGGGCACCCACCCAAAACCCGGCCAGAATCGCCAGGGCCCGGGGGGACTTTCGCCATTGCACAGCCCGCCAGATCGAGAAGGGGGCCAATATAATCGCCTCGGGACCGGAGAGTGCCGCCAGGATCATCTCCGCCATCCGCCGCACGGTTTCCCCTTTTCGCTCAGGCGTCGGCTCCAATAGGTTGACGGCGATCAACGCGCCAAACACGAAATGGAGGCAGTTGATGCCCGCGAATATCACGCCGTTGGTTGGAATACCAATAATGGCGATGCCTCCGGCGATGGCCGCCAAGGGCGGGAGCCGGGCCGTTACCAGTCGCATGGCAATCCACGCCTCAAGGGCAAAGGTCGACAAATTGTAGGCCAGCGGCATCCAATCCCACGGGACTGGGATTGTGAGGACGGCGATAATCCGTGGTACCAAATGGTGGTAGCCCAGGTATTGCTGCCAGAGTGTGCGCCAGCCATCGTTGGCGGCATCGGCAAAGAAGATTTGGCCGGCTTCGCTATAGAACTGCGGGATTATCACCTGATCCAAACGGCGCGTCATCAGCAAGGCGACCGCCAGCAGCCAGATTGCTGCAGCCGCGCCGGTGCCGATGCGCAATCTCTCGCCGTCACCTTCCGCCGCACGTACCGGAGAGGGGAGCTTCATTGCAGGCGGGCTGGCGGTCGTCATATCGACAGTCTCCTATCACGTCGCAGCGATCCATCCTGGCAACACCGTGCGCATGATCCGGAGGTAGAGCTGACAGGAATTAAGGCAATCCTGTTCCGCGGCTTTCTTGCCGTCCGCTCAAAACCCGGGCTTTGCATGATCCGTGTTTTGCTCTCGAAACTTCGCGGCACGCTCTTCAGATCTTTGGCCTATGAAGGCCGCGGTCTTGTTTCGATCGAGGTTGTTCTGGTTTCTGCTCGCTGCCGCCATTGTCGCTACGCGCCACCCGGGCGACCTCGTCGTGCCGCAACTGCAGGAGGAGGACGGTTGATCTTTTTCCAGCAAGCCCTTGTCTGGGGCGGCTGGCGCACGATCTTGTGGCCGTATAACGGTTACTTGAACCTGCTCCCACGGCTTTTTGCCGCACTGCTGCGTCCGATCCCAATGGAGTGGGCGCCGCTGGCGTATGCCCTCCTGGCGCTCGTCGTGATCGCCGGCACCGCCGCGCGGGTGGGCACGCCCGCCTCCCATGCCGGGCAGCGGCCGCCGGCGCACTTGCGCTCATCGCCGTACCAGGAAAAGCGTCGGCTGCATCAACCTCAACCTGCTGCATTTCACGTTGGCCGCCTTGATTGCGGTCAACATGCTGGAGCCTGCGCCGGAATCAAATTGCGAGACGGCCCGGCCGGGCATCGAGGGTTTGTTGCCGCCTTGTCCGGTCTAGGGCATCGTTCTGACACCGTTCACGCTGCTGCGCGCCTGGCAATGGCGGCGGTCCTGGCACCGCCTTCTGATGCTTGGCGGCGTCTGGATCGGTGCCGCATCGCAGTGCGTCATCTTCTTTTGCGACCCCCGACGGTTTGAAACGCAATGGCGGGCCGTGGTGCCGTCGGCGGGCATCCTGGCCCGCTACGCCAGGCTGCTCTTTGGCGACTGGTTCGGTGCGCCCTACGATGGGCGGATGGCAGCGGCCGTCCTTGCGATCGCGGTGGCAGCCTGGTTGGCCATCTGGATTGCCCGTGGCCAGCAGCATCGCGGCCCCGCGGTGCTGATGCTGCTGGGCGCACTCGCCTTCCTGTGCGCGGGCCGGGCGGCCAGCCCCCACTGGGGCCACCCATTCGACGTCGGTTCCCGATATGTCTTCCTGCCGTATGCCGCCGCCTTTTGGTCACTCGGCTGGCTGGCCGCCGGTGTCGACGGCTGGCGCCGCGCAGTGCCGGCCCTGCTCGCCGCGGCTGTCATTGCTTCGGCGCTCTCAAACTGGACCGCCGACCTGCTGCCTGATCTCCACTGGCGCGCGCAAGTGGCCGCGCTGCGCGACGGACGCACTCCGATTTTCGCCGATCCCCGCACCTTGGGCAAGCGCTGCTTCAATCCGGTCGATCATTCGGCAATGCTCTGGGTGCCCGCAACCGCCACCAATAACCAGATTCAGGCCTACGCCATCTGCGTGCCCTGCCCGGGGCCTGTGACAACAGAAGATCCGGCTGTCTACCTGCGGAAGCTTCAGTTGCCCTGAATTGCTCGGGACCCGAGCTCATCGAACGGGCTGCGCCTAGCCCGGATGTGCCGGCCTGCGGGCTCGGCCCGCAGATCGTCTGTAGTCTGCGCGCAGGCTATCGAATAGAGTGTGAAACATCCGGGCTAGCCTCCGACCCAGGCCATTCCGCAGGACAGCCACCACGGGATCACCAGCACGCCGAGGAGCGTCGTGCCGACAATGATCTGCGCCGCGATCAGCGGCTGGCCTCCGTAGTGTCGTGCGAGCACCAGCGGCATCATGCCCGACGGCATCGCGGCCTGGATCACCAGCACGCGCTTTAGCTCAAGCGACACCGGAGCGAATTTCGCCAGCAGCAGAAACGCCGCTGGGAGCGCGGCGAGCCGAATCAGGCAGGCGACCGGCGTCGTGCGGAAATCGAACAACTGCCGCGGATGCTCCACGTAAGTGTCGAGGGTCACGCCGCACAACAGGAGTCCAAACGGGATGGCGCACGCGCCCACCATATCGATCACCCTCATGATCAACGCCGGCAACTCCAGCCCGCACAGGTTGATCATCACGGCGCCGACCAGCGTGCAGATCGGTGGATTCACCATGCGGCGCCAGCCTTCGCGGCCGGACAGGCCCGCAAGGACCAGCAGGCCCACGCTCCAGACGGCGAGTTCGCAGCCCATGTTCTGCACCAGCAGCACGCCCAACGGCTCGCGGCC
>CAVRNM010000256.1:0-3007 GCA_963722225.1 uncultured Verrucomicrobiae bacterium
TATTATTCCGGTTCAGTGCGAAATATTTCGCACTCGAAGGGTTAGGGAAGCTGTTAAATACCATAAAAATTGTTCAGTCGCGTTTAAATACACAGTTGGAGGTTGAAGGTATTTTATTAACCATGTACGATGTTCGGCTGCGTTTATCAAACCAGGTGGTTTGAAGAAGTGAAAACCCATTTTGAAGATATGGTTTTTGATACCATTATTCAGCGCAATACACGTTTAAGCGAGGCGCCAAGCTTTGGGGTTTCTGTAATTATGCACGATGCCACCAGCAAAGGCGCTATAAACTACCTTAACCTTGCGCGCGAAATTGTACGTAAAAATGGAATGTTCACCAGTGCAGTTAAGGCAACCGCCGATACCGAATAATAAAATGATTGTGGAAAAGAGAAAAGCTTTGGGGAAGAGGGTTAAGTGCGCTGCTGAGCCAGGCATTTCACCGAAGTGACCGCCATTCTCGACTACGTGCCCGCCGGCTGGGAAGGAGAGGAAGAGGGCGAACGCCCGCCGCGCAAGGAGGACGAGCTCGATGACCAGGATCTTCCCGCCCTCGATGAAGCGGAGGAGGAGCGCCTCAAGAACGATCAGTCGCTAAAATGGGATGAGGACGACGACGAGGACAAAGACGAGGACGAGGAGGAAAAGGAAAAGACCGACGACAAGGAAGCGGACGAAGAAGGCGGGACCGAGAAAAAATCCACCGATGAAGAGGAGGGGCCGCCGCGGCGCCGGAGCGGCCGCGTCCGGGAATAGGTTGAGACGGGGCCCTGACCCGTCGGGCCAGGACCATCCGGTGATACGCCCCAAGTCTCCGCGGCTGCTTGAATCGCGGCCGCGCCGGGCGGCGTCCTTCGCCGCACGGAAATACCTTTGACAATCGCTGCGGGCAGCGATTGCTTTGCTAGGGCCGGCCCATCCGCCGCTTCACCCTAACGACATGGCCAGCAAATTGTTTGGTTATTTCTCGAACGATATCGGGATCGATCTCGGCACGGCGAATACGTTGGTGTTCGTCAAGGACAAGGGCATCGTCTTGCGCGAGCCTTCGGTGGTGGCGATCAGCACGTCATCGCGCAAAGTCCTGGCCGTCGGCGAAGAAGCCAAGCGCATGCTCGGCCGCACGCCCGGAAACATCCAGGCGATCCGGCCGATGAAGGACGGTGTCATCGCCGACTTCGACATCACCGAGGCGATGCTGCGGTATTTCATCCGGAAGGTGCACAGCAATTCTTTCCGGGTGGCTCCCCGGGTGATCATCGCGATTCCCTCCGGCATCACTGAGGTTGAGAAACGCGCGGTGAAGGAGTCGGCGACCCACGCGGGCGCGCGCGAGGTTCTGACCATTGAGGAGCCGATGGCCGCCGCGATCGGCGTGGGCCTTCCGGTCGAGGAACCCGCCGCCAACATGATCGTCGACATCGGTGGCGGCACGACCGAAATCGCCATTATTTCGCTGGCGGGCGTCGTTTTCTCCAAGTCGATCCGCGTGGCGGGCGATGAGCTCGACAACGCGATCATCAATTACATGAAGCGGGCCTACAACCTCCTGATCGGGGAACGTTCCGCGGAAGAAATCAAGATCCGGATCGGCTCCGCCTACCCGCTGGAGGAGGAGCTGGCGATGGAGGTCAAGGGCCGCGACTCCGTGGCCGGCCTGCCCAAGACGATCCATATCACCTCGCAGGAAATCCGCGAAGCGCTCGGCCGACACGATCGCCGCCATTGTCGACGCGGTCCGCAATGCGCTCGAGCGTTGTCCGCCCGGAGCTCTCGGCCGATCTCGTCGACCGCGGTTTTGTCATGGCCGGTGGCGGCTCCCTGATTCGCAACATCGACCGTTTGCTCAGCGAGAAAACCGGCCTGCCGGTGACGGTGGCCGACGATCCGCTCAGCGCGGTGGCGAACGGCACCGGGGTCGTGCTCAGCGACTTGAACTTCCTGCTGCCACATTTCACCAGCGAAGCGAAGAACTGACGCGCCCGCGCGGCCTGGACCGGCCCCATGAGGGTGGCGGCGTTTGCCGAGGCCGGCCGGAAACATTCAGATCGATTCGCTTCGTCCGTGAATTAAGAGTCGCCTGCCGCCCGTGTCTTTCAAGCGTTTCGATCAGACCAAACCTTTTTTCACCCTGGGGATCATCGTGCTCGCGTGGCTGCTGTTGCCCGTGGCGGTGAAATCATTCCTGCGGGTGACGTTTTTCGAACTGCAGGCGCCCGTCCAGGTCACCGCTTCCTACATCCGCGATCTGCAGGGATTCTGGGCGGACCGTTCGCATTCGAAGGACGAGCTCATCGAGGCGGCGCGCGAGCTCCGCCACGTCTACGCGGGTTATGAATTCCAGGCCCAGCAGACGGAGGCCCAGCAGGCCGAGATCGCCCGCCTCGAGCAAATGCTCCGGGTGCCGTCCAATCCCAACTTTCGCTTCGAGCCGGCCCGCGTGTGCCGGCGCGACCTGTCCGGCTGGTGGCAGCAGCTCACCATTCGGAAAGGCTCCAACTACGATCTGCCGGTCGGCGCGCCCGTCGTCTACAGCGGAGGGGTGGTCGGGCGGGTGCGAGAAGTCCGCGCCTACGAGGCCGATGTCGACCTCGTGTCGAGCCCGCGCCTGCGTCTCGCCGCCAACTTCGAAAACGACACGCATCCGGTCAGCTATCAGGGCGGGAACAATCCTCCGCTCGCCCCGGCCCGCGGCCTGGTGGAGTTCGTGCCGCCCGACATCGTGATCTATTCCTCCGCCCCCCGGCGGCTCGTTACCTCGGGTCTCGGCGAGTTTCCCGCCGGCCTCACCATCGGCTACGTGGCCCGGCTCGAAACCAGTCCCGACGGCCTGTTTCAAAGCGGCGAGGTCTCGCTCGACCCGCGCCTGACCGAGCTCACCGAAGTCACGGTCCTCGTCCCGCTGAATCCGGACTGAATCCCGCACCCGTTTCCGTCCCTGCCCTCCGCCTCCCCGCCATGCACCGCCGCTGGTTGACCGTCTTCGCCACCACATTGCTGCTGT
>CAVRNM010000257.1:0-9532 GCA_963722225.1 uncultured Verrucomicrobiae bacterium
GGTGGTCCCGGTTCGCCCCGATGGATCCCGCGCATCCGGTGGCGCGGGCAGAGTGCGCCGTCCCTCGCGCGCTCAATGCGCCGCGGGCCACCCAGGTGCTGGCATCGGAGAGAAGGTGTGTGACTGGAATCTGGCCTGGGAGGGAACAATGCGGTCGGGGCAATTCTCGCACCCAGTTTCACGGACTGGTCCAGTGCAGGATTGTAGGGCGGGGTCGCCGCACCCCGCCAAATGAGAAATGTAATGATCGGGAGGCGCGGTTCGGCGACCGCGCCCTACATTCGCCCGAATCGTTCCGGCTGCTTAGGCCAGATTCCAGTCACGCGCCATCGGAGAGACGGCACCTCGCTTCCGGCGTGACTCCTTCGCCATATCCGTGTTTTTTCTGCGTTTGTGTCCGCCCGCCCTGCGCCGACCCGCCTTCTCGTCTGTTTCATCTTCGCCGCGCGAATCTTCGCCGCAGATCCCGTCCCGCTGGCCGGCGCGGTTCCCTGGCCCCACGAGCGCGGTGACCTCGCACCGGATCCAGCAATCACCTGGGGCCGCCTGCCCAACGGTGTGCGTTATGCCGTCCGCTCGAACGCCGAGCCGCGTGGCCGGATCAGCCTGTGCCTCATGGTCGAAACCGGCTCCCGACTCGAACGGGACGACCAGCAGGGCTACGCCCATTTCATCGAGCACATGGCGTTCCGAGGCACACGCCCTTTCCCGGCGGGCACGCTGGTGAAGACGCTGCAGCGGCACGGAATGGCCTTCGGCGCCGAGGTGAGCGCATTCACCAGCCTGACCAACACGTACTATAATCTCAACCTGGCCGGAAATACGCCGGAAAACCTGGCCGAAGGTCTGCAGGTGCTGCGCGGCTTCGCCGATGGCATCATCTTCGACCCCGAGGACCTGCAAACGGAGCGCGGGGTGATTCTCAGCGAGCGGCGGACCCGCGATTCTGGACCGGAGCGCATGGGCTGGGCGCGGTTGGCCACGCTCTATGCCCCTACTCTCCTGACCCGGCGCAAGCCGATCGGCGAGCTCGACTCGATCAACCGCGCCGACCGCGCCGGCCTGGTGGAGTTCTACGAATGCTGGTACCGGCCGGAGCGCATGGTCTTGATTGCGGTCGGGGATGCGAAACCCGAATTCCTCGCGGCGCAGATTGCGCGGCACTTCGGCGACTTGCAGTCCCGGCGCCCGGCCGTTCCGGAGCCAGCCGTGGGACCGGGCGGCACGACTCCGGGTGTGCACCCGGTGCTGTTTACCGAAACCGAAAGCGGAGGCGGGATCGCCACCGAGATTGACTGCGTCCAGACGCAGACCCTGCCGCCCACCGCGGCCGCGCTGCGCACCCAGCTGGCCCGGATGGCCGCCTGTGATATTCTGGGAATGCGTCTGCAAACCGAGGTCAAGAAAGACCCCGCCGCTTTGGGCAGTGCCGGTGCCGCCTTCAATGAGACCTTTGAGCGATTCACCGAAGCTTCCGCCCATATCGAATCGCGCTCGATCAACTGGATGCGCGCGCTCGTGACGCTGGAGCACGAGCTCCGGCGGGCACTGCTGCATGGATTCACCGATTCGGAACTCGCGCTGTCCACCCGCACCGGCGTCGCCTCGTATCGGTACCAGGCCGAACGCGCGGCCACCCGGCAATCCGAGGAACTGACCGGCGAGATGCTTGCCGATCTGATGGCCGGTCGGGTCACCCAGGCGCCGGCTGCCAAACTGGCTTTGGTGGAACCGATCCTCAACTCGCTTTCGCCGCAGGAATGCCTGGACGCGTTTCGGGCGCTTTGGCCGGACGATCGGCGCATCATCCTGATCAACGGCCGGCTCACACTGCACGATCCGGCGAAAGAAATCGGGGAAATCTATGAATCCAGCCTCCGCTTCCCGCTTCCCGGGAATGACGAGACCCCGCGCGATCAGTTTGCCTACACCGCCTTCGGACCGCCCGGTACGATCGCGGAGCGCACGCAGGTCGCCGATCTGGATGTGCATCTCGTCCGATTTGCCAATGGCGTCCGGCTCAACCTGAAACACACGGACTTCGCCGCGAGCACGGTGGTCCTTCGCCTGCGGATTGGCGGCGGCCTGTCGAGCGAGCCGCCCGACAAACCGGGCTTGGGTTTGCTGGCTGGGGCCTGTTTCATGGAGTCGGCGCTCGGGCGGCACGATTCCGCCGCCGTCAACCGGATCGTGCGGGGAAGCTCGGTTTCGCTTGGCTTCAGCGCCGAGGACGACGCTTTCGTGTTTTCCGGAGGCGCCGACACCGCGCATCTGGGGCTGTTCCTCCAGCTTCTTACGGCCTACCTGACGGATCCGGGCTGGCGCAGCGAAGGATGGGAAAATGGCTTGGCCAGTTGGGAAGTTATTACACGACAGTCGGCAACGACACGACGGCGTTCGCAAATGCCATGGGACTCAAGATCGTCAGCGATCACGATCCGCGCTATGGCTTGCCAAGGTTTGACGATTTGCGGCGGCGCAAGCCCGCCGAGGTGAAAGCATGGCTCGGTTCCCAGCTCGCCTCGGGCCCGATCGAGATCGGGGTCGTGGGAGACATGGACGTTGAGGCCGCCATTGCCCTGGCGGCGGAGACGCTGGGCACGCTACCGTTCCGCCCCGCGCGTTCGACGCTGCAGCCGCGCCGGGTTCAATCCCCCCCCAAGTCGGAAACGGTGGAATCGATCATCGCCAGCCGCAATCCCAAGGCGACCGTCTGGATGGCATGGGTCATTCCGGGAGTGGAGGAGGCCACGGTGGCCCGCCGGGCCGATGTGCTGGCGGCAGTCCTGGGCGACCGCATCCGGGCGAAGATTCGCGAAGAGCTCGGCGCAACATACGATGCCACCGCTGGAAAATGGGCCAGCCAGGCTGATCCGCGTTTTGGACTCGTGGTGGCGCAAATGACGACCCCGCCCGGGGAAGCCCGCCGCCTCGCTGCGCTCGTGCGCCGGATCGCCGCCGAGCTGGTCAAGGGCGGAGTGACCGAGGACGAATTCCAGCGGGCGCGCCAGCCCATCCTCGCCGGGCTGGAGCAGAATCTGCGGAATAATGCCTATTGGGTCTACTACGTCCTCGACCGAGCACAGGAGCAGCCCACCCGCCTTGACTGGCCGCGCACCCGGAGTCGTGACTACCAGACCATGACCCGCGACGCGATCGATGCCCTCGCCCACCAATGCCTGGGTTCAGGCCGGGCCTTTTCTTTCCTCGTCGCGCCACGGTCCTAACCTGGATTCTCCAGTGGTCCTTGTGTAACCCTCAGCAGAAGTCTGCCGACCAGCATTCCCTCCCCGCCTCCCGATACCCCATGAACGTCCTGGAAGCCATCAACGCCCGTCAATCCATCCGCGCCTATCAATCGCGACCGGTCGAACCGGAGAAGCTCGAGGCGGTCCTGTCCGCCGCCAACCGCGCGGCCTCCGCCGCCAATCTGCAGGCCTACCACATCTACGTGGTCCGCGATGACGCGCGCAAGCAGGCGCTGGCGGCCGCTGCGGCCGGCCAGAAATTCCTGGCCAGCGCGCCCGTGGTGCTGGTTTTCGCGGTCGAGCCGGCGCGTTCCGCCGCGAAATACGGCCCGCGCGGCGAACAGATCTATTGCCTGCAGGATGCCTGCGCCGCCGTCGGCAACGCGATGCTGGCGGCGGTCGAACTCGGCCTGGGTTCCTGCTGGGTCGATGCGGTGAACGAGGATCTGGCCGGCCAGGCCCTCGGTCTGCCCGCCGGCCGGCGCGCCGCCGTCATTCTCCCCCTCGGCTATCCGGCCGAACAACCGCCCCGCACCAGCCGGCGCGCGCTGTCGGATCTGGTGACCGACCTTGCCTGCTGACCTCCCCCACCCGCTTGCGCTCGCGGCCACCCAGCGCACAGATTCAGCTGCCCGCGAGTGAATCTCCGCAGCGGCGGGCGGCAGCGGGTGCCCCAAGAAGCCGGTCGCGCTTTGCGATGGAGGGCGCTGCGCCGTCAGCGCCGCTCGGAAATCTGGCGGCGACAGCGCGCCGCCATCCAAATCATGGCAGTTTTCGGCCAGCCTCAAGCGAGCCGAATCCTCAAATGATCTCCCGCGCTGATCAGCCCGCCGGCCGGTAGGAGGTCTCGAACTGCTGCTCGCGCTGGTGCCGCTCGATCGCGAGATCGATCAGGCACTCGATCAATCTTCCATAGGGCACGCCGGTCGCCTCCCAGAGCTTCGGGTACATGCTGATCTTCGTGAACCCTGGAATCGTGTTGATCTCGTTCACCACCACGCGGCCATCGGCGCAGACGAAGAAATCAACCCGCGCCATGCCGGCGCATTCCAGCGCGGTGAACGTCTCCACCGCCAGCTGGCGCACGCGATCGCGCACCGCCGGTGGAAGCTCGGCGGGAATGCGCAGCAGCGCCCCGTTTTCATCCAGGTATTTCGCCTCGTAGGAATAGAAGTCGTGCTGCGGGATGATCTCGCCCGGCACCGAGGCCCGCGGTTCATCATTGCCCAGCACGGCCACCTCGATCTCGCGGCCGCGGATGAATTCCTCCACCAGCAGCTTCCGATCGTAGCGCAAAGCCTCGGCGCACGCGGCCGCCCAGCCGGCCGCGTCGCGCACCTTGCTCACTCCGACGGAGGAGCCGGAATTGGCGGGCTTCACAAAGAACGGCGCTCCGAATTTCTCCGCCAGTTCCTCAAACGTCACTCCCGCGGCGGTGCGCGCGGTGAGGGTGACAGAGCGCGCCACCGGAATGCCCGCGTCGCGCAGGATCCGCTTGGCGATATCCTTGTCCATGCCCACGGCCGATCCCAGCACGCCCGCGCCGACAAAGGGGACATTGGCCAGCTTCAGCAGCCCCTGCACCGTGCCATCCTCGCCATAGGTGCCGTGGAGCACGGGGAAGACCACATCGAGCCTCGGCAATCCGCGCTGGGAACCGGCTTCGATCAACGCGCGCTCCGTTTCGCCCGGCACGAGCGCCAGCGACCCGCCCGCCGTGCCGGCTGGGAGCTCCGCCGTGGGCGAAGTCGCGGCGCCCAGGAGCGCCGCATCGCACACATGCCATTGGCCCGCCTTGTCGATGCCGATCAGCGCGACCTCGAACTTCTCCCGGTCGATCGCCTCGAAAACATTGCGAGCCGATTGCAGCGACACCTCGTGCTCGACGGACTTTCCGCCAAAAAGAATACCCACGCGCTTCTTTGCCATGTCTCCATTTCGCGGTTCTGCGCCTCCGTCTCCAGCCTGAAATTGTGTACGCCGCAGGTAGGAGGCCTGCTTGCAGGCGATTCTCCACTGCAACCGCGAGCAAGCTCGCTTCCTACAACTCCACCAATCCGACTGCTAGGTTTCTGGCGACGCCCTGACAGCATCCGCCTCCCGCGCGAGCATCCAGCCGAGCAGTCCCTGCGCCACGCCGTGGCAGGCAGGCTGTGCCTGGCCGTCGAAGACCGCCAGCGACCGGAGAAGGGTTCCCAGTCGGGGCGGCAGGTCACCGGCCAACCAATGAAACCAGAGTGGAAACAGATCCCGCTCCGCCTTTGCCGCCAGCAACGGCAGAAACCCGTCGCAGACGAGATTGTCGAAGCGGGTGCCTCCGACCGCTTCCGACGCAATCTCCCGCGCCAGGCGCGTGCGCCAGACCGGCAGCTCGATTCGCCGGCGCAC
The DNA here is from genome assembly GCA_963722225.1 of uncultured Verrucomicrobiae bacterium. Taxonomy (GTDB): domain Bacteria; phylum Verrucomicrobiota; class Verrucomicrobiia; order Opitutales; family Opitutaceae; genus Fen-1467. Next base: position 5,637 of record CAVRNM010000257.1, read on the forward strand.
GGCCGCCGTCGGGCGGGTGACATCCTCCCGTGCCAATAGCGGGAAGCCTTCCGCCAGATTCACCAGGCGGCCGGGCCAGTCCGGCTGCGCCCGGCTCCAGGCCGCATACTGGCCCAGGCGCAAATACGGATGGTTCGCCGGTCGCACGCCCTGCAGGCTCCAGGCGCCCGCCTCGGCAGCAAACAGCAGGCCCACGTCCGCCCTTCCCACCGCCCATTCCGCCAGCGGCGCGCGCGCGGCAATCTTCAGCATGGGAGTGCGGTTGAAGCGATAGCCCAGAATCTCCAGCGCCGTGTGATGGCAGGCTTCCGTCCAGCCTATTCGCTCCACCCGCCGCAGCGCAAAGCGTGCCTTCTGCCGCCAGCGTTCCTCGGCCTGCGTCCACAGCACCGTGCGCGCCTCGCCGGCCGGCAGGCGCGAGATTCCCTCGGCGGCGCGCCAGTCGGTGCGCCTGGCCAGGGCCTCCACCGCTTCCTCGGCCGCATATTCCTCCAGATCGTGCAGGAGCAGCGGCAGCAGCACCAGGGTCGGAATCGGGCTGCCATCGGCCCGGCGCGCCTGCCCGTCGGCCGATGGTGGAAAAAGCACGACATGCAGCACGACCCGGTCGTAGGCGCCATCGGTGGCGTGCGCGTGCGCCGCCCAGTCGCCCGCATGAAGATGCAACTCGACATCGCCCGTCATCTCCTGACCGCCGAGCTGCAGCCGGGCCTGGCGAAAATCCGGGCCGCCCAGCAGATTCCACCGGCCCGGGTGGAGGATGCGCACGGACCGGCCGTCCTCCGCCACCGCCTGCACCGCGTCGAACTCGCCGCGCAGCCAGATCTTTTGCAGGAGCCGTTCCGTGAACGTGAACGGCCCATAAAGCCCCTGGATTTCCGCCACCGCCAGGTCCGGTTCCGGCCCTTCAATGGTTGTCATGACACTTTGGTTTCGACGGCAACAAGCCGGCCGGGTCCGGAAGATCAATCAGCAATTCTCCTCCTTGAATCCGCGCACCGTTTCGCACTTGTCCGCCCGCGGCGAGACGCCCATTGGTGAAGCGATGCGCGGATCGCGAAAACAACTGCAGCTCGCCCTGGTGATCGTGGCGCTGGTGGCGCTGGCGCTGTTCGTTCCGGCAGTCCTCTATTTCACCGAGCTGGCCCTCCGGGAGCTGCGGCTGATGTGGTGGCTGATCCTGTTGCTCGCCGGCGCGATCTGGCTGCTTGGCCGGCCCGGCCGGAAGAAATGAACCGCTCGCGAGAAAGCTCGACAACGGGGGGCGGGAATCAAAGTTATGCCTGGTTTCCGGAGGAGTGGCCGAGTGGTTTAAGGCACCTGACTTGAAATCAGACGTGGGCGCGAGCTCACCGGGGGTTCGAATCCCTCCTCCTCCGCCAGTTCTCACTTACGTGAGTAAACTCGTTTGTCCCGCGGGAGCAATTTTACGACCAAAAGTAGGCGAAATGCTTCGAAAAACGATGGAGAGACAATTGCTTCCAATAGTACGCATCAGAGCGACAGATTGTTCTAGCTAGAGAATTAATTCCCGTTTTGTGACGCCTTGGCCGCTTCCGCGTCAGCTTCAAAACGAAGGGCAGCTTCTCAGCCGCCCTTTGACGATTTTTCTCCCTGTACCAGGTCCCAATAGGCGCGCACCTCAAAAGGAACTCGCTTCGGTTGCAGGACCGAAGAGTCACCCGTGCGATAAGCGAGCAGGCACACCACGCACTTGGGCACCAGAGCGAGGAACGCGACGAACGCCAGCGGACGCAAGGGACGCCGGAGAATTTCAGTCAGCCACCGGGACATCAGTGTATCGATCGTGGTGGCAGACCCATTTCATCGGAGCCTCGGAATCCTCGTCGCGACCCTTCGGCACGAGATCGAGCAGGTTGTAGGCGCCAATCAACAGGTCGAGGCCGCGCGCGTAGGTCGAGTAGGTGCGATAAACGGCGCCGTCGGTGCCGCGCGCGAAGACGCTGAGGCCCGGCATCTCGCTCCTCCCGATTGCGTTCAGCTCAAAGTTGTAGTCGGCCTGGCCCGCCTCAACTTCGTCCGAGGTGAACGACACCCGGAAATCGCGATTGAACGAGGTGCCGTGCGATGAGATCCAAGTGAATTTCCAGCCCATCCGCGCCTTGAAGCGCTCGATTTCCGAAAGCGGCGCGCTCGAAACCGCGGTGAAGGAAACGTCACGGGCGTTCAGGTGCGGCAGCGCGCCGTCAAAATGATCCGACACTTAAGAGCAGCCACGGCAACCCTCCTCCCAGCCGGGGGCGAGCATGAAATGATAGATTACGAGCTGGCTGCGGCCGTCGAACAACTCTGGCAGTGACACGCGCCCGCTGGGTGACTCGAAGACATAGGGCTGTTCGACCCTGACCCACGGCAGCTCGCGCCTCCGCGCCGCGAGGCGGTCCCGCAGCTTGGAAAAGGCCTTTTCTTCGCGCAGAAACTCGCGCCGGGCCGCGAGCCATTCTTCCGGTGAGACGATGGTCGGATGGTCGAACGAGTTATTTTTCATGGGAGGTGGGCGGTATGGTCTCACAACGATTGAGCGGCGGAGTGCCGTGGAGTTTCTCGTATTCCGCTTTGAGTTTGGCGTGGGCTGGCCAGAACGGCGGACGCGGCGCACCTTCGAGCAACGCGATGAGATGAGTGAGATGGACGTGCCAGCCACTCGCGTAGCCGGTGAGGAACGGCACATCTCCGCCGCGCGCGCGGTGCGTGAGCACGAGCAGGACTTCCTTGCCCTGCGGCATGAGCTCGAAGGTCACATCGGAATCATCATCAAACGTGTAGCTTAGCACGCGCGGCGGCTCCCAGCGCAGCACGGTGGCCGGCATTTTGAAACCGGGATCATGGACGTGCTGGTGCTTCTCCGGTGGCGTCTCATCGGGTGCGATGTTCTTATGGTGGAAGAAAAGCTCCACCTTGCCGCCCTTGCGCGGCTCCATCGGCCCGCCCGCAAACCAGCGGCTGCGTTTCTCAGGGTCGATGAGATATTCCCAGATGCGTTCGATGGGGCCGGGCAGCGTACGCACGATGCGGACCTCCGCCGGGCCGGTGAATGGCCAGGTCGATCGTTGATTTTCATGATGAATTTCTCTTTTTCTGTCTGCGTCGTTCGCCTCCGTCTTCTGCGCGCAACTCCCGCTCCAGGGCGTCAAGCCGGCGCGACCAAACCGATCGCGTTTTCTCCAGCCAGGCTTCGAGGTCCCCGAAGCCATCGGGATTGAGAGTCTGCACCCTGGACTGGCCCTCGGCGCGTACTGTCACGAGTCCGGACTCGTGCAGCACTTTCAAATGCTGGGAGATCGCCGGGGCGCTCATGTCGAATTGACTGACGAGTTCGCCCGCAGTCCGTTCGCGCACGGCCAGCAGTTCAACAATCCGCCGACGCGTCGGGTCGGCGATGGCAAAGAAGCTCTGCATGCCACCTAAAGTTAAGCACAAACTTAAATAAGCAAGCGGTGGAGCATCTTTTCTTGGATTGCCCAATGCCGGACCTGACCAGCAGATCCTGAAAATCGATCCGTTCGTTCGTTCGCGAAGCATCTCCCCGGGTGATGAGATCACCATGGTCGATTGGCCTCTTCGGATTCCGCGCTCAAGATGGCGCGCTCGACGGGTTTCCCAGCGTAACGCCACTCCAGGTACTCCAAGAACACTGGCTGATTCGGTCGCTGGAATCCCGCCGGAGCCCAACCACCGAGCCGGCTCGCCAAGAACTGGTTCTCTTCGTGCATTCCCTGGGGTACGTCCAGTGTGGCGACCGCGAGCTGAGGCGCGTGCTCCAGGTAGGTTACCTTCTTCGGAGCACATCGGCGCCACGGCGACGTTATGTCGGGTTCACCGAAGATCTGATGCAACGGATCGAGCAATACGGTTGAAGACGAGACATAACACGG
>CAVRNM010000258.1:0-8861 GCA_963722225.1 uncultured Verrucomicrobiae bacterium
AGGGCGATGATCGGCTTCCCCTGGAACGACTGGCGCCGTAAAGGAAATCGATCTGCCCGCCCACGCCGCTGTAGAGCCGCGAGCCAATCGAATCCGCGCACACCTGGCCGGTCAAATCCACTTCGATGGCGGAGTTGATCGCCACCATGCGGTCGTTCTGCGCGATGCGAAACGGATCATTGACGTAATGGGTCGGGTGCAATTCGACCATCGGGTTGTCGTCCACGAAATCATACAGGCGCTGCGTTCCCATCAGGAACCCGGCGACAATCTTGCCCGGATGCAGGGACTTTTTCTTCCCCGTTGATGATCCCGCGCTCCACCAAGGCGATCACCTCGTCCGAGAACATCTCGCTGTGGATGCCGAGGTCGTGCTTGTCGCCGAGGAATTTCAGCACCGCATCGGGAATGCCGCCGATGCCCATCTGCAGGGTCGAGCCGTCCTCGATCAAGCTCGCGCAGTGGTGCGCGATCCGGTGCTCCCGTTCGGTGATATCCCCCATGCGGTGCTCGGTCAGGGGTAGGACACGGGCACCACGTGGGTCAGCTTGGACACATGAATGAAGCTGTCGCCGAGCGTGCGGGGCATCCGGTCGTTGACTTCGGCGATGACGATCCGGGCCGATTCCGCGGCAGTCTTGGTCACGCCCACCTCAATGCCGAAGCTGCAGAACCCATGCGGATCCGGCGGACTGACATGCACGAGCGCGACGTCGAGCGGGAGGATGCCCTGCCGGAAAAGGCCCGGAATTTCCGACAGGAAACAGGGGGTGAAATCCGCGCGGCCTTCGTTGACGGCCGGGCGGACATTGGCGCCGATAAACAACGTGTTGACCCGAATGAAGCGCTCCATTCCCGGTGCGACATAGTCCGCGCTGCCGAGGGTGAACAGATGCGCGATTTCGATGGGCGGGGTGAACGCCGGCGCGCGCTGGACCAGCGCGGCCAACAGGGTCCGGGGGACCGAGCAGTTGCCGGTCATGAACACCCGCATGCCCGGCTGGATCGCCGCCACCGCCTGCTCGGCCGTGGCGATGCGGGTGCGGTAGAGTTGCAGCGCCGGGGTCACAGGGGCTACATCAGCAACTGGATCTGATCATGGCCGTGCACCATCCCGAGTTGTTCATGCACGTCGACCAGCACGAGCTTGTGCTGATGGCAGCCGCTCTTCAGGCAACCTTCGAGGATGCCCCCGTTGGGCAGGTAAAGGGCAAACATCGGGGAGAAGCAGAAATCACACTTTTCCGTCTCCGCCCGCAGGGAGACTCCGCAAGTCGGGCAGAACATCTCGACCACCACACCCTCCGGGATGTCGACATCGAAAAGGTTGTGGAAACTGCCGTAGACGGGATCGAGGTGGATGTTCCCGCGGGTGGCGCCGTATTGGATGACTACTCTGACGGAAGGGCAGCCCGCAATCGGCACCGCCGGATCCATCAGGCTATGCCCGCGGGGGCACTGCGCATGCTCCACGTGCAGCGCTTGCGACGGGACCTCGAGGATGATCTTTTCCTTTTCCATGATTACACTGGCACCGGGGCGGCGAACGCGAGGCCCGCCTCCAGGGCATTGAGGTTGATGGCGAGCAAGTGCTGTTTACCGTGGCCCAGCACCTCCTCGATGGCCGCGACAATCGAAGCCTTTTGCACCGGGCGGGAGAGCGCGAGGCAGGCGCCGAGCATCACCACATTGGCCACCCGCTGGCTGCCCTGTTGCTGCGCGATCTCATTCACCGGAATCGGCAGGATCCGCAGGTCGCGCCGGGAGGGGACGCGGGGAATGAGCGAGCTGTTCAGCAGCAACCATCCGCCCGGCTGCACCGACGATTCAAAACGATCGAGCGAGGGAAGATTCATGGCGATCAAGCCGGTCGCCTCGGTCACGATGGGCGACCCGATGCTCGCCTCGGAGATGATGACGTGGCAGTTGGCGGTGCCGCCGCGCATCTCCGGTCCGTAGGCCGGCAGCCACGTCACCTGCTTTCCCTCCAGCATGCCGGCCTGGGCGAGCAGCTTGCCGATCATCAGGACTCCCTGGCCCCCGAAACCGGCGATGATGATGCGTTCCTCGGCCATGGTCAGGTTCCTCCTTCGAGGTCCTTGTACACGCCGAGCGGGTAGACCGGGATCATGGTCTGCTCCACCCAGCGCAACGCCTCCACCGGCGACAGGCCCCAGTTGGTGGGGCAGGTGGACAGCACCTCGACCAGGCTGAAGCCCTTGTTTTCCACCTGGAGTTGAAACGCCTTCTTGATCGCGCGTTTCGCAGCCGTCATCCGTGGCACGGAGTGGACGGAAACCCGGGCCACATAGGCGGTGGCCTCGATGGTGGCGAGCATTTCGCAAACGCGCAGGGGCGCGCCCTGGCCGGCCCGGCTCCGGCCGAGCGGCGACGGTGGTGGTCTTCTGCCCGACCATCGTGGTCGGGCGCCATCTGCCCGCCGGTCATGCCGTAGATGGCGTTGTTGACGAAGATGACGGTGATGTTTTCGCCGCGCTTGGCGGCGTGCACGATCTCGGCCATGCCGATGGAGGCCAGGTCGCCATCGCCCTGATAGGTGAACACAATGGCGTCCGGGCTGCGCGCGCTTGATCCCGGTGGCCACGGCGGGCGCGCGCCCGTGGGCGGCCTCCTGGGCGTCGCAATTGAAGTAGTCGTAGGCAAACACGGCGCAGCCGACCGGCGCCACCGCAATGGCGCGGCCCAGCACGCCGAGCTCGACGAGCGATTCCGCGACCAGCTTGTGAATGATCCCGTGCGTGCACCCCGGGCAGTAGTGCAGCGGGACATCGGTCAGGCCGGCGGATCTTTCGTAAACCGTTTTCATGCGCCACCGCCCTTCGACAGGGCCTGCACCTGCTTCACGACCTCCTCCGGGGTGGGAACGATCCCCCCGGTGCGGCCGTAAAAGGAGATCGGCTTGCGGCCGGCCACCGCGATCTTCACGTCATCGAGCATCTGGCCCATGCTCATCTCGACGACGAGAAACGCCTGCGCGCGCGCGACCACCTGGTCGAACGCCGCGAACGGGAACGGGTAGAGCGTGATCGGGCGAAGCAGCCCCACGCGCAGCCCCAGGCGCCGGCATTTCTCGACCGCCGACCGCGCAATCCGCGACGTCGTGCCGTACGCCACGATCACCACGTCGGCATCGTCGCACTGGTGGAGTTCATAGCGCACCTCGGTGCGCTCCATGGCCGCGTACTTCACATAGAGCGCCCGGACATGCTGCTCCAATTCGTCAGGATACAGGTAAAGCGAATTGATGACGCGCTTGCGCCCCCCGCTCGTGGCGGTACCGGTGGTGGCCCAATCCTTGGGCGGCAGATCGACGGCCGGGCGGCAGGGCAAGAGCTCCACCGGTTCCATCAGCTGTCCGATCATCCCGTCCGCCAGCACCATCACCGGGTTGCGATAGCGGTCGGCGAGGTCGAAGGCCAGCTGGGTGAGATCGGCCGCCTCCTGGAGGTTGGCGGGGGCCAGGACCAGCACGTGGTAGTCGCCGTGGCCGCCGCCCTTGGTGGCCTGGAAATAGTCGGCCTGCGAGGGCTGCACGCCGCCCAGGCCGGGCCCGGAGCGCATGATATTGACCAGCACGCACGGCAACTCCGCCCCGGCGATGTACGAAATGCCCTCCTGCATCAGGCTGATGCCGGGGCTGGAGGAGGAAGTCAGGACGCGCGCCCCGGCGCCGGCGGCACCGTAGACCATGTTGATCGCGGCCACCTCCGATTCCGCCTGCACATACACGCCGCCCACTTTCGGCAGCTCCCGGGACATGTATTCCGGAATCTCGTTCTGCGGGGTGATGGGATAGCCAAAGAAATAACGGCAGCCCGCGTTGATCGCGGCGGCGGCGATCACCTCGTTTCCTTTCATCAATTTCTTGGCCATGGCGGTTCCCTTATCGCCGCACGGTGATCACCGAATCGGGGCAGATCTTCGCGCAGCTTCCGCAGCCACTGCAGATGGCCAGGTTGTAGACGATCGCGGGAAAATACCCACGGGCGTTCACCCGCGTGGTATCCAGTTTCAGGATCTTCGTCGGGCAGACGGTGACGCACAAGGCACAGCCCTTGCACAGGTTCTCCGCGAAAATCACCTCGGGCGGAGGAGATTTCTCCCGGACGGGATTGGCGGGCGAAGGGAGCGTAGGCACGACGAGCGGGACCGGTGGCCGCGGATTCGATCGCAAGCCTCGGTCCGGGAGTGGCTGGGGGAGCGGTGATGGTCGCCGGGTTGGGGTTAAAAAGGCTGGGCGGTGAACGATCACAACCGCCGGGTTCGGATCATAATTCGGCACATTCCCAATGCGAGTTTAAAGCGGCCGGGCCACCCGGCGGTTGCCGGGGCATCCGGGCGGCCCGGACGAACGGCCCGGAAGAACCGGCAAATGGCTTGTGCCGCGGCGATGCTTGGGTAGGTGTCGGGGATGCCCACCCGGCAAGGATCCTTCCATCTTTTCCGCCTCGCAGGCGTCGACCTCTACCTGCACTGGTCCTGGTTTTTGGTCGCGATGTTTGAGATTTCCCAGCGCCGGGGGAATTACGGCTCCCTCACGTTCAATGTGCTGGAATACCTCGCGCTCTTCGCGCTCGTGTTGCTGCACGAGATGGGCCATGCGCTGGCCTGCCGGTCGGTGGGGGGCAAGGCGGACGAAATCGTGCTCTGGCCCCTGGGCGGGGTGGCTTATGTGGCGCCGCCGCAGCGGCCCGGCGCCACGCTCTGGAGCATCGTCGCCGGTCCGCTGGTGAACGTCGGGCTGTTCGTGGTGCTGGGAGGGCTCTTTGTCATGGGGAACTCCCTGGCGTGGGGCGATTCTGCGCCCGACTTCATGCAGTTCGTGCGCGCCGTTTTCTTCGTCAACCTCGGCTTGTTGATTTTCAACCTGTTGCCGGTTTATCCGCTCGACGGCGGCCAGATTCTGCGTTCCCTGCTCTGGTTCGCAATCGGCCGGGCCCGCAGCCTCATGGCCGCGAGCATCGTCGGCTTTGGAGGGGTGGTGGGGTTGTTCCTGGTGGCGCTGTGGGGGCGATCGTACTGGCTCGGCATTCTGGCGGCTTTCATCATGTTCAATTGCTGGCGCGGATTGCAGCACGCGCGGATCCTGGCGCGCGCCGCCCGGTTGCCGCGTCGCGGCGGGTTTCAGTGTCCGAGTTGCCAGGCCCCGCCGCCCATTGGCGCGTGGTGGACCTGCGGCCGGTGCGGGAAGCCCTTCGATATTTTCGAGAGGCAGGCGGTCTGTCCCCATTGCGGTGCCCGATTCGAGTCGGCCCGGTGTCTCGATTGCGGCGAACTGCGCCCGATGGGCGAGTGGCTGATCCCTCCGCCGCCTGTCGGGTAGCAGCCTGTCGGGCTTCCCGGCCTGCAGGCTGCTAAAAGCAAAACCGCCCCCAGAACGCTCCGCAAGAGTACGGGCAAGATTCTAAGGCTTGCCTGGGCCAGCCGTCTTTTCACAGTCATGCACGGTCGCATTGTCTCTCTTTGGAGGGGCGGTTTTGCATAAGCCCGCATATCCTCTGAATACCGCCAGCTTAGGGCCCGCCGGCAGAAAAATGATCGTGGTGATGGCAAAGACTGTTAAACATGCCCGCTAGGGGAGACCGCCGCCGGAATCTTGGCTTGCGATTTCCTGGATTTGACATGGGATTTACGGCGTTTCTTTACCCTGCGTTTACCACCAGAAAGTGGACGCGATCGCGCCGGATTCTAAACTCCCTCCTGTTATATCTTTGCCCCGGCTGATCACGACGGGCGCCTTCGCCGCCAAACCTATTCGCCCATGAACTGGAATGCCATCCTCCTGCCGAGTGCGTTCTTCGCACTCTTCGGTCTGTCCGCCTTTGCCCTCATCTGGTGGGAGCGGCGCAAGCGCGGCACGCGGATTCCCTTCTCCCGGGATCTCCGGTTGCTGCGCACGCCGGGGGAGAGCCAGCTCAAGGATGTCGCGCGATTCGACGAGGATTTTCTATCGGTGTGGCTTTTGGCCGGATTGGCGCCCGGCTTGATGGCGATCATCCTGCTCGAGGTAGTGACGCGCCTTCCGGGCTGGTGGTTTTGGGTTGGCCTCGGGGTGATCATTGCCGGATGTGTCACCGCCCTGGTGCTGGCGATACGCTGGCTCATCGCGCGCCTGAAGCAGCGGAGCGAGCGCTACCTCGCCTTTTTTGGCGAGCGGGTCGTGGCGGAGTTCCTCGAGCCCTTGAAAGTCTCCGGCTGGCGGATCTTTCACGACGTGCCCTGCGAGACGGGCCGGGAGAAGTTCAATATCGATCATATTGCGATCGGCCCGGGCGGTGTCTATGCGATCGAGACCCGGACGCGCCCGAAAGGAAGCGCGCGCGAGGGCCGCGACGACTACAAGGTCTTTTATGATGGCGAGCAGTTGAACTGGCCGTGGGGCGAGGACCAGCACGGCGTCGTGCCCGCAATGGGAAACGCGAAGTGGCTGCAGAACTGGCTGGTCAAGACAACCGGAGTTTTGACGGAAGTGGTCCCGGTGCTGGCCCTGCCGGGCTGGTATGTCGAGGCGCCGGCCCGGGCGGCCCTGCGGGTGGTGAATCCATCGTGGCTCCCGGACGTTCTCGTGGCAAACGGCACGGCGATGCTGAACGCCAAGCAGATCGATCTTTGTGCGCGCCAGGTGGAACAGCGCTGTCGCGACGTAGAATACTGATCCGGTTTCGCCTCTGAAATCGATCCGGCACGAACCAGTAAAGTTTGTGCGCTAACGGGTCGATAGTAGTGGCGAATAATGAATCAGTCTCCCCTCAGAGGTATTGCGTCTGTTTTGGCATTGACCTTCGTGCTGGCGGTGGGCGGGGCAGCGATTGCCCGCGCCGCTACCGAGCCTCCCGTGCCCGTCCGCATGGTGCCGCCGGAATATCCGTATGAGCTTAAACGTAACGGGGTTACGGGAATTGTCACGTTGACGTTCGAGGTCGATGAGAAGGGCAACGTTGTGGATCCGAAGGTCCAGAAATCGTCGAACCCCGGATTCGAGCAACCTGCCCTTGATGCCATCGTCAAATGGAAGTTCAAACCGGCCCGAAAAGACGGTGTGCCAGTGAGGATGAAGATCGGGGTTCCGCTGCAGTTCAACAGCGACAATTGAGCGCGCGTCTTCTCCGTCGCGGCAACTCTCACCACCAGTTCCCATTCTTATGACTATCGGTCGCAAGATCACCGCCGGATTCACTGCTGTTCTGCTGCTTTTCGCCGCTGTCGCCATCGGCACGTATGTGGCCCTGGGTCGCGCGGGCAGGAAGTTCGTCCTTTATTCGCAGAGCGCTTCCGAGACCAACGTCGCCGCCGCGTTCGAGGCGGCCATGTTGCAGGTGCGGATGCATGTGAACGAATTCCTCCTGAGCGGCTCCGAATCCGCTGCTCAAGCCTATGCCCAGAGCAAATCCGAGGCGGAACAGCAGCTGAAGATCGCCCAGCAGGTCATTGCCGACTCGGAGCGCGCCACCGAACTCGTTTCGGCCCGCAAGCTCTTCGACGACTACGACGCTGCGGTAGGCCAGATCATCGAGAATCGCAAGGTATGCAGCGACTTGCAGAAGAACGCGCTTGAACCCCGGATGGTGGCGATCGCCGAGAGCCTGCAAAAATTGCTGGCGGGAGCCCGGGCGACCGGCGACATGAACGCCTCGTTTCAAATCTCCACGGCATTGCAGGGGTTCTATAGCGCGACCAGTTCGGTCAATTCATTCCTGCTGACCGCGGGTCAGGATTCGGCGAACCAGGCGCGGCAGTCTCTGGCCGCGATGTTGGTCCAGATTCAGAAGATCGAGAAGGATCAGAAGGACATGGAGAAGCTGGACGCGACGCTGGTTGACGCCACGAAAAACGCATTGCTGGTCAAGGCCCAGGCAGACGCCAAGGCCTACGGCGAGGCGCTGGATCAGGTGATCGCCGCCACGACTGCGCGCCAACAAATCGTCACCCGACAACTGGATAGCATTGCGCCTGCTTTCACCGAGACCATTGGCAAGGTCAAACAGTCCCTGAGCGGACTGCAGACCGAACTGCAGGCCCGCACCAGTGCGGAGCAAAGGCAGGCCGAATGGCTGGTCATGATCGTCAGCACGCTCGGCGTGCTCGCGGCGATGGTGTGCGCTTTTGTCATCATCCGCAATGTCACGCGACCGATCTCCAGGGTCGCCACGGGCGCTCGCCGAAGAAAGCGACCGCACCGCCAGCGCCGCGATGCAGATGCTCAAGGCCAGCCAGGGCATGGCGGACGGTTCCAGCCAGCAGGCCGCGTCCCTGGAGGAGACCAGTTCCTCATTGGAGGAGATGGCAAGCATGACGAAGCGCAACGCCGAGGCGGCACATGCCGCCAAGACGCTCGCCGACGAGGCCCGCCAGACGGCGGATACCGGCGCCAGCGACATGGAAACCATGAAAACCGCCATGAGCGCAATCAAAGCCTCCAGCTCCGAGATCTCCAAAATCATCAAAACGATCGACGAGATCGCGTTTCAGACGAACATCCTGGCCTTGAATGCGGCCGTGGAGGCGGCGCGGGCCGGCGAGGCAGGGCTGGGGTTTGCCGTGGTGGCGGAGGAAGTGCGGAATCTTGCGCAACGCAGCGCCCAGGCCGCGCGTGAAACGGCCGACAAGATTTCCGATTCCGGCGTCAAAGAGCGAACAGGGCGTCCGAATCAGCGAGAAGATGGCGACGAATCTCGCCGGGATTGTGGAGAAGACCCGCCGGCTCAACGAGATGATTGCCGAGATCGCCCAGGCGTCCAACGAGCAGAGCCAGGGCATTGCCCAGATCAACACGGCGGTCAGCCACATGGACAAGGTCACCCAGAGCAACGCCGCGCTGGCGGAAGAGACGGCCTCAGCGT
>CAVRNM010000259.1:0-14202 GCA_963722225.1 uncultured Verrucomicrobiae bacterium
GATCGACTTTGGCATCGCGAAGGCGGTGGAAGGCCGTTTGGCCGACCGGAAGGCGCTGACGGAGTTCGAGCAGGTGATCGGCACGCCGGCGTACATGAGCCCGGAACAAGCCAATGCCGGCGATCTGGATACGCGCAGCGACATCTACAGTCTCGGGGTGGTCCTTTATGAACTGCTCACCGGGCGCACGCCCTTCGACCCGCAGGAGTTACTGGGCGCGGGACTCAACGCGGCGCGGAACGCGATCAACGAGCGGGAAGTGGCGCGGCCGTCGGAGCGGCTGCGCACGACGGAGGCCGGGGAGCTCGCCACGATCGCCGGGAGGCGCGGCGTGGAGCCGCCGCAACTCGTGCATGCGATCCGCGGCGATCTGGACTGGATCGTGCTCAAGGCGCTGGCGAAGGACCGGCAGCGCCGCTATCCAACCGCCAACGAGCTGGCTGCCGACGTCGAGCGCCATCGGCGCGACGAACCGGTGCTCGCCCGGCCACCCAGCGCGGCCTACCAGGCGATCAAGTTCACCCGCCGGCACCGGACGGCTGTGGCGGCAGCGGCCCTCGTGGTCGTGGCGTTGCTCACGGGTCTGGCGCTGGCCATTGCCGGATACCGTCGCGCGGAAACGGCGCGCCGCGCCGCCGTCAGCGCCCGCGAAGAAGCCGTCGCAGTCACCGGGTTTTTCACCAAGATGCTGTCCTACGCGGATCCCTGGCTGGCCGGCCCGGATGTCTCGGTGAAGGCGGTGCTGGATCGGGCCGCTTCGACCCTGAGCGAGGACTTCAAGGACCGGCCGGCGGCCGAACTGCGCATCCACGATGCGATCGCGGAAGCCTACGCCGGACTCGGCCAGTACAATCTGACGGCTCAGCATGCGGCGAGGGCCGCCCTGCTCGCACGAACGGTGTACGGTCCCGACGCGGTCGAAACCCTGCAGCTGGAGGCCGGCGAGGCATCCGGCTTGATGCTGATGGGGCACGAGGTGGAGGCAGAAGCGGAGCTTCGCCGGGCCCTGGCGGTGCTCGGACGAAAACAGGGACCCAACGCCTTGGAAATCGGACGCGTAAATCGTGAGCTCGCCCTCTGTTTGGGGGAGCAAGGACGATTTGACGAGGCCGTCGAAACGGAACTCCGAGTGCTGGCGAACTTCAAGGAAAACCTCCCGGCCAACGATTGGGATATCGTGCATGGCAAGGATGATCTGGGGAAGATGCTCTCCCAGCTGGGGCAGTGTGCCCGGGCCCGAGAGGTGTTTTGGGAGACACTGGTGACCAAGGGGGAAATCCAGGACGAGCAAACCCGCGCCCAAGTCTTGCACTCCGCCGCCGTCAACGAAAGAGCGATGGGGGCCTACGTCCGGGCCGAGACCCTGGCGCGGCGCTCGTACGAGATGGCGAAACGACTTTTTGGCAACGACTATCTGGAGACGCAGCTCTATCGTCTTGCGCTGGGGGACGTGCTCGCGCACCAGGGGAGAATTCCGGAGGCATTGGCTGAAGTCGAACCGAGCGCGACGGCGATCCGGCGGCTATTGGGCGACGGGAGCCCGCAGACCTTGCGCCTCTGCTCGAGACTCCCACTCGCGCAGGGCTTGGGCGGCCACCCGGACGAAGCCATCCGGCAGGCCCGGATTGCCTACGAGTGGTTTCGACGCCAAACCGGCAACGGCGCGGCGGCCGCCGCGGATCTGGCGATCGTTCTCACTCATGCCGGGCGGGCCGCCGAGGCCGAACAGCTCAGCCGCGAGACCTTGGCGGACCTGGCCGGTTTACGGTGGAGAAATGAATATGTGCTCAGCGACATTCATCGGGCGCTGGCCGGGGCGTTGGCGGCGCAGAACAAGACGGCCGAGGCGGAGGCGGTCTTGCTCGAAAACCACGCCACGCTGGCAAAACTCACCGTCGATGTCAGCGACCAGCTGCGGCTCACGGTTGACGCACTGGATGCGCTCTACGAACGAACCGGCCAGCCGCAGCAAGTGGCGGCCTGGCGGGCACGTCGTCCGCCGGAGCCAGCGCCAGGTGATCCTCCGATCCCCTGAACGCGACGCGGTGACCTTTTTGGGCAAAACCGGCGCATGAGAGAATGTGCAGCCCGGTGTCGCCATGCTTCTTTGCGCCCATCCCTTCATGAAACGATCTCGGACAGTCCCGCCGAGCGCGGGAAGGACGTTCCTCCAGGAAGAAGCGCTGTTCATCCGGGCCTTGGAGTTGCCGGTCGCAGCGCGCGCCTGTTTTCTTGCGACGGCCTGCCGCGACGACCCGACTTTGAAGAACCGCGTGAGGGCCCTGCTCCGTGCGCATGAACGGGCGGAGGGTTTTCTCGATCCGCCGGCGGTCGTTTGCCGGCGGAAGCACGGTTCGAAGAAGCAAATCCGAGCGTAGCGACTTTTGGGTTTCTTTGTACGGCGAATGCCGCCAGCCTCGCCGCTGATGCACGAGATTACGCTCATGCTTCGGGCCGCGCAGGAGGGCGAAGCCGGGGCCGCCGACCGGTTGATGGAGGCGGTATATGGCGAACTGCGCCGGCTCGCCGCGTCCAAACTGGCCGATGAGCGGCACAACGTCACGTTGCAGGCCACGGCGCTGGTTCACGAGGCATGGCTGCGCCTCGGTGGGGATCACCAAACGCCCTGGCAGAACCGAGCGCATTTCTTCGGCGCGGCGGCGGAGTCGATGCGGCGGATCTTGATTGACCGGGCGCGGCGGCGGCAGCGCATCCGTCACGGCGGGGGCGCGCGCCCGCTCAACCTCGACCAGCTGGAGGTTGCAGCGGAGACCGCGAGTGCGGAGCGGTTGCTCGCGGTCGACGAGGCGCTGGAGCATTTCGCGCGGCACGACGCCCGGCGCGCCGAGTTGGTGAAGCTGCGTTACTTTGCCGGGCTCACTCTGGCGGAGGCGGCCTGTGTCCTCGGTATCTCCGAGTCGACCGCCAAGCGTTGGTGGGTCTTTTCCCGGGCCTGGCTTTTCCGGGAGATCATGGCGGCCTAGCAGCATGGAGGGCGAAGCCCGACTGGCTCCTAGCGGAAATTGGCGAGGCGGGCGGCGATGTCGGCGCGGAGCCGGTCGACGTACGTCAACGTGTAAGTCGCCACGTCCAGGCTGTCGTTCAGCACGAGCGGCGTCAGGTCCATTGACCACGTGATCCCCGCCATCCGGTCGGTGGCGTGGGAGGTGTGGAAGGTGGCATGGGCCGACCGGCGGCCGAGAGTGGCGAGATCGTAGCGCTTGCCGCCCGTCACCTGTGAATCAAAGACCCTGAGCAGCTCGGCGGACAACTCGGCGTGGCGGCCGGAGTCAAGCGTGACCTTGTCGGCATCCACCAGCCAGTCGAGATCGCGCCAGATTTCGCAGCCGAGCACCTTTTTCGGCCGGTGCTCCACCGGCAGCGTGCGCATCGCGTCCAGGCAGCGCAGCAGCACGGCCACGTGGGTGTCATGCTTGTCGGCGGGATTGTGCAGGTAGACCACCTCCGGAGAGCAGCCGTTGAAGATGGCGGTGAGGTCGGCCAGCACGCCCGGATGGCCCGGCTTTTTCACGGCGGCGCTGGGATGGGCGAGCTGCAGCTGGATGGCATAGCGGCCCAGCTGGGCCGCCTTGCGCTGCTCCTCGCGCCGCACGGCCTGCATTTGCTCGTCGGTCAAACTGGCATAGGCGCCCGTGCGCGGGGAACCGGCGCCGTTCGTGACGACCACGCCGCCGAAAGCCTTGCCGGGCGTGTCGAGGCAGTCGGCGATGCCGGCATGCGCCATGATCTCGAGATCGTCCTGGTGGGCGCCGACGCAAAGATGTGTGACCTTTCGCAGCGCGGTCTCAGGGCTGGCGCCGCCCGCCGGAACAAAGATATCGGCCAAGGGATGGGAGAATTTCATGGAGAGAAGAACCGAAACAAAACGAAGGAAACCACTAATGAACACTAATGGAAATAGCAGCCTGTCGGGCTTCGAGCCCTTCAGGCTGCTAATAGGAGGCTGGCCGGACGGAGGTCCGACAGCCTCCTAGCAGCGCGCCACGACCAAGACGCCAGGGGACCCGGCGGTCCCGGGGGGTACGCACCGTTCCGCACCCCTGCCGAAGAGTCAAAGGCAACCTTCCGTCGCTTTTTCCGCCTGGGCTCGCCTTCAGTCATACGCGATAGGTCTCCGCTCATCGCTTCCGCAGCGCGGGGAGGCTGGCCGCGGCAACCGCCTGGCCATAGCGCTTGTCCATTTCATTTGGAAGATGGAGGCGGAGCTTCCCGGCGAGCGATGGAAATTCGGCATCAAGAACCTTGGTGGCATTCGCCAGAATGACGGCGCCGCCATCGCCGCTGGTCACCCGGCCCAGCAAGAGCAGATGGCGGAGTTCATAAAAACCGGCGAACTGGCCGACGGCATAGCCGAAGCACTCGCCGAGAGTCTCGTAGACCGTCCGCGCCCGGGTGTCGCCCTCGGCCATGGCGTGCTGCACCGTCACCAGACGATCGGGCAGCGGGAGATTCTCCGGGAAAACAAAACCCGCCCTCAACGCGAATCGGGCGACGCCCTGTTGGGAGAAATACTGCGCGCCGCAGCCGGCATCGCCGGACCATTCGTCGCGCGGGGCGCCGGTGTGGTAGTCGACCGGGACGAAGGCGAGCTCGTTGAGCCAGGCGGTGATGTCACCGGAAGGCGTGACATAACCGCCGGCCATGCTGGTGCCCATGGAGACACCCAGCACGGCATTGTCGCCGAGCGACATCGCCCCGGCCAGCGCGGTCACCTCACCGTCGTTGACCACCTCGAAGGGCACCCCGCCCCAGCGCTGTTGCAGGGTGAAGAACATCGGACGGATAGTTCGGTCGAACTGTTCGGCGGGAACGCCGCGAAACAGGGAGGCGACCCGGACCTCGTTGCGCACATAGACGCCCGCCGCGCTGCCGCCGATCGCGTCCACCCGCGGCAGATGCGCCGCCGCGCGTTGTAACGAATCGTTCACCCCGGCGAGGTGATACTCCGGGTCACGCTGGAAATACGGATCCCAGGCGATTTCCTCCGAAAACACCACCCGGCCGTCGATCAGGGCGGCCGCCTTGCGGTCGCTGCCCCCGAGGTCGAAGCCGATGCGGCAGCCGTCGAGGTGCCGCCCGAGTGGCAGCCCGGCGGTCTGCTCGCCCGGCAGCGCGGAGAAGTCGGCTTTTGCAACCGTGAAGGGGCGTCCGTAGATTCTCTCGCCCATGAATCCGTGGTCGAAGGCGCGCTCCCCGGTCGGACTATAGACGCGGGCGAGCTGTTCCGCGAGGTCATCCGCTCCGGCGACCAGGACGCGGTGGCCGCCTTTTTGCCAGAGGAGAAACTTCAACAACCGCTCGGCGAAACGCTCATTCCAGGCCGCGGCGGGGTGGGCGGGCCCGAGGATCCGGGTGTCGTAACGGGAGGAACTGCCGTCAGCCCGGACCAGCGCGAGGGCGAACGGCCGGGCGGAGGCATCCTGCGCCACGAGCCCGTCGAAGGCACGATTCCACAGCGCGGCGGGCAGGAAATCGGGCTCGAGTTGCGGGCGAATACGGGGCGGGATGGTCAACATGGGCAGGGAGGGCGGAAACGAAGGGATGCCGGTTCAGGCCTTCCGGGACGCCCGGCTGAAATGGGCCTCGATCTCCTCGAGTGTCTTGCCCTTGGTTTCCGGCAGGAAGAAAGTCGCCGTGATGAAATAAATCACCGTGCAGCCGGCGAAGATAAAAAACATGGTCGAGTAGCCGTGTTTGCCGACGGTGGGCAAAAAGACGGCTGCGATCGTCGTCGACACAGCCTGGTTGACGAGCAGCGCGATGCTCATGCCATTGGAGCGGATGCGCGTGGGCATCAGTTCCGAGAGCGCCAGCCAGACGCACACGCCGGGGCCGACGGCGAAAAACGCCATGAAGCAGAAAATGCCGAGCGCGGTCAGCCAGCCGTTCGCGTGGCTGGGAACGGGTGTGACCAAGGCGTTCTCGATCCGCAGGGGCGCGGTCCGCGCGCGGTCGAGGTCGGCGAAAGGGTTGGTGAAGAACGCCACCACCTTGTTCGGCGGCACACAGCTCTCGCGCGTCAGCATCAGCGGCGTCGAGGCTGCGTCGTCGGAGCGCACCACCTTCGTGGCGGTGCGGAAGTCGCCGTACGAATAAATCACCACGAGCGTCGAGGGCCGGCCCGCGAGGGCGCGGCCCGCGGCGCCGGCGGTGGCGAGCAGTTGGTCCGCGGTCTCCGCGTGGAAAGTCACCGCCGTCACCTGGCCGGCTCCCACCGCGGCCTGAAGGGCGTCCCGGCAATCGACCCGCCGCGCCTCGGTGCGGTGGAAGATGGCGCCGACGAAGAGGAGCGAGGCGATGATGCCGGCGCTGCCCGAGCGAGAGCAGGAATTTGCGGCCCTGGCGGTCCACCAGCATGACGCCGCCGATGGTCAGCAAGAAATTAACCAGGGTCAGGATGAGGTAGCCCCAGTGCGCCTGCACATCGGAGAGCCCGCCCTGGAGGAGAATGTTGGTGTTGTAACCGATGATGGAGTTGACGCCCGTGGTCTGGTTGCACGCGAGAATGATGCAGGCGAGAACGAAGGGGATGACGTATTTGCGATGAAGCAGGGATTCCTGCGCCTTGCCGCCGGACGCAGACGTTCCCGCCTTTTCGGCGGCGGCGGTGTCGGCCATTTCCCGCAGTTCGATGCCGGCCTGCTCCTCCGAGCGGGAGCGCAGCAGCGCGGCGCGAGCGCGCTTCGGTCCGCCCGCGACGAAAGAGCCAGCGCGGCGATTCCGCCACCAGCAGCTGCCCGCCACGAAGAACAGGCCGGGCGGCAGCGAAACCCAGAAAATGGTGCGCCAGGCCTTGTCCTTAAACGCGAGCAGTTGCGCGGGGTCGCCCAGTTTCGCGACCTCGTCGACGCGGATGCTGAAGTAAATGCCGATCACGGCCGCCGCCACGATGCCGGCGGTCAGCAGCCATTGGAAAATGCCGGTGCCTTTGCCGCGGCTCGACGGCATCCAGGCACTCGGCGAGATAGAGTGGCACGACCACGCCGATCAGGCCCGCGCTCACGCCCTGCAGCAGCCGGCCGAAGACGAGCGGACCGTAGCCGTGCGCGAGAGCGATGATGGGAATGCTGATCACAAAAAGCACGCCGCTCAGCGCCATGAGGTTCTTCCGGCCCATCCAGTCGGCGAGCAGTCCGGCGAAAAGCGTGGAAATCACGCTGCCCAGCAGCACTGCCGCCACAATGAACGAAAGCTGGCCGGCGTTCAGACCGGACGTGGCCTCCAGGTACGGCAGCGCGCCCGCGATGATGCCGACGTCCACGCCGTAAAGCAGGCCGCCCAGGCCGGCGACGAGAAGGAGTAAGCGGTTGTAGCCGGCCTTGGGAACGGGCGCGGCGGCGGCGTTGGTGGATGGCATGGTGCGGCTGGGGTTTGGCAGAATGCGGGGCAGATTTCAGGGGGTGGCGGCGGGGGGTGTAGGCGGAAACGCCACCGCCTTCAGATGCAGCCGCCACGCATCGCGCGGCAGCGCCTGGCGACCGCCCGGCTCGCTCGCCGCGGCGACCAGCAGGCGGAGGGCGGGCAGCGAGGGAAACGCCACCGCGGCGGCCGTGGGTTGCGCGGCCGCGTCGAGCGCCGCCAGCGCGGCGCCGCGGCGTTCCGCCGTGAGCGGAGCGCCCGTGGTCAAAGCGGCCACTGCCTCGATCCCGATGCGACTGATGGCGGCGAGCGAATCTGCCGTGCGCCGGCGCGCCTGCGCAACCGGCGTGACAGCGGCGGGTGCCTGCGCGGCGAGTTCGCCGGCCGCGCACCACGCCTCGAGCTGGGCCGTGAGCGCGGCGGCGTTCCGGGCGTCGAGTTCGCCCCCGGCGAAAAGCCATCGATCTACGGCCGAGTTGAAGCGGCGGGCCGGCGCGCTGTCCGCGCGCGACCAGTCCGCGAGATCGTTGAGCGGCGTCAACTGGGTGGCGTCCGGCTGGTATTGGCCGCGCTGGTAGCCCTGCAACGGTTCGACGGCCGCCGCGAGCGTGCGCAGCGCCCCGGC
Source organism: uncultured Verrucomicrobiae bacterium (assembly GCA_963722225.1). GTDB lineage: Bacteria > Verrucomicrobiota > Verrucomicrobiia > Opitutales > Opitutaceae > Fen-1467. The sequence continues at coordinate 8,006 of CAVRNM010000259.1, forward strand.
CACGGCTCCCTGAGGATCAAGGCCCGGCAGGTCGAAGCGCGGCCGGTGGCCCTGCTGCAGGCCCGCTTCCTGCAGCTGCACGTCAACGACGGCCAGACGGCGATACATGTCGTCCACGTCGCGCACGTCGCGGGGGGACCACAGCCGCTCCGCGATCGCCGCCGTGCGCGGCCAGATGCGCGAGTCGATGATGTCAGGCGTCACCCATTCGCCCCACATCGTTGCCTCGCCGCCGAGCACGCGTTTCTGTTCCGCCGCGGTGAGGGGCGTGCCGGCGGGCAGCGGGTCGTTCAGGTAGTGCATCGACGCCGGATGGTCCAGATTGATGTAGTAACCGTTCGAAAGAACCGTGGCGAACCCGCGGCGGGCGGCCTCGACGATGCCCTCGGGTCCGCGCCAGGAGTGCACGACGCTGTCGGCGGGCAGGTCGGGATGGAGGATCTCATCCCAGCCGATGAGCTTTTTGCCGTACTTGGCCAGAATCGCATGCACGCGGCCGTTGAAGTAGGCGTGCAACCCGGGGTTGTCCTTGAGGTTGTGCTCGCGAATGAACGCCTGGATTCGCGGATTCGCGTTCCATTGCACGCCGTTGTTCTCGTCGCCGCCGATATGGACGTAGGCATCGGGGAACAGCGCCGCCATCTCTCCGAGAAAGCCGTCGAGCAGTTCGTAAACCTTGGGGTTGGTCGGATCGAGCACCGGGTCGAAGATGCCCCAGCGGCGCTCGATTTTATAGGGGCCGGGCGCGCTGGCGAGTTCGGGATGGCCCACCACCCAGCTGGTGGCGTGGCCCGGCATGTCGAATTCCGGCACGACCCGGATGCCGCGCGCCGCGGCGTAGGCGATGATCCCGCGCATCTGTGCCTGGGTGAAATAATGCCCGTCGGAGCCGAGTTCGTGCAGGCGGGGAAACCTTTGGCTTTCAATCCGGAAGCCCTGATCCTCGGTCAGGTGCAGGTGGAGCACGTTCAGCTTCACCAGCGCCATGCCGTCGAGGTTGCGCTTGATGACCTCCTCCGGCTGCCAATGGCGGCACACGTCGATCAGCAACCCGCGCCAGGGGAAGCGCGGCCCGTCGTGAATGCTGACGGCGGGAAAATACCAGCCGTCCGCGTCGTGCTGGAGCAATTGCCCCAGCGTGGCCAGGCCCCGGAGCGCGCCGACGACCGTGGGCGCCGTGAGCGCGGCGGCGCGCGGCGTGATTTCCAGCGAATAGGATTCATCCTCTTCCAGTCCGGGCACGGCCAGACCCGGCCCGGCACATTCGACCACCAGCGCCGCGGACTCGGGCTTGCCTGAAGGCATCGGCGCGAAGCTTACGCCGGTGCGACCCTCCGCCTGGTGCAACATCCGGGCGAGGCCATCCTGCAGGCGCGCATCATCGTGTCCGCGCACGGCGGCCTGGAACGCGGCCGTGACGGCCAGCCGGCCAGAGCCGAATTGCAGCACGGCCGGGGCCGGCATCAGATCGTGCGCCCTGAGCGTGCCCATCGCCGCCGTCCCCACGATTGCGCAGGCCAACATGGCAGCGAGATTGCAGCGCCGGTCGCCGGCGGGGGCGAATTCAAAGTTGGACATGGCGCAGGAACTCCTCGGGCGCATAACGTTTGAAGGTTTCGATGGCCTCGTATTCGGCCAGGCCGAGTTGATTGTAGGACTCCGCCAGATGGCGGCAACGGTCCTCCGTGCGCTGCCAGAATTCGCGCCGGTCGTCGCCGGGAAACAGCGCCTGGTCCTTTTGCGTCTCGTGGCGGAAGATGGCCCGGCGGCGGCGCAGCACCTCCTGCGGACTGAGCGGCACGGCGAGATCAATCTCGTCAATTTCCCATTCCGCCCACGCCCCGCGGTAGAGCCAGAGTTCAGCCTCCTGCAGCCAGCGTTCACCCGCGTTGCGGGCCAGGGCTTCGCGCAGCGCATACAGGCAGAGACGGTGCGTACCGTGTGGATCGTCGAGATCGCCGGCGGCGTAAACCAAGTGCGGCTTCAGCTCATGGAGCAGGCGGTGCATGATATCGACGTCGGCCACGCCCAAGCGGCGCTGCCGCACAGTGGCGGCATCGTAGAAGGGGAGATCGAGAAAATGCAATCGTTCCGCCGGCACACCACAGACCCGGGCTGCCGAGGTCGCCTCATGCCGGCGGATCTGGCCTTTCCATTGCTTCACTTCTGGCTGGGCGGGCAAATCGCCGGTCGCCTCAAAGGCGGCGCACATTTGGCCGATCCGGCCGGCCGGGCCGTCCGGCAGGCCGGCCGCCCGGGCAAAAAGCAGCGCCCGCCAGAGCGTCTCATCGGAAACCGCAGCCGCTCCGGAGACCTGATAAGCCACATGAACTTCGTGGCCGTGTTCGACCAGCCGGCACAGCGTCCCGCCCATGGAGATTACATCGTCGTCAGGATGCGGCGAAAGCACGAGCACCCGCTTGGGGAACACGGCGGCGGAAGCGGCGCGGAGCGGGCGCGCCGGGGCATCGCCCGGTTGTGTCCGCCGGGGGTCGCGCCCTCCCGGCCATCCCGTGATGGTGTGTTGCATCTGGTAAAATCCAGCCCGGTTGGCCTCGTAGGCGGAGCCATACACGCGCAGAAGATCCTGCAGGCCCGCCTCGTTGTAGTCTTCGCTCGTCAGTTTAAGGATGGCCTTCTTGCGCCCTTGGGAGAGCCAGAGAATCGCGCGGCGGGTCATGGGTTCGTCCCAGGCGAGCCCTTGTTCCTCGAGCGGACCGAGCAGCCAAGGCGTCCGGAACCGGGTCAGGGCGCCGGCCGCCGCCTGGTCGAGAACGAAGAGCACATTGTCGTGCTCCTGAAGAAATGAGGCGGTCACCCGCGCGGCCGGCTCTTCCTCGACGGCCAGGCGCACCATGGCGGCCTTGTGCTGGCCCCAGGCCATGAGAACGATCCGACGGGCGTCAAGTATGGTGCTCACCCCCGTGCTGATGGCGTAGCGCGGGGTATGCTCTTCGCCGCCGAAATCACCGGCCGCGTCGCGGCGGGTCACCGGGTCGAGCACCACGAGCCGGGTGCGCGAGCGGCGCGGGCTGCCCGGTTCATTGAAGCCAATATGCCCGGTGCGGCCGATGCCCAGGATCTGGTAGTCGATGCCGCCGGCCGCCCGGATTTTCTCCTCGTACTCCCGGCATTGGGCATCGACTTCGCTGAGCGGTGCGGTGCCGTGAGGCAGATGGATATTCCCCGCCGGAATGTCGACGTGGTCGAAGAGGTGGGCCCGCATGAACTGGTGGTAACTCTGCGGATGTTCCGGCGACAGCGGGTAGTATTCGTCCAGGTTGAACGAAATGACATTGCGGAAACTCAACCCCTCCTCCCGGTGGAGCCGGACGAGCTCGGCATAAAGGCCGACCGGGCTCGAGCCGGTGGCCAGACCCAGCACGGCCGGCCGCCCTTCGCGCTGGCGCGCCCGGATCAGACTGGCCATTTCCGCGGCGATCGCCCTGGAAGCTCCCACACTGCTCGGAAAAACCGCCAGCGGCACATGTTCGCTGCGGGCGCGCACCAAGGGAGAAACGTGATTCATCGGAGAAGAATGCCGCCACATATTAAGGCTCGCTGCGTCTACAGAAAATGGCAGAAACGATCATATATTTAACAAAAATGCCACAACGCTATCCGCCGACCCTCGAATCGCTGGCTTCCACGCTGCCGCACCCGCCGCATCAGCTGCTCGGCCGCCGGCCCGGCCCGCTCGTGCTGCCCGACAACATCGTGTGTTTCCAGCGCCGGGCGGGCTCCGAACTCAACCGTCCGCGGCGCGGCCGGGCCCTCCATCATCGCTTCGTCCTCATCCTGGCGCTGCGAACGGCCGAAAGCGTGTGCGTGGACGACCGCGTCATTCACCTCCGCGCGGGTGAAGGTCTCCTGGTGTTTCCCTTCCAGTTTCATCACTACATCGAGCAGGACGCCGACGAGCTGTTCTGGCTGTTCATTACCTTCGACCTGGCGGACGCCGACTTGCTGGAGCCGATGCGCTATTGTCCCTTCACCCTGACCCGGGACGTGCAGACGCTGACGGCCCAGTTGATCGCCGCCTACCAGGCGGAAGGACGCATGTCGGAACTGCCGGCCCTGTTGCTGGCGCTCTTGCTCGCCCAGCTGCGCCGCCAGGGGCCGGCGCCGCGGCACCGGCAGACCCCGGCCACGGCGCCGGGCGTGGTCATGCAGGTCAACCAGCTGGCGCACTGCGCCGGCGAACCGATGGGCATCAAGGAGATCGCCAGCCGGCTGGGCATCAGCCAGAGCCACCTGCGCGCGCGATTTCGCGCTTCCTGTGGCGTAAGTCTGGGCCGGCATCTGCGCCGGCTGCGGCTCGAGCGGGCCCGCGGCCTGCTGCGGCTCACGCCCATCCGCATCTCGGAGATCGCCGAGCAGTGCGGTTTCAATTCGCTTTACAGTTTTAGCCGGGCGTTTCGCGCGGCCTTTGCCCGGTCTCCCACGGGCTACCGTCAGTCCGTCGGTTCCCATGGCGTTCCGCGCCGCCGACCGATGGGACATCGCGGCTGATCCCAAAAGCGGAGGGCCGCTGCCGGCGGGAAAAAAAGGCCCGGTGGCACTTGCCATCGGGCCTGGATGATTGGAATCGGGTGCGACCTCGGTCGCGCCGCGATGCTCGTGAATTAGAATCGGAAGTGGGCCGCCGCCGAGAACGCACACCCGACCTTGTACGCATCCGCAAACAGCCGGCCGCCGTTGGGCACCGTGAAATACTGCTGGTAGGTTTCGTTCGTGAGATTGCGTGCGGTCAGAAGAATCGAGACGTTTCTCGTGATGTTGATCTGGGCGTTGGCATCCAACTCGGTGAGCGGCCGGGTGAAGACGGTCGTCGAGCCGTTGAACGAACCCGTGGCGAAATCGTCGCGCCACGTGTAGGTCAGGCGCAGCAGGCCGTACTTATTCTCCAGGTACGGTCCGATGTTGATCTGATTCTTCGAGGAGAACGGCAGGGGGCCCGACTCACCCGAAGCATTCATATGGGTGAAATTGGCCTGCAGGCCCAAGCCGTTGCCAAAATCATGCTGGTAGGACAGGGCGATGCCTTTGAACGTGGCCTGGCCACCGTTCTGGGGGCGGGTGACATAAAAGTACTGATCCTCCCAGGTCGTCGTGTTGGCATGGACCTCGGGTGACGTCTCGTTGATGATGTAGTTCTCAATGTCCTTGTAGAAAAGATCCACCGAGAAGTACGAATTCTTCGTGAAATACCACTCGTAGGCGAGATCGGCATTCACCGACTTGTAAGGATTCAGTCCCGCCGTGCCGCCGACACCGTTGCCGCCGATATCGCCCGACGTGTTGATCGGATACAAGGTCGTGTAGTTGAATTCCTGGAGGAGGTTTGGCCGGGCCATGACCTCGGCGAGGGCAAAGCGGAGGACCTGGTCATGCTTCAGGTCGTAGGCCAGGTTTAGCGCCGGCAGGATGCTGTCGTAGGTGGTGTTCACGCTGCTGGGAACCGGGACCTCGGTCGCATCGTACTGAGCCTGCGTCCACGCCGCCATGTTGGCTTGGGCCTGCGTCTGGCCTTCCGCCGGCGTCGGAATCGGCTGGTAGCCGGGCGCGCCATACTGTCCGAGCGAAGCCGCGGTGAGGGGCTGGCCGCCGGGCAGGGCTCCGGGGTAGGGCGAACCGGAGATGCGGCCGACATTGATCGAAGTGCCGCTCGTCACCGTCTCGACGAAACGAACTCCGAAATTGCCGCTCAGGGCGCCCTCGGAGAAATTCGTCTGGAGGTACATCGCGTTGATGTTTTCCTGGGCGTTGAAGGTCGGCCCGACCGTGGCCGAGTCCGTGGGAAGCGCGAGCCAGTCGTTGATCACGGCGTAAGGGTGAGTCTGCGCATACTGGGCGAGGGTTTCCCCAACCGTTACGCCGGGCCAGTAAGTCGAGTTCACGTCCGTTTGGGACGCGGGAGTGTTGGCGACCTGGTTGAAGATCGCATTGAAGTTGGTTCCAACCGGGTGTCCGGACATCGTGCTCGTGATGCCAGGCAGGCCCGAAAGGAAATTCGCGGGCGGGGCCGTCAACAGGGCCAGATAGTTGCGTTCGCCGGGTCCGAAAAAGGCCACCTGGTGGGCCGAGGACTCCGACGTATTGTGCACGCTGGACCGGAAGGGGCCCATGAGCAATTTCTTCAGGAATCCACCCTTGATCGGAATGTCGAAGTCGACCTGCGCCCATTTCTCCTGATC
>CAVRNM010000260.1:0-14400 GCA_963722225.1 uncultured Verrucomicrobiae bacterium
GATCTGGCCTCGGCTTCCTTGGCGCCGATCACGAGCGCATAAGGCACCTTGTCCATCTCGGCGCCCGACGGATTTTCGGCCCATCTTCTCCGGCGTGTTCGTCCAGCGAGGCGCGGAAACCCTCGGTCTTCGGGCGGGCGACCACCTCGCGGGCATAGTCGATCATTTTGTCGCTGATCGGCAACACGCGCGCCTGCTCGGGCGCGAGCCACGAGGGGAAATCGCCGGCGAAGTGTTCGATCAACACCCCGACGAAGCGTTCCATCGAGCCGAACGGCGCCCGGTGGACCATCACCGGCCGGTGCGGCTGATTGTCGGCCCCGATGTAGGCCAGGTCGAAACGCTGCGGCAGGTTGTAGTCCACCTGAACCGTGCCGAGCTGCCATTCGCGGCCGATGACGTCGCGGACGACGAAGTCGATCTTGGGCCCGTAGAAGGCGGCCTCGCCCGGCTCCTCGGTAAAGGCAACTCCGAGGGTCCTGGCGGCTTCGCGGCAGGCGGCCTCGGCCTTGTCCCAGTTGGCCGGGTCACCGGTGTACTTGGCCGAATCGGGATCCCGGAGCCCAACGCGGACGCGGTAATCGGACATGCCGAGCGTCGCGAGGACGATCTTCACGAGCGAGAGGCAGCCGAGAACTCCTGGGGCACCTGGTCCTCGGTGCAGAACAGGTGGGCGTCGTCCTGGGTGAATCCGCGGACGCGCGTCATCCCGTTGAGTTCGCCCGACTGTTCCCAGCGGTAAACCGTGCCGAATTCCGCCAGGCGGACCGGCAGGTCGCGGTAGGAATGCGGCTGCGAAGCGAAGATCTTGATATGGTGCGGGCAGTTCATCGGCTTCAGCAGGAAGCCCTCGATGAGTTTGTCGTCCGGCAGGACCCGGCCGGCACTGATGACCTCGCGGCCCGCGCGCTCATTGACCTGGGCGGCAAAACGGGCGGATACGGCTTCGACGCGGTGCGTGAGTTCCGCGCAGGAACAGCCTTCGCTGGCGATCCGGGACCAGGCCTCCTGATCGATGAGCGGCGGAAACTGGGCGTCCTTGTAGTAAGGGAAATGGCCGCTGGTCTTGTAGAGTTCGAGGCGGCCGATGTGCGGGGTGAACACCTGCTGATAACCCTGCTTTCGCAGCTCCGCCGAGATGAAGTTCTGCAATTCCTGGCGGATGATTGAGCCCGCGGGCGTCCAGAGGACCAATCCCTGGCCGACGGTGTCGTCGATGACAAACAGCTTGAGGTCTTTGCCGAGCTTGCGGTGGTCGCGGAGCTTGGCCTGCTCGAGCTGGTTGAGATAGGCGGCGAGTTCCTCCCTGGTCGGGAAGGCTGTGCCGTAGATGCGCTGGAGCTGCTTGTTGTGTTCATCGCCGCGGTGATAGGCGCCGGCGATCGAGAGCAGCTTGAAGGCCTTGATCTGCTTGGTGTAGCGGACGTGCGTGCCGGCGCACAGGTCGGTGAACTCTCCATTCTGGTAGAAGGAGATCGCCTCGCCTTCGGGGATGTCCGCGAGGCGGCCGATCTTGTAGCGCTCCTGGCCGATCTTCCTGATGATCTCCACAGCCTCGGCGCGCGGCACCTCCCGGCGGGTGAAAGCCTGGTTCTCGTCGATGACCTTTTTCATCTCGGCCTCTATCTTCTCGAGATCTTCGGCCGTCAGCTTGTGGTCGAGGTCGACGTCGTAATAAAAGCCGGTTTCCGTCGGCGGCCCGATGTCGAGCTGGGTCTCGGGGAAGATGCGCAGCATCGCGGTGGCGAGCACGTGCGAACACGAGTGACGGAGTTCCTGGAGCGGAGTCATCATGGAAGTAGCGAGTAGCGAGTAGCGAGAAGCGAGTAGAAAGGAGGCGGGAGACAGGAGAAAGGAGGCGGGAGGCGGGCATTATTCCTAGGTCACGGAGAGCACAAAGCAGTCGCGCAGTCCAAGGAGAAAAACAACTTGCGCTGCGCGAAATGCAGCACAACTAGGAATGCATGCGTGCTTCGTTGGAGAGGATCCTGGGGAAGCCGGTGGTGTTCCCGGTCGAAATCACCCTGTCGAGTGGCGACACCTACCTGCTGCCGCATCCCGACCACGCACATATGCATCCGAATACCCGGGATCTGATCATCTACCCGGACGAGGGGCCGTTTTCCCTGGTGGTGAACCCCGACCAGATCGTTTCGATCCGGCCGGTCCGCAAGGCGTCGTAGGGCGGGATGGGTCGCGATAGGAGCGAGTTCGCCCGCGATAGCAGACAAAGGACATGTAGCCGGGGTCGCCGACCCCGGTCCGGCCTCAGCGAGGCCGCCTACAACGTAAGCGCCGTGTCCCAAGGGTCGGTGCGGGAGGGATCTCATTTCTTCACCGGCTCCAGTTTGTATCCGTCCTTGCCGTCGAGCATGGACCAGCCGGCGGCGGCGAGCTCTTTGCGCAGGGCGTCGGCCATGGCGTAGTCCTTGGCCTGCCTGGCGGCCCAGCGGCGCTCCGCCAGGGTGGCGATTTCGGGCGGGGCTGGAGTTTTTCCTATCGCACCGAGATTTAAGCCCAGAACCGCCAGCACTCGGTCGAGCGCCACGAGATTGGGACCTCCCGATTTAGTGTTTCGAAGTGTTTCATACAGGGCTCCGAACGCCCGGGGAAAATTCAAATCGTCACGGAGGGCATCCAGGACGGCATCAAATCGCGGGGACGGTTGCGCTTGGTCGGCCGAAGGAATGTCTTGGGCGAGCACTTCGCGCGTCAGCGCCATCCAACGCACATTCTTCTCAGCGTCGTTCAAGCCATCCAGCGTGAAATTAAGCTGTTTGCGGGGGTGACCGGAGAGCAGGGCGTAACGAATTGCCGTCGGCGAGAAGCCTTTCGCCGCCAGATCGTCCAGCGTGTAGAGATTGCCGAGGCTCTTGCTCATTTTCTTGCCGTCGACGAGCAGGAATTCGCTGTGGTACCAGTGGCGGGCGAAGGTGCTGCCGTTGCAGCACTGGCTCTGGGCGATCTCGTTTTCGTGGTGCGGGAACAGCAGGTCCACGCCGCCGCTGTGCAGGTCGATGGTGTCACCGAGGTGCTTCTTGCTCATCGCGCTGCACTCGATGTGCCAGCCGGGGCGGCCGGCGGCGGCGCCGGCGGGGCCGGTCCACTGGACGTCGCCGTCCTCCTCGGGCTTGTAGGCCTTCCAGAGCGCGAAGTCTCCGACGTCGTCCTTGTGGTCGTCGTCGGCCGCGGTGATCGTGGCCTTGAGTTCGCGCTCCCGGATGCGCGAGAGCGCGCCGTACTCCGGGAAGGAGCCGATCTTGAAGTAGACCGAGCCGTCCGGCGCGCGGTAGGCGTTGCCCTTTCGCATGAGCACCTCGATCATGTCGGCCTGCTCGGCGATGTGGCTGGTGGCCGTCGGTTCGACGTGCGGCCGCAGCATGTTCAGGGCGTCGCAATCGCGATGGAAGATCTCCGTCCAGTGCCGGGTGATTTCGGCGAGGGGGCGGTGTTCGCGTTTGGCCTGGCCGATGGTGCGGTCGTCGACATCCGTCAGGTTGCGCACGTGCTTCACCCGGTCTTTGCCGAACTCGAGTTCCAGCAGGCGCCGGAGGACGTCGTTTACGAGAAACGTGCGGAAATTGCCGATGTGCGCCGACGCGTAGACCGTGGGGCCGCAGGTGTAAAACGTGAACGGATGTTCCGGCGAAACCGGCGGAGCGCCGGACTCGCGCGTTCCGAGAGTGCGGTAATCGCGGGTGAGGGAGTCGTAAAGTCGGATGGCCATGGAACGGAGGCAGGAAACGTTGATCTTCACCTATTGGCGCGCAGAATGGCCGGTCTTGCCATATCTTTTTTGACGATTGGCGCGAATTGGTGAGGATTAGTGGTTAACGCTCCTGTCCCAACGTGTCTATGTCCGAAAACTTCAAGCTGGAACTGACCCACCGCCCGCGGCGCCTGCGCCGCACCGCCAGTCTGCGCGCCCTGACCGAGGAAACCGTGCTGCGGCCGCAGGATTTCATCGCGCCCCTGTTCGTGATTGACGGCTCGGGCGGTCCGGAGGCGGTGCCGTCCATGCCGGGCGTCTTCCGCCTCAACCTCGCCGACCTCGCGGCGGAATGCCGCGCCCTGCGCGGGCTGGGCGTGCCGGCGGTGGCGTTGTTCCCTTCGATCGATCCGAAACTCAAGGATCCGGACGGCACGGTGGCGTTGCGCGAGGACGGCCTGGTGCTGCGCGCGGTGCGCGCGGTGAAGGCAGCGGCGCCGGAGCTGACCGTGATGACCGACCTGGCGCTCGATCCGTACACGACTCACGGCCACGACGGCGTGCTCACGCCCGACGGCCGCGATGTGGACAACGACCGCACGGTCGGCCTCCTTTGTCAGATGGCGGTGCTGCACGCCCGCGCGGGCGTCGATCTGGTGGCGCCGTCGGACATGATGGACGGGCGGATCGGGGCGATCCGGGCGGCGCTCGACGCCGCGGGTTTCACGGGCACCGGGATCATGGCGTACTCGGCGAAATTCGCCTCGGCGTACTACGGACCGTTCCGCGATGCCGTGGGGAGCGCGAAGGCGGCGGGCACGCCCAGCCTGAGCAAGGCCACCTACCAGCTCAATCCGGCCAATCGGCGCGAGGCGTTGATTGAGATCGCCCTCGATGAGGAGGAAGGCGCCGACATCCTGATGGTGAAGCCGGCGGGCCCTTACCTCGACATCATCCGCGAGGTCCGCAATGCCACCAACAAACCGGTGGCGGCGTACCAGGTTTCCGGCGAGTACGCGCAGATCCACGCCGCGGCGAAGCTCGGCTGGCTGGAGCTCGACCGGTGCCGCCGCGAGTCGCTGCTCGCGATCAAGCGCGCCGGGGCCGACATGATCCTGACGTACTTTGCCAAGGAGATGGCGGCGGAGCTGGCCGGCTGAGGACGATCCTTACCGGCCGATCTGGCCTTCGAGGAAGCGGCAGACTGCGTCGACCCCATCCTCGCCTTCCTTCACCCCCTGCACTTGGAAGAGCGAGAAGGTGTGGGCTTCGCCGCTCTGGGTGCGCACCACCAGGAAACGCCCGGGGCCGAATTGCGCGACCCGGCAACCGTGCAGCCACCGGTAGGGCAGCACTAGGACCGGGTCGGCGTTGCCGAATTGACGGGAGTCCCGAAACTGCAGCGCGGTCGCGCTGAGAATGAGTTGCCCGCTCCCGGCCGGCGAAACACTAGCGAAGACGGTCAGTCCGTCACGATGCGGGTACCAAACCGCCGTGGCGCTGAAGCGAATCGTCTCACCGTTTGGCAGGCGGGCTCCGACGTCGCCGGTCCGGAGGAGTTTGTCCGGCGACTTTGATACCAGCCAGGTGGCCGAAGAATTGGGCTGGGTCGCGCTTGTCACCACTCCGGCCTCATTAAGCTCGATGAGCAGGTAGCGATCCCTTGTCAGATTTCCCACCGCGCCCGAGTAGTCGCCGCCGACCATCCAATACGCGATGATTTTCTCCGATCGATAGGCCAGGCGGCGCTCGTCGGGCGACACGGCATCCGGCTCCCCGAGCCGCAACAGCACGTCCTCCTCAGTCGAGCTGCCGGGCTGGATCAGGGACGGGCTTTCCTGTTTCAGGTTGGAGCGGGCCCGCCCTGAATCGTGTTCGGGTGTGGGGATGACTAGGCAGCCGGCACCCAGCGCCAGGAGCCCGAGAGCGGGCAGGGCTGCGAAGAGGGCCCGGACGCGCATTCAGTTTACCTCCACCTGCGAGTGCCGGCGCAACACGCCCTGCTCGTCGAATACGAGCACGAGGCTGTACCGGGCGAGAACCCATGTGGGCCAGCCCGCCGGGTCGTTTTCCCGCTCCACCAGCCAGTAGTGTTTGGTGTTCTCGTCATAACCCAGCCGGTAGGTGAGGATTCTCTCGTGTTCGAACCGGCCGGACGGCTGGCCGAGTCGCAGCACCACGGTTTCGCGCGTGGTCGTTCCGTCGGCGAGGAATTCCAAAAGATCGGCGCGGCCCTTGACCGGAGTGGTGGCGCAACCGGCAAGTCCGGCGATCAGGATCAAGGGCAGAAGGCATCGTGCCAGACCGCACCTCGGGCGGGCCCAGACCAGGGCGAGGGCCGTACAGCGCCCGGCGCGCTTGGGGAATCCGGCGGAGGCGATTCGGGCAGAACAGGGCGAGCGGATCATGGGCGGAGTGGTGCAGGGGCGGAGGCGATCCTCAGGTTCCGGCGCAGGCGGTGGCCAGGTCGGCGATGAAGGCGTCGACGTCGGCTTCGCTGGTGTTCCAGGAGCACATGAGCCGGTAGCCGTGCGCGCCGATGAAGTTGTAGTAATGCCAGCCCCGGGCGTGCATGGCGTCGGCGACCGCGGGGGGCATGTTGGCAAAGACCGCGTTGACTTCCGGCTCGACGAGGATGCTGACCCGGGGAATACAACGCAGCGCGGCGGCGAGCTTCCGGGTCATCTGGTTGGCATGCCCGGCGCGGCGCAGCCACGCGCCGTCCTGCAGCATGCCGACCCACTGCGAGCTGAGAAAGCGCATCTTCGAGGCCAGCTGGCCGGCCTGTTTGCAGCGATAGTCGAATTCGCGGGCGAGCTGCCGGTTGAAGAAGACCACCGCCTCGGTCATGTTCATGCCGTTCTTCGTTCCGCCAAAGCACAGCACGTCAACGCCGGCGCGCCAGGTGAAGTCGGCGGGTTTGGCGCCGTCCCGTTCCGCGAGGGCGGCGGCGGCGTTGGCGAAGCGCGCGCCGTCCATGTGCACGGCCAGGCCGTGCTGCTTCGCGACACCGGTGAGGGCTTTCAGCTCATCGACGGTGTAAACCGTGCCCCATTCGGTGGACTGGGTGAGCGAGAGCACGCGCGGCTTCGGGTAGTGGATGTCGGTCCGCTTGAGGATGACGCGCTCGACCTGGGCGGGGTCGAGTTTTCCATTGGGGCCGGTGGCCACGAGGATCTTGGTGCCGTTGGAAAAGAATTCGGGCGCACCGCACTCGTCGGTCTCAACGTGCGCGTAGTCGTGGCAGATGACGCTGTGATAGCTCTGGCACAGCGAGGCCAGGGCGAGGGAGTTGGCGGCGGTGCCGTTGAAAACGAAGAATACCTCGCAATCGGCCTCGAACACCGCGCGCAACAGGTCGCAGGCCTGGACGGTCCATTCGTCGTTGCCATACGACGGCAGGCAGCCGCGATTGGCTTCGGTCAGGGCGGCCCAGGCTTCGGGACAGATGCCAGCGGTGTTGTCGCTGGCGAAGGCCTGATTGGCGGCCGGCGGACGGTTGCGATCCGCGGCCGTTGAGGTGGGGGAGGAGGCCATGGTGGTATCCAATCAGAAACCCGGATTGAGGCTACGCTTTTTTGAGGTCTTGCACTGGGTCGGCGCAGGGACTTCGCTGGCGTCATGTCGGACGGGAACGTCAATCTGTATTTGGTCGGCTTCATGGGCACCGGCAAGACCACCACGGGTCGCGCCGTCGCGGCGAAGCTCGGTTTCCAGGCATTGGACAGCGACCATGAGATTGAACGCCTGACGGGGAAATCGGTGGCCCGGATCTTTGCGGAGGAGGGCGAACCGGCTTTCCGGGCCCTGGAGCGGGAGTTCATTGAAAGCGGTCATCCCAGCCACGGGGTGGTGGTCGCCTGCGGGGGCGGCTTGATCGTCGGCCCGGGAATGCTCGCGCTGCTCCAAACCAAAGGGGTGGTTATATGTCTGCACGCCAGTCTGCCCACGATTCTCCGGCGCACCGCCCAGAACCAGTCTCGGCCGCTGTTGAACGTGGAGAATCCCGAGGAACGCATCCGGAGGCTATTCGCCGAACGCGAGGAGATCTACAAGCGCGCGGGAACGGTAATCCTGACGGATTTCCGCCCGCAGCATGAGATGGTGATGAATGTGCTGCGCGCCTATTTGCGGGAGGCGGGCGAATGGCAACGAAGACACGGGTCGACGGCGGGCAAAGTCGGTCAGGGCGAAGCAGGGCGGGCCGCCTCCTCTGGCGGCGAAGCGGCACCGGGCAAGTCGTCCCGCCTGTGACACCAGTCGGGCATGAGTCGTCGCGATCGAAGTCATGCATGCGAAGCAGGAGGAGTTGCGGCGTCGGCTGGTAGCGCTGGGATTTGACGTGGTGCGCTTTGCGCAGATTGGCGCCATTCCGTCCACGGCGTGGAATGACTGGCTGGCGCGGGATTTCCAGGCCGACATGATCTGGCTGGAGCGGACGGCGGCGAAACGGTTGAGTCCGGAACTCCTTCTGCCGGGCATGCGATCGGTGGTCATGCTGGGCGTGAACTACTGGGCCGGGGCGGAGGCGACCCGGCAACCCGGGCCCTCCGATGGCCCGACTTGGGCTCGGTATGCGGTATACGAGGACTACCATGACACCATGAAGCCGGCGCTGGTCGCGGCGGGACGGGTGCTGGAGGAGTTGTACGGGGCGGGGGAGGGCGACTACCGCTATTACGTCGACACGGGTCCCGTATTGGAACGGGGATGGGCGGAAAGGGCGGGAATTGGGTTCCTGGGCCGGAACGGCATGCTGATCTCACGCGAATTTGGCAACTGGCTGCTGCTCGCAGGCATCCTGACCCGCGTGGATTTCGAGGCCGACGAGCCATTGCGCGCGCCTTCAGTCGGGTCGGGAACGGAGGCGCGGGTCGGCCTGCTCTGCGGGAAATGCTCCCGTTGCATGGCGGCCTGCCCGACGAATGCCATTCCCGAACCAGGGTTGGTCGACGCGCGGCGCTGCATTTCTTACCAGACCATCGAGAACAAGGGATTCATCCCGCGGGAGCTGCGCGCCGGGATCGGCCATCATATCTTTGGTTGCGATCTCTGCCTGGAAGTGTGCCTGTGGAATCGTTTTGCCCGGGCTGGCCGCGGCCTGATTCTTGCCGCGAGATTGGGGATCAAGGAACTTACGCTGGGCGAACTGCTCCAGCTGACGCCAGCGCGATTCGCCGAGATCTTTCGCGGCACCCCGATCAAGCGGCTGAAATGGTCGGGGCTGTTGCGCAACGCCTGCGTCGTTTCCGGAAATGTCGCGGCGAGCGCGGGCGCAGCGCACGAGCTGGTCGCTCCGCTCCTCCGGCTGGCCGTGCATCCCTCGCCGATGGTTCGGGCCCATGCCGTCTGGGCAGTCGGCCGCATCGCCGGACCAAACGCGCTCGCGTTGTTGGAGGCGGCCCGGAAAAGCGAGACCGACCCGCTGGTCATCGCCGAATACGCTTGACCCCGCATCCTGGCGTGGAAGGTGCGTGCGACCGATGTTCGTCTGACAGTGTTGGTCGTGCGTAGTGCGGAGCTTCAGCCCGCACGATCGAGTGCAGAGAGCGCGGGCTGAAGCTCCGCGCTACGCGAAGGTCTGTCACCGCCATAGGTAATCCTCAAGGCCGCTGGCCGGAGAACAGCTCGTTCATCCGTTCGGCAAAAATTGCCGGCGGGCGCACCGGCCGGCCGTCGCGATCGATAAAGGCGTGTGCGGTCTGGCCTGTGGCGAGCAGTTCCTCCCCCCGGCGGACTTCGTAGGAAAGCTGAATCCGCAGGAGGGGCTTTTCGGCCAGCGTGGTGACGATGGTGATGACATCGTCATAGAGGGCGGGCTTCAGGTACTTCGCGGTTACCTCCAACACCGGCAGCCGGAATCCGGCGGCCTCGAGAGCCCGGTAGGACAGGCCGTTTTCCTTGAGCAAGGTCGTGCGGCCGATTTCAAACCAGGGCAGGTAGCTGCCATGATAAACGATACCCATCATGTCGGTCTCGGCATAACGGACGGTGATCTGGACACGAGATTGGATCATAGTCGCTGGGAAGGGGGAACGGCTCAGCCGGTGATGGCCCACTCGGAATCGTTGAAGAGCAAGTCGGCCGACCGCGCCCAGCTGTTGCGATGGGACCATTCACGTCCGGCGGCGCCCAGCCGGCGGCGCAGGTCGGCATCCGTGATCAAGCGGGAGAAAGCGGCGCCCAGAGCCCCGCGATCGGCCGGCGGGACGAGCAGCCCGGTCACGCCGTCAATCACCGCCTCCGGCACGCCGCCGACGGCATGCGCCACCACGGGCAGCCCGTGCGCGGCGGCCTCAAGATAGACCAGGCCGAAGCCCTCGACGCTGTGGCGATGGTCAATGCTCGTCATGGCGAAAACGTCCGCCTGGCTGTAAATGCGGGCAAGTTCGTCGTCCGGCACACGACCGAGGAAACGCACCATCAAGCCGGAGCGGCTGGCGGCTTCCTTGAGGCGCTCTTCGTAGTTTTCCTTGCTGTTGCTGCCGACCAACCAGTACTCGATCATGTCCCGCTGGGCCGCCGGCAGCGCCTGCAGTGCTTCAATGAAACTATTCCCAATGTTACTTATGGCCTTGGCTGTCGCCATGGGCTCGCCATCGGCGGAGAGCGGCTCATACGACCCCTTGAAAGTGAAGGATGTGAAGATCGACTCTCAGACCTTCGAGGTGAAGGACACAAAACGGAATCGCATCCTGCCAATCCGTGTCTATTTCCCGGAATCCCGCAAACCCGCTCCGGTTATCCTTTTCTCCCACGGGCTCGGTGGTTCACGCGACAACAACCCGTATCTCGGCAACCACTGGGCAAAACGCGGATATGCCGTGGTCTTCGTCCAACACCCCGGCAGTGATGAGAGTGTCTGGAAAGATCTACCCCAAGGAAAACGGCTGGCCGCAATGAAGGAGGCTGGCTCACTGGACAATTTCGTCAAACGTGGCAGGGACATCCCCGCCGTGATCGACGCGCTCACGCTCTGGAATGGCCAAGAGGGTCACGCCCTGTTTCACAGGCTTGATCTCAACCATATCGGTATGTCCGGGCATTCTTTCGGAGCTATCACCACTCAGGCTATTGCGGGGCAATCATTTGTCGCAAAGCATGTGTCTTTCCGGGATTCCCGCATCAAGGCAGCCGTCATGATGAGTCCTCAAAAACCTGCTGCCGGTGACCCGGCTGCCGGCATTCGCCAGCGTCGGTACCTTGCCTGCTTGCTTCTCACAGGAACCCGGGACGATGGCGTCATCTTAGCACCCCCCGGAAGACCGACTGCAGGTCTTCCCCTATCTCCAGCAGGCTCCCTAGCCTGGCAGGTGATCTTGGACAAGGCCAATCACATGGCTTTTAGCGAACGCGACCTGCTGGGTCAGCCAATAAAGGATCCGCAGTACCACCGGGCCATTCTAGCGCTCACCACTGCATTCTGGGATGCCGAACTCAGGGGTGATCCTGCCGCAAAATCGTGGCTTCAAGGGGACCGTGCCCGATCAGTCCTCACGCCTCAAGACCTCTGGGATATGAACCGCAAGGCGAAGGAACAGTAGCAAGATCAGATCCTAGCTGCGATACTCGTTTTGCGGCAACATGCCAAACTGCCCCTGTCCTTGTCCCGGCACAGGAGGGTTCCAAGGAATCTGGCTGGTGTCTGTTGTCGGTGGAACGGGTTTTTTCTCGGGTTCCTTGTTGATGTCACAAGCAGTGAAACCCAAGCTGATAAGGAAAATGGCAAACCATAGGGATTTATTGTGCTTCATGAGACCGAAGCATAAATCAAGCACCCACGTTTACAAGTCTGCCGGGTTTTGTAGTTGGAAAAATCCAGAGATCTCAGCGCTTATACTGTTTGCCAAAAATAAATGCCGAAACGGTCGAGTCTGGAGGCGATGTTCCATCCCTTTGAATTGACGAGGAATTGGCCCTCAATTCCGGAAAATGACATGGCACTCTTCAGGGCCAACGGCCCGGCACCATGCCAGCCCATGGCAACGCCATGGGTAACGATCACACCGATGATCTTGAGGGCTGAAAGCCCGCCCCATAGGATGCGCGGACATGGAAGCTTCCACCCCATAGGCCGAGCCATTGCTACTCTCACTACCACGTTCCGGGAAACGGAACCACAAGGCGAAGGAATAAAAAATCTCCGATCCTACCTGCGATACTCGTTTTGCGGCAACATGCCAAACTGCCCCTGTCCTTGTCCCGGCACAGGAGTGTTCCATGGAATCTGGCTGGTGTCTGATGTCGGTGGAACGGGCTTGCTCTCCGCTTTTTGAGCACAAGAGGCAAACCCCAAACTGATAATGAGAGCCGCAATCCAGAGGGATATTGTGTGCTTCATGGATTCAATCATAAGACAAGCCCCGCGACTTGCAAGCCTGCGGAGCTTGGCGATGGAATAAAATTGTGTGCTTTCTCAGTGGGTGATCGGCTTGGCCAGCATCACATGATCGCCAGGCTGCAGTTGCACCCCCGGCGCGAGACTGGAAAAGTCAATTTCCGCGATAGTTTGGTTGGGTTCAATCGAGGATGGACGCACACGGCCAATGACCCGGCCATCCCGTTTGACTAGCAAAGCCGTCTGTGGGGAAAACCCGGTAATGGAACCCGCTCCAATGACCACAAAGCCCCACTCCTGATTGACTGAATTGAGCACGGCTTCCACCGAATTGTGACCAATGTTGGTGTTGCGCTCGATGTCACGCTTCACAAGGCGGTCCACCTCCCCGCGGTTGTTGGCTAATAATTTTTCCGCCGCGGCCACAAGGGTCTTCAACTCATCAAACTTGTCTTCCTTGGATTTCTTCGTGTCGGTGACCTGTTGGATCTTCTCCGCAAGATTTTCGAGCGAAACATCATCCCCAAGCGTCTTTAGCACCTCTTGGACCTCCTTCATGGTCTTATCCAGTTCGGAGAACTCTTCCTCTTGCCCTTTCAGAGTAACATCCCGTTCGGCTTTATCGCGTTCCATGCTCGCAGCCGTGGACTTGAGGGCCGTGATCTGTTGGTTGAGTTCCTCCTTCTTTTGCTCGGCGGCTGCCAGAACGGAGCGTTCATGCTTAAGGTCCGCAATCGTGGCGGCGCCTTCAGCCTCCACTTTTTTCCTCTCCACGATGGTGTCAAGGCGGTCCTTTTGCAGAGCCTCAAACTTATGGGTATGCTGGATAGTGAAGGCAACTGCTCCACCGATAACTAGAATGACTAGAGCGTATAAGATGGCTTTCATGGGGTTTCTATAGAAGCTTTAATGGAAATCGTCTTGGACTCAGTTCTGCGAAGGGGCAGGCTGCTTGACAGTGGTTTTCGTTGCGGGTTCGGTGGTGGAAGCCTTCTGGGAGGGGATCACGCTGTCACCCACCATGAGTGTCACATCCTGAGCTATGGAATCCGGCATGATGCTGGCAGACGCCGAGTTTCTTTCCACTGCGGTCACCAGCAGCTTGGCAATGGTTGCTCCGTTGCGGATCACATCCAATGTGGAACCGGTAACCACCCCGGCATCATTTCCCGATGCGAGAGTAACAAATCCCCATGTCGGATAGATCGAGCGGATCTGGGTCTTAAGCGTGGGTAACGACTTGTTCTGGCTGATAATTTCAAACTTGTCCTTGAGCGCCTTGATGTGGTTTTCCGCCTGGGTGTTCTCACTGTTAAGATTGGCCAGCTTGGCCTCGTGATCGGCGATGTTTTGTGTGAGCTGCTCAATGTCCGATTTGAGGCCTCTCAGTTTTGATGCAAGGACATTGATATCACCCACTTTGGAAGTCTTCTCGCGGATGTCGTCGAGCTTCGCCTTGTTCTCGTTGATCTTGGCGGTTTTTTCTTCTATTTCGGATTTCAGGCGCTCGTTGGCCTTTTCCTGTGTAAACTTGTCCTCGCCGAGTTTCACGTTTTCCTCATCCACTCCCTTGCGCTTTTCAGTGGTGGACGCAAGATTGGTCTGGGCACACTTCAATCGTCCCTGATTGTAGCCTAGGTTGGATTTTTACGTTCTCGAAGGCGTTCTTCTTGGCTTCCAAGCTGGCATTTCTGTTACCGTCCTTGTAGTTCGGCCCGATGGGTTTCATTCCCGGTCTTCGTGATTTCCGCTTCGTAAGCTTTCTTGTTCTTAAATGCGACAAATCCGGCAAGAGCTAGAATGATGGCAGTAATGATTCCGAAGACGTTGGCCATGGGGTTTTAGAGTTTGTGTGAGTGGCGAGAAGTTCCGTGTGCAAGGAGATTCAGGGAGTCCTGATGGACCTCCGCAATCCCAAATTTCACCGACATTGAAACTAATTTAGGCCTTGGCTTTACAAAGCATCCACAGAAAGCCATCCCTCGGGGGACATGAAGTCGATCCTAAGAGTTTTTTCCTACCTGCGTAACTACCCCGGGGATGGCAATAGCCCAGCTTCTCTGCGCACTCGGAATGACTCTGGCGGTTTTCGTGTTTCCCAACGCCACCGGCCTTGTAATCGACAAAATCATACCCAATCCGGCCCGCCACCACGAATTTTCTTTTTGGATTGCCGTCGCGTTGGCGGGGTTTTTAGCCAAGGACGGACTGAGTTCACTCCCGGATATTCATCAACAACTCCTTTGAGCAAAAGGTCATTTTCGACATCCGCTCGGATCTTTACGCAAAAATCCAGCGTCTGCCTCTGCGCTGGTTCGACACCCGGCGCACCGGCGACATCATGACACGGGTC